>DAOTXZ010000051.1:0-18456 GCA_034435115.1 Dehalococcoidia bacterium | reverse complement strand
GCCTACAACTGATATACTATACACGTTGGTTAGCGTCTTATTTGGAAGCGTAGTTAGTTACTTGTTTGCACGACTTGGTGCTAGACAGGAAAGGAAGTCAAGGGAAAGAGACCGGTTGTGAAATGCAGTATGCGGCATCTTGGCAGAAGTAGATGCCAACCTATAATAATCAGTGTGACAAGATGCGAAGGGAGCTGGGAAGGCAAGGAAAGCGTTAGTGGAGTGGCTAAGGCAACAGGGCGTAGAGGTGCCAGCAAATGTCGCTGAAGCTTAAAGGCAAAGTGCACAAATACGGCGCAAATGTAGATACCGATGCCATCATACCGGCTAGCTATCTCAATATCTCAGACCCTGCGGAGCTGGCGCGGCATTGCATGGAAGGTATAGATAGTGAATTCACCCAAAGGGTCAAGAAGGGTGACATAATCGTTGCCACCACAAACTTCGGCTGTGGCTCATCAAGGGAGCACGCCCCAATTGCTATCAAGGCATCGGGGATAGGCTGTGTCATCGCCAGGAGCTTTGCCCGAATCTTCTATCGGAATGCGATAAACATCGGGCTGCCTATCCTTGAGTGCGATGAGGCGGCAGAGGAGAGCCAGTCGGGGGATATCCTTGAGGTGGAGCTATCAACCGGCGAGATCAGGAATATTACCAGGGGAAAGGCATTTAAGGCAAAGCCCTATCCCGATTTTATGCTCGAGCTTATCTCCTCAGGCGGGCTTATAGAATACACAAGGCAGAGAATAAGGAGGCAGGGGGGTGAGGTTTGAAATCACTGTCCTTCCTGGCGATGGCATCGGGCCGGAGGTTGTTGCCGAGGGGATCAGGGTACTTGAGGCGGTGGGGAGGAGGTTCGGGCATGACTTCAGGTTGGTTTATGGGGATGTCGGCGGGGTGGCAATCGATAAATACGGTGTTGCCCTAAAGGATGAGACCCTCCAGGTGTGCAAGGGCTCGGATGCGGTGCTCTTGGGGGCGGTGGGTGGTCCCAAGTGGGATGACCCTGGGGCGAGGGTTCGCCCGGAGGATGGCCTACTTGCCTTGAGAAAGGGACTCGGGCTATTCGCCAACCTGCGCCCGGTTAAGGTATTGCCCATGCTCATAAACTCCACTACCCTAAAGCCAGAAGTTGTCCAAGGGGTGGATCTCGTTTTTGTGCGTGAGCTCACCGGAGGGCTCTACTTCGGCAAGCCAAAGAGGCAGTGGACTACCTTGCGGGGAAGGCGAGCCGTCGATACCCTGGCTTATTCAGAAAAGGAGATCAAGCGTATCCTGAGGGTTGGCTTTGAGCTTGCCCGAGCAAGGCGTAAGAAACTTGCTTCGGTGGACAAGGCAAATATCCTTGAGTCCTCCCGGCTGTGGCGACAGATGGCAATTGAGCTTTCCGTCGAATATCCAGATGTAGAGCTACAGCACATTCTGGTTGATGCCTGCGCCATGAGGCTCATCCAGCGCCCGGCTGAATTTGATGTCATCGTCACCGAAAATATGTTCGGCGATATCCTAACCGATGAGGCATCTATGCTTGCGGGCTCGATGGGGATGCTCCCCTCGGCGAGCCTAGCCGGGGTGCCGAAGGAGGGGTCTAGAACCTTCGGCTTATATGAGCCGATCCATGGCAGCGCCCCGAGGAGGGCGGGGCAGAACCTGGCAAATCCGATTGCCACAATCCTCTCCGTTGCCATGATGCTCCGCTATTCCCTGGGGCTGGTGGAGGAGGCGGTGGCTATAGAGAAAGCGACCCATACGGTTCTTGGGGAAGGCTATCGAACTTATGATATAATGGAGCAAGGTAAAATAAGGGTGGGGACCAGGGAGATGGGGGGTTTGATTGCGGGAAGGCTGGGTTAACATGGTTCCAACTGATGCCTTTGAAGTAATCGAGAGTGTTCTCAGAGACTACGGTGTGATAAAGTGATGGGCAAATCGTTGACTCAACTTCAGCTTTATGACACAACACTCCGGGATGGGGCGCAGCGGGAGGGGATCTCCTTCACCGTTGAGGACAAGCTAAAGATCACCAGGAAGCTCGATGAGCTGGGGATTCACTTCATTGAGGGGGGCTGGCCTGGCTCAAACCCGAAGGATGATGAGTTCTTCGCTAGAGCCCGGAGCCTCTCTCTCTCCAATGCCATTCTTGTTGCCTTCGGCAGCACGAGGCGCCCCAATATTGAAGCTGATAGTGATACCAATCTTCGCGCCTTGGTCGCTGCTGGAACAAGGGTGGTCACATTGGTGGGAAAGAGTTGGGATCTCCATGTGACGGGTGTCCTTGAGACTACCTTGGAGGAAAACCTCCGCATGATCGCTGACTCGATACGCTATCTAAAATCGAAAGGGCTTAGAGTTTTCTTTGATGCTGAGCACTTCTTCGATGGCTACAAGGCAAACCCCGACTACGCCTTACGCACCGTTCAGGCGGCGGCTGAGGCAGGGAGTGAGGTGGTTATCCTCTGCGATACAAACGGCGGGGCAATGCCAGGTGAGATAACCGGTGCCTTTGGAGCTGCCCTTCGGGCAGCCCCAGTGCCATTGGGCATCCACGCTCATAATGATGGGGAGCTTGCCGTGGCAAATACCCTTTCTGCGGTTCAGGCTGGTGCCACCCAGGTTCAGGGAACCATCAATGGCTATGGGGAACGCTGTGGCAACGCCAATCTATGCTCCGTTATCCCCACCCTCAAGCTGAAGATGGGCATCGATTGCATCACCGATGAACAGCTGGCAAAGCTCACCGAGGTCTCTCGCTATGTGAGCGAGATCGCAAACCTGAGCCCTGATGCCTACCTCCCCTATGTGGGGGCGAGCGCCTTTACTCATAAGGCAGGTCTCCATGTCTCTGGAATGGCAAAGAATGAGCAGAGCTACCAGCATATCGACCCTGAGCTGGTGGGCAACCGGGGGAGGGTTGTGGTATCTGAGCTCTCGGGCAGGGGCAGCATTATCTATAAGGCCAGGGAGCGTGGTCTGGCTCTCCCCCCAGATAGCGAGCAGGTAAGACGGGTGCTGGAGCATATCAAGTCTATGGAGAGCCGTGGCTTTCAGTACGATATTGCTGAGGCCTCCTTTGAACTCCTGATTCGCCGCGCCCAGCCCGATTACAAGCCCCCCTTTGAGCTCGTCGACTTTATGGTGGTGGTGGAGAAGAGGCGGCGCCCCCCCACTGTGGCAGGGGAGGAGATGCTCGCTGAGGCGGTAGTTAAGGTGAGTGTGGGTGATAGGCTGATGCATACGGCAGCGGAAGGAAATGGGCCAGTAAATGCACTGGACGCTGCGCTGCGCAAGGCCCTGGTGCAGTTCTATCCGAGCCTCTCAGGGGTGAAGCTGATTGACTACAAGGTTCGCGCCCTTGATGAGACTGAGGGCACAGCTTCACGGGTCAGGGTGCTCATCGAGTCAAGCGATGGTGAGCATGAGTGGAGAACAGTAGGGAGCTCGACCAACATTATTGAGGCAAGCTGGCTAGCCCTGGCGGACAGCTTAGAGTACTGGCTCATAAAAAAGGGCGCCAGGTCATCGATCTGAATGGATTAAGCCGATGCAAGTATGGGTTTATATTCTCATTGTCCTCTGTGCCATCCTCCTGGTAACGCTGGGGATGGGTTTCCTCTTTTACTTAAGGGGGAGAAGGCAAAGCTTTAGATACGGCTATCTCACCGGGGTTAAGGCCTTTGTCGATGCAGTGGAGGCCAAGAATCCCCGCACCAAGGGTCACTCGGAGCGAGTTTCCGAGTATGCCACGCTTATTGCCCAGGAGTTGGGAATGAAACGGTGGGAGATTGCCCTGGTGAGGGATGCTGCCCTCGTCCACGATGTGGGGAAGATATCCCTCCCTGAGGATGTCGTCACAAGCAAAGGGGTCTTTGAGCCAGCTCAGCAGGCTGCCATGATGACCCATCCAGTGCTTGGTTACGAAATCCTTGAGAGGTCGGGTGCGTCTTGGGAGCTCTTGCTTCCAGTAAGGCATCATCATGAGTGGTATGGTGGAGGTGGCTATCCCGACGGTCTTTCCGGTGATGAGATTCCCCTTGTTGCCCGTATTCTGGCTGTGGCTGATGCCTTTGAGGCGATGACCCAAGGTCGTTCCTTTCGGGAAAGGCTATCGCTTGAGGAGGCGATGAGGGGACTAGCTAGTGCCAAAGGAAGTCAATTTGACCCCAGGATTGTGGATGCGTTCCTGAGGGTGCTAAATAGGGGTGAGGTAACTATCAAAGTCCCGGAGGTGGCTGCCCCGGCGGAGGGGGATAAGCTCAAGGTTCCCCTCGCCCGCCTCCCCCTCCCCTGGACTTTGGGGATGCTCACCTCAACCCAGTATAAAGCCTCGACCATCCTGTTTCGCCTTGGGCAGGAGATTCGCTCCATCCTCGACCTACGAACTCTTCTGGAGAGGATTCTTTCCCTCCTTATTGAGGTTCAGGGCTATCGCAACTACGCTATTTTCCTGAAGGACGAGGCGGGGGACCTGGTGATGGAGGCAGCCAAAGGTTGCCGAGAGGCTCAAAGGGGAGCCCGGATTCAGGAGGGTGGGGGGGTTGTCGGCTGGGTGGCTGAGCATCAAGTTGCCCGTCTCATTCCCAATGTAGCCTCTGACCCCAGCTATTTGGAAAGCAGTTTCTTTAGAGCAGGGACTATGATCGTCGCCCCGCTCGCTACCGAGGGAAAGGTGGTGGGGGTTCTGGTTATGGAGAGTGAGATCGCCGATGGCTTCACCAGCGATGACCTCCATCTAATAGAGACGATTGCCCCCCATATTGCTACTGTGATAGAGGTGGCCCAGCTTCATCGAAAGGTGAGGATGGATGCCTTGTACGATAGCCTTACCGGCGTTTATAACCATCGTTACTTCTATGAGCGCTTGGGGGAGGAGCTTGCCCGTTCCCGGAGATATGGGCGTCCGGTTAGCCTTGCCATTCTGGATGTGGACGGGCTGAAGACGACAAATGATATCTATGGACATCTTGCCGGGGATCAGGCGCTTAAGAAGATAGGATATATCCTCAGGGAGAATGTGAGGGGGTCCGATGTGGTTGCCAGATATGGTGGGGATGAGTTTGCCATAATCATGCCTGAAACAGGGAAGGAGGAGGCAATAAACGTCATCAAAAGGCTAATGGTGCTACTTGATGGAACGGTAGTTCAGCATCAGGCCCAGCTCTTCCCCATGCCAACCCGTTCCTATGGTGTGGTAACCTTCCCCCAGGATGGCTCAAATCCCACTGATCTTTTCGCTGCTGCTGATCACCTTCTCTATCAAGCTAAATCGAAGAGGCACAGTCCTATTTAAAGGCCAATTATCTCGGCTTCCCCAAGGGAATTATATAAAGCGGCCTCAGCTCTGCCTCTAAACCGGCTGTCTCTCTTACCACATCATCATGGAATGCCCCGATCATCACCGTTCCCAGCCCCAGTGCCACCGCCTCAAGTGATATGTTCTCCCCCACATGACCTGCTTCCATATGCACGTATCTCTCTCCCCTTCTACCATACCTTCGGGTGGTTCTCTCATAAATGGCACAGATTAGGATGTCAACCGGGGCATCCTCGACAGATCTCTCATCTAGGGCCGCCATCGAGAGTTGCCCTCTCAGATCTCCCTCCCGCACGAGGATGAGGGAGTGGTTTTCTACATTGTAGTGATAGACACCCTCCCCCAGCCCCTCCACCCCGTCGCTTCCCACAAAAATAAATAGCTCTAGGGGGTAGGTTGCCCCGGCGCTCGGTGCTGCCCTGAGCCTTCCCCTCGTGGTGATCCCCTGTCCTGCCCAAAGCACCTGGGAAAGGTGAGGAAGGGCGATTGATTCCCTGAGGTATCTTCTTACCGACCTTCGTTGGGCGATGGCCTCTTCTACAGAAACAGTGCCCTTAAGGCTTGGCGTGGGGAGTTTTATCTCCAATTGCTACCTCCGGAGAGCTAAGCCCGCTCAGGGAATAACCTCGATTCTACCCTCCCCGTCTCTCACCATCTCACCGATTCGCCAGGCTTCCTTCCCCAATAGAGCCAGAAGCTCGCTGCTTTTGTGTGCGGGCACTGCGATGAGAAGGCCACCGGAGGTCTGGGCATCGCAGAGGACTAGCCTGGCGTCCTCGGAGACCTGGGGGCTCCAAGTCACTATATCGCGAAGGTAATGCTGGTTGCGGTGAGTTCCTCCTGGAACCATGCCTTGAGCCACCAGCCCCCAGGTCTCCTCGATAACGGGGACCTGGGATAGTTTAATCCTTGCCCCCACCTTGCTTGCCCTTGCCATCTCCCAAAGATGGCCGAGCAGCCCGAATCCGGTGATATCGGTGCATGCGCTCACCCCAACCCTTACCATCGCCTCGGAGGCCCTTTTATTGAGGGCGGTCATCACCGCCACCACTCGCTCGATAGTCTCCGCGGTGACGCAATCTGCCTTTATGCCGGTCGTTATTATGCCGGTGCCCAGAGGCTTGGTCAGGATTAACTCATCACCCTCTTGGGCGGTGGCGTTTGTCACAATCTTCTTTGGGTCCACCAGCCCGGTGATGGCAAGCCCGTATTTTGGCTCCTTGTCCTCAATGGTGTGCCCGCCGACGATGACGAAGCCTGCCTCCTCAGCCTTGCTCGCCCCACCATTTAGAATCTCGGCGAGAACACTCAGGGGAAGCGTTTTTGGGAAACAGACGATATTGAGTGCCAGGAGCGGGCGAGCCCCCATGGCATATATATCGCTCACCGCGTTTGCCGCCGCGATAGCGCCAAAGCTGAAGGGGTCGTCGACAACAGGGGGGAAGAAGTCCACCGTCTGCACCAATGCCAGCTCATCGCTGAGCTGGTAGATGGCAGCATCATCTGAGGTGCTGAACCCCACCAGAACTCTGGGGTCTTTAATAGGTGGCAGCTGACACAGAACCTGTGCCAGGTCCTCAGGACCAACCTTGGCAGCTCAACCAGCGCTGCTGACCAGGCTGGTCAGGCGAATTCGCTCCCTTTCCCTCATTGCCCTCCCCTTTTTAGGATACTTCATTTGCATCCCTGCCCCAGATGTCCATGCTGAGGTATTTCCAACCGCCATCGGGCAGGATGACGATGATGTTTCCCCTCTCCATCCCCTGGGCTATCTTGATGGCGCTATAGAGCGCAGCCCCTGATGAGATGCCGGCGAAAATCCCCTCCCTTTTGAGGAGCTCCTTGGTTGCCGCGATGGCATCTCTGCTGCTAACGTATACCCTTTGGTCGATAATGTCCATGTCTATAATGGGGGGGATGAAGCCCTCCTCAAGGCATCTGAGCCCCGGGATAAAATCGTTGGGGGGAGGCTCAACCCCGATCACGCGTGTATTGGGGTTTTGCTCTTTGAGCCTTTTGCCCACCCCGACAATGGTGCCCCCGGTGCCCATCCCAGCGATGAGGACATCTATGTCTAAATCAGACATAGCCTCCAGAATCTCCGCCCCCGTGGTCTCGTAGTGAGCCAGGGGGTTCAATGGGTTTTCAAATTGGTTTGGCATATAGTAAGCCTTGTCCTTTGAAAGCTCCATTGCCAGTTCAAAGGAAGCGGTTACTCCCCTCTCTCCCTCGGTGAGGATGACCTCTGCCCCGAAGAGCTCAAGTAGTAGCCTTCTCTCCAGGCTGACATTCTCAGGCATCACCACCTTAACCTTATATCCCTTCCGTCGCCCGATCATTGCCAAGGCGATCCCGGTGTTGCCGCTTGTTGCCTCAATGATGGTCTTGCCCGGGGTAAGCTCTCCCCTCTCTTCTGCCTTCTCGATCATATATCTGGCAATCCGGTCCTTAACGCTGCCGGTCGCTGTATTCTGCCCCTCAAGCTTGGCAAAGATCCTGACCTCTCTTCTGGGGCTCATCCTGGCGAGCTCCACCAGGGGCGTATGCCCGATGGCTTCTATTATATTATCACTCCGCATTCCCCCTGTCATTTTCCTGTAAGATCATCCTCTCTTGTAAGAGACTACTATTTGCCCCCGCTGGGGCAGCAGGTGCCCGGTGTGAGGGGACAACCTGTTAGAATTTCAACCTTAAGAGAGCCTGGCATTTGCTTCTGCCTGAACGATCTGGTAGACCCGCTGCAAGGGCAGACTATGCTTGAGGGCAAGACGGCGGCAATCCTCAAACTCGGGGGAAATAGCGAGCCCTTTTCCGTAAAGTCGCTTTATCTTAAGAGTTACCGGGCCGAGACTTGACTGAAACTCTATGACACGGCGCTCTGACTCATGGCGCTCAATCGGTCGGATGCGAATGCCCATGGTGGAGGTCTCGGTCAATATTGTCTCCACCATAGTCCCTTCGAGGCCCCTTGGGGCGAGGACGCTGAGCATCACCGCTGGTCGATTCTTCTTCATTTGAATAGGGGTAAACCAAACATCCAAGGCACCACGCTCAAAGAGGCGCTCAAGGACATAGCCATAGAGCTCGGGGCTCATATCATCAATATTGGTCTCAAGGAGAATAAGGCTTCCCTTCTCCTCTGAAGTAACATCTTCCCCGATCCATAGGCGTAAGACATTGGGTATGCTTTCAAGATGGCGAGCCCCTATCCCACATCCAACGCGCTCAAGCCTGATGGTGGGACGCTCGAAAGAGGCGAGGGTGGTGATGATTGCCGCCCCGGTTGGGGTGATCAGCTCCGCCTCGGGGGGGGAGGGGCGGATGGGGGCACCGGAGATGGCTATAAGCTCCAGGGTAGCCGGTGCTGGCACCGGTAGGACGCCCTGCTCAGTAGCAACAGCCCCGCTTCCGCTGGGAAGCGGGGAGGAGAAGAGCCTCTCAATACCCAAAAGCTCAAAGCCAATAACTGCCCCCATTATATCGACGATAGTATCGATCTCGCCCAACTCATGAAGGTGCACCTCCCCCAGAGGGAGGCGATGAGCCCTGGCTTCAGCCTGGGCGAGGCGCTTGAAGATAGCGCTCCCCTGCTCTTTCGTCCGCTGGGATAGGGTGCTTTCGCCGATGATGTTGAGGATCTCATCCAGAGAGTGGCTGCGGGGCTCATCGACAGCGACGGTGAACCTGGTGCCGGCGACCGTGCCCCTTTTTGCTCCCTGGGCCGAAATCCGATAGCCGCTCAATGGGAGCTTGGAGAGCTCGGTGGTGAGGGAATCCAGGGAGAGACCCGCGTCCAGAAGAGCACCTAGGATCATATCGCCGCTAGCACCGGCAAAACAATCAAAATAGGCAACCCTCAAGTTTGTCCCCCTATGGTCGAATGATCAGCTTTACTTTATGTTTAGCCCAGAGCTCTGCCTTAAACTCCCGATCCAGCCAGTGTTTCTGTTCTTCGCTCTGCCTCTGATCTAGGATGAAGGCGATCACTGAGGGATATTGTCTGGAATAGATCATGGCCTTCCCGATGGCGGAGCCCATCTTGGGCGCAGCGCTTTCCCCAGGTCTGATGAGGCTCACCCCGATGGCCACGGTGGGGAGCTCTGATACCTCAATAACTAGATCGGGCCAGAAATCGGTATCAAAGATGCAGATTGGCTCTGTTTTTGTCTCTACCTCTTCTTGTATGTCATAGGGTAGGTTCAGGGGCCCAAGTTTTGTTCTCACAAAGTTTTTCACTAATTTTACCACTTCGGCTCTTAATGCCCTCTCACTCCTGTACTTCCGCTTGAGAGGGGCAGCCATCAGTTCATTCGATAGTTGCTGGACAAACTCATTAAGGCCAAGATATCGAGGGTTATTTGCCATTGTGGTCTTCTAGCTTGGCATCTCGCTCATGCTGCCTTGACGGTAGCCCGCCAGGTCCAAGGTGACATAAGTATAGCCTAAAGTGCGAAATTGTGCTACTACCTCGGCTCGCTTTCTGTCGTCTGTGAGTAGCGCCATATCTTCTGGGTCGACCTCGATGCGGGCGATAGCCCCGTGGTGTCGCACCCGAGCCTGCCCTACGCCAAGTTGATGCAAGACCTCCTCAGCCTGAGAGATGCGCCTGAGGAGGTCGATGGTGATCGGGGTGCCGTAGGGGAGGCGGGAGGCGAGGCAGGCCTGGGATGGCTTATCCCAATTGGGGAGGCTATACTTATGGGCAAAGGCGCGAATATCTGATTTACTGAGCCCTGCCTCGAAAAGGGGGCTACGAACCCCGAGTTCTGTTGCCGCCAGCCTGCCCGGGCGGTGGTCTTTTAGGTCATCATAGTTTGAGCCGTCGATCACCCACCTTAAGCCTTCTTCAGAGGCGATCTTGGCTAAATTTAGAAAGAGCTCCTTCTTGCAATAGTAGCAGCGGCTCTTGTCGTTAGCCACAAAACGGGGGTCTTCCAGCTCCCTGGTGTTGATGAGAATATGGCGGATGCCTATCTGGGCGGCGAGGGCTTTAGCTGCCTCAATCTCCTTCTCAGGGCAGGTGGGCGAGATGGCGGTGGCCGCCACCGCCATCTCGCCCAGCACCTTATGGGCAACGGCAATAAGCAGGGTGCTATCTACACCACCTGAGTAGGCGATAAGTGCCGAGCCGAGCCCTTTAAGGATCGATTCAAGTTGAGCGAGCTTGCTGTTCAAAACCCTTCCCCTCATGCCGCTTCGCTTTGCTAATGGCAACCCTTATTGCGTCTCTCAAGGAACTTACACCGATAAGCTCCGTCCCCGGAGGAGCAGTTATCCCCCCCTGGGCTGCTCTGGGTAATAGGCATCGCCTAAATCCCAGCCGAGCCCCCTCGCTGAGCCTCCTCTCAATCTGGGGGACTGTCCTTAGCTCACCGCTAAGCCCTACCTCTCCGATGGCAATTATATCAGGGTCGACCTCGATGTCGCGGAAGCTAGAGGCTATGGCCAGGGCAATAGCTAGATCCGCTGCCGGCTCGCTGATCTTCAGCCCTCCGATAACGTTCACAATGATGTCTTGGTTTGATAGGGCAAGGCCGGCGCGCTTTGTCAGCACGGCAGTGAGCATAAGAAGCCTGCCAAGGTCAATCCCGTTAGCGGTGCGCCGTGGCAGGCCGAAGCTAGTGGTGCTGGTGAGGGCCTGGATCTCCACAAGTAGCGGTCTTGTGCCCTCCAGAGTGGGTACCACTGCTGAGCCTATCGCGCCTCGGGCGCGCTCAGAAAGCAAAACTTGAGAGGGGTTATCCACCTCAACAAGCCCCTGCCCCCTCATCTCGAAAAGCCCAATCTCATTTGTCGAGCCAAAGCGGTTCTTGGCGCTTCGGAGCAGGCGGTAGGAACTAAATGACTCACCCTCAATGTAGAGGACAACGTCAACAATATGCTCTATAACCCTAGGTCCGGCAATAGCCCCCTCTTTGGTCACATGCCCGGTGATGAATATAGAGGTATCGGAGGCCTTAGCCAACCTCATAAGCTGCATGGTGCACTCCCGAAGCTGTGCCAGGCTCCCCGGCGGTGAGCCAAGCTCCCCAAGATAGACCGTTTGAATGGAATCGATGACTGCTAGCTTTGGTGATAGCTCACGAAGTCTATCTATGATGACCTCGATGTCGGTCTCGGTGAGGAGGTAAAGCCCCTCGCCGGTTATCCCAAGGCGGTCTGCCCTGAGCTTTATCTGATTAATCGACTCCTCACCTGATACGTATACCACAGCCCCTGTCTCTTTGGCAACCGCGGCAGCTATCTGGAGAAGGAGGGTCGATTTTCCAATACCCGGGTCTCCTCCGATAAGGGCGAGCGAGCCGGGCACTATCCCCCCACCGAGCACCCTATTGAATTCAGTTACAGGCAGAACGAGGCGGGGCAATTGATTGCTGGCTAGCTTTGATAGCTCCTGGGGCGGGCTTCCCTGGGGCAGGGTTCGGGGGGTGGGCTCGGCTCTTATCACCGTTTCTACGAAGGTATTCCACTCCTGACAATTGGGGCAGCGCCCCAGCCATTTCGGGCTCTCCCTGCCACAATTCTGGCAAACGAAGATAGTCTTGTGAGAAGCCTTGGTCATGCCCAAGTGTCCCTTCGCTTTTGGTTGAATCCTAGTTTCGCACTTTCTCGCTCCAAAATCAATAGTTTCGGCTGTTCAAAGGGAATGGTTGATACCAAAGCGTGCCTATAGTAAACTATAGTAAACCAGTTTAGATGGGGGGCTATCGTGGATAAACCGCTTACCATAGTCGTATATTATGACTATTTGTGACCCTGGTGCTATGTTGCAGCAGTTCGGCTGCAAAGGATAAAGGCGGAATATGGCGAAAAGGTAACCATCAACTGGAAGCCTTTTCCTCTCTTCGTTGAGCGGGTGCCGCCAAGTATAGACCCTTCCTATATCAACAGTGTCCGGGCCAGAGTGTGCCAGGAGGAAGGAAGTATCTCCTGCAAGCTTGTGACGGAGGTAAGCAACATGCCCATCTCCAGTCTGCCGGCGCTGGTAGCCGGCAGGTGCGCCCAGTTACAGGGGGCGGAGGCCTTTGAGCGCTATCATTTTGCCCTGCTCAGGGCACCTATTGAGGAGAACAGGGATATCAGTAGCCGCGAGGTGTTGCTCTCGATAGCCGAAGAGAATGGGCTCGATGTTGGCCGATTCACCTATGATTTCGACAGCGGCCAACTGGAGACCGAGGTGCTGGCAGAATACGAAGAGATAAACAAGGATCGCCAGTTCTCGGGCCTCCCCACGGTAATAATCGGCGACCGAGTGATGTTTGAGGGGGCTGTGCCTGTGGAGATGTATCGACAGGCCATTGAAAGGTTGCTCGGCGGGTAGCTTACCCCTTCATCGCCGCTATTACTTCGTCGGAGGTCCTTACCCTCCCCGTGCGCCGGAAGGTGTTCTTCATTGAGTAGTTGTGGGATTCTTCCATCATATCGGCGCAACAGTCGCTTAAGACGATCACATGAAAGTCGAGGTCGCGGGCACTACGAACTGTATTCTCAACACAGCCGCTGGTCACGACGCCGGTAACCAGAAGGGTATCTACCCCTCTCGTGCGAAGGATTAGTTCGAGGTCGGTGCCGTAGAAAGCGCTCGACCTCCTCTTTTCAATGACGTAATCACCGGGAGCCGGCTTGAGCTCATCGATAAAATCAGCCCCCACTGTCCCCTCCACCATCCGCGGCGGCATTTCCTCGGGTGGTGGCATGAGCCCCTCAAGCATAAAATCGGTGATGGTTGGTGCCATATCGGCGCCGTCCTCTCTATGGATGGTCTTTACATGCACGATGGGAATTCCGGCATTGCGGGCTGCCGTTATCACCTTGGCGATGTTCTCAATAACTCTATTTTTCTGAACCATACTGTAGATCCCGCTGAAGAGCCCCGTTTTGTCCTTGACCAGGTCATTCTGCATATCGATGACCAAAAGGGCAGTCTTTTTGAGGTCTATTTTGGTTTCGAGCATTTTCCCCTCCAGTCGACTAGAATAGAGGGCAAAGACTCCCTCTGCCCTCCGATAGGACTTACCTACTTCAGGCAAGCGGTTTTGTGAGAGCCGCTGAGCGAAGTCTGATCTGATCCCCCTCGCGGTCGATGATGATCGTTTCCCCGGGCCGGAACCGACCCTCCAGTAGCGCTTCGGAGAGGGGGTCCTCAACGAGGTTTTGGATCACCCTCCTCAGGGGGCGGGCGCCGAAGGTGGGGTCATAGCCCTTTTCCCCAAGGAGCTCCTTTGCCGCCTCGGTTGCCTCCAGCCCTATGTCCTTTTCGGCTAGCTGTTTCTTTACCTGAGAGAGCATCAGGTCAACGATCTTGATGATGTGCTCCTTTGTCAGGGGATGGAATACCACCACGCCATCGATTCGGTTGAGAAACTCAGGGCGGAAGGTCTTCTTTAGCTCCTCGAGGAGCTTTTCCTTCATTTTCTCGTAGGAGATTCGTGCTACCTTAGCCTCATCGGTGCGGCTGACAAATCCAATGGTGGACTCCTTTCTAATGAGCTCAGCGCCGATGTTGCTGGTCATGACAATGATCGTATTGCGGAAATCAACCCGTCTCCCCTTGGCGTCGCTGAGGTGACCATTGTCGAAGATTTGGAGAAGGATATTGAAAACATCCGGGTGTGCCTTCTCGATCTCGTCCAGGAGGATCGCTGAGTAGGACTTGCGCCTCACTGCCTCGGTGAGTTGTCCCCCTTCCTCATAGCCGACATATCCCGGTGGGGCACCTACCAGCCGGGCTACGGTATGCCTCTCCATAAACTCTGACATGTCGAGCCTGATCAGGGCTTCCTCCGAACCAAACATGAATTCAGCGAGGGCTCTCACGAGTTCCGTCTTTCCGACACCGGTGGGGCCCATGAAGATGAAGGCTCCGATGGGGCGTCTTGGATCCTTCAGCCCGGCACGGGCACGTCTCACTGCTTTGGAGATCAGGCTGATTGCCTCATCCTGACCAACGATGCGCTTATGTAAAGCCTCCTCCATATGGAGCAGGCGGCTGGTCTCATCCTGGGCAAGACGGGTTACCGGGATCCTCGTCCACATGCTGACCACCTCGGCGATATTCTCCTCGGTTACCACTGGCCTCTCCATCCTTTGCCCTGTCTGCCACTCTCTCTCCAACTTCTCTACCATTTCGGTGAGGTGCTGCTCTTGGTCTCGCAGCTCGGCAGCATATTCATACTGCTGCGATGCGATAGCAGCCTCCTTATCTTTACGCACGGTCTCCAATGCCTTTTTCGCCTCCTTGAGGCCGATCGGTGCACTGGTACCCTTGATGCGTACTCTTGATGCTGCCTCATCCACCAGGTCAATGGCTTTATCCGGTAGAAAGCGATCGGCTATATACCTCGCTGAGAGTATGGTGGCGGCTCTAATCGCCTCGTCGGTTATTATCACCTGATGGTGCTCCTCATAGCGCTCCTTGATGCCCCGCAGGATCTCGATGGTCTCCTCTATTGTGGGCTCATCAACAAGGACGGGCTGAAAGCGGCGCTCAAGCGCCGGGTCTCGCTCCACATGCTTTCGGTAGTCATCAAGTGTGGTGGCACCGATACACCGAATCTCCCCCCGTGCCAGCGAGGGCTTGAGTATGCTGGAGGCATCCACTGCCCCCTCTGCGGCGCCGGCACCGACGAGGACGTGCATCTCGTCGACGAAAAGTACGCAGTTGCCCGCGGTCTTTATCTCGTCGATGACCTTCTTGAGCCTTTCCTCAAACTCACCGCGATACTTTGTCCCGGCTACCAGCGCCCCAATATCAAGGGTAACCAGTCGCTTATTCTCAAGCGAGCGAGGGACATCACCGGCAACGATGCGGTGAGCCAAGCCCTCGACAATAGCGGTTTTGCCGACCCCGGGCTCCCCGATAAGGACAGGGTTATTCTTGGTTCTTCGGCTAAGGATTTGGATGAGCCGCTCGATCTCATTGTTGCGCCCGATAATAGGGTCAAGCTTTCCTGCCCGCGCAGCAGCGGTAAGGTCCATACCAAGCTGATCCAGGGTGGGGGTGCGGGTGGCGGGGCGAGGCCCGGCATGGGCCTGAGGCGTGGTCTGGCTCAGGACACGGTTTACCTCGGCGCGGGCCTTCTCCAGACTGACACCGAGGCTTTCCAGCACCCCGGCAGCAACACCTTCCCCCTCACGCAGCAGCCCCAAAAGGAGGTGCTCGGTACCAATATAGTGGTGATCGAGGCGACGTGCCTCATCTACTGCCAGTTCGACGACCTTTTTAGCCCTTGGGGTCAGGGTAAGGCTTGCCTCTCTTGTCCCGCTGTGTTCCCCGCGCCCGATGATGAACTCAACCGCTTGGCGTACCTTGCTCAACTCAACGCCGAGGTTTGTTAGAACCTTTGCTGCCACGCCCTCCCCCTCGCGAACAAGGCCGAGCAGTATATGTTCGGTTCCAATGTAGTTGTGGTTGAAGCGCTGCGCCTCCTCTTGGGCTAGGATGAGCACCTTTCGGGCTCGCTCGGAGAACTTCTCGAATCTACTAGCCATCTCTCTTCTCCAAACTGGAATTTGCCGCCTCTTGCGCTTGTCTCAGGCTGAGTCGCATCCTCCTTCGCTCAGGCTCGATGCTAAGAATCCTCAAAGTGAGGATATCTCCTATGCTCACAACCTCTTTGGGGTGGCTGATACGTCGGTCGGCCAGTTCTGAGATGTGAATCAATCCTTCAATGGAGCTGTCGATGCGGACAAAGGCACCAAAATCAGTCAAGTTGGTGACCCTGCCGGTTACAAGCTCGCCGACTTTGTATCTTTCCGTAACCCTATCCCAGGGATGCGGCTGGGCGCGGCGGATGCTCAAGACGACCCTCTTCGACTCAGTATCGACCTTCATGATATATGCCTCCACCTCATCTCCTACCCTGATTGCCTTGCTGGGATTATTTGTTCTCTCCCACGATATTTCGCTAAGGGGCACTAGGCCATCGGCTCCGCCGATATCTACAAAGATGCCGAAGCTATGGATACTGCTTACTTTCCCCTTTCGGATTTCACCCTCATGTAGCTCTGTCAGAAGCTTGTCCCTCTGCTGCTCTCGCCAATCCTTGACTGCGGCCCGCTGTGAGAGGATGAGCCTGTTTCGCTTCCTATCTATTTCGATGACCTTGACCCATACCTTCTTACCCACCATCTGAGGAAAGGGGCTATCCTCTTTGCCTTCTCTGCCGTGGCGGCTGCCCACTATCTGGGAGGCGGGCACAAAGCCATTCAGCCCTTCGGTGTTAACTATAAGCCCGCCCTTGTTGAAGCCTATCACTTCTGCTTCAAATGCCTCGCCATTGTCAAAATAGTGCTCTAGGTTATGCCAACCCATTACCTCCTTGGCTTGGCTCAAGGAAAGCATAACCTGCCCCCCCTCGTTTTCGCCGCTCATAATATAGACGAGCACTCTCTCCCCCGCCTTTAACTGACCGATGGCCTCAGTGCCAAGGGATTGCAACTCGTGCGGAGGGATCACCCCCTCAGACTTTGTGCCAATGTCTACCCAGACACCGTCATGGTCAACGGAGACAACGGCACCCTCAACAATGTCCCCGCGCCTTAGAGCCCTGAAGTGATGTATCTGTTCAATGAAGTCCTCACTCCCCTGGGGACTTTGAGCTTGATGTTTTTCTGCAGCCCCCCTCAATAGCTCAGTGGCCAAACCTGCCTCCTACATATTTACACCTTATATTCTAACACAGCTAGTTGGAAAAGAAAAGAGCCCCCCGATTCCATCGGGGGGCTCTTAAGCCTCCTGGCAGTGGCATATTTTCCACACCCCGTTGCCGGGGCAGTATCGTCTGCGCTGGGGCGTTTCACTTCCGTGTTCGGGATGGGAACGGGTGGTTCCACCCCGCTCTAACCACCAGGAGGCTAGTATATTTTAGCACACAATCTAAGAAAAGAAAAGAAAAAGAAAAGAACTAAGCCCTCGCTATTCAGTTTATCCTCTACCTCACTCCCCTTTTAGGCTTTATCTGGTAACCCCATCCCCCTTTAAACACCCAGAAAAATCTCCGATTTTTCTGGGAACCCGCTTTCTCCCCCTAAAGTATGAAAGTCATTGCGAGGAGCGGTGGGACAAAGCAATCTCTATTTAGTAACTGTATGAGATTGCTTTGCTTCGCTCGCAATGACACACCAAGCGTGAGGGGGAAGAAAAAACAAAGAGGGGCGGGAGCCCCTTTTGGACGCCCCGCTTTCATGCTCTCTTGACCAGAGCACGTCTAAGCCCCCGCCGTGCTCTCCAATAAGGCTTAATGAACTTGCCCCGGCGGGTAAAGTGTCCTCTTACAGGTTTCACCGCTATCCCTGTGGGTGTTTTAGCCATGACTGTGTCTCCTCTCAATCAGTTTTCCTACGCTGCTGCTATCCCTCTTTTTAAGCGCTCAATTTGATTCCTCGTATCCGCTACTTTATCTAGGTAAGGGCGGTTAGCTTTGATGCCTTCCAGTGCTAACCATCTTATAGCACTGCTTCTGTTATCAAACTTGCCTACAGCAATTAGGTTATCAATATCTTTCAATTCTTGCGTAGGTAAAGAGAACTGGACAACAATTTCTTCAGTGGAGTCTGATGTAGATGGGGCTGGGGTGAGGAAATACCTGTATACACCTTTAATGCGCTCTCTCCTAATGCGCTTTTCCTGCCCTGTCTGAACTTGCTTATTCAATGTGGTTGCAAGGGACTGCTCCGGGTTTTGCGCATCGCTCAAGTTACTGTCGAGATCCAGAGCTTTTCTTGCAACTTCCACCGCAGTTAGCCCAGGATGGTCCTTGAGAATTTCTACTGCCAATTTCATGAATCCCCTTTTCATATTATTCTCTCCATTTGCCTTATTTATCTTATTGTATTATACAGCATATTATCCTCTTTGTCAAGTATTCTTGTGTTATTTTTGGCATAAAAATATAATGAAGAAGCGGATTTGATGGAAAATTAAGGGGTGAGGTTTCCTGAGAGGGGCTATGCCCCTCTTAAAAAATTTACCCCCTTCCCTTATTCCAAAGGGAAGGGGGTCAGGGGGATGGGTCACCACTCTAAAAAATAGCGGGGGTTGGATTCGAACCAACGACCTTCGGGTTATGAGCCCGACGAGCTTCCACTGCTCCACCCCGCGGTCAGAGCCAGGGATTGGCTGGTAAAATTCTGGGATTGGCACA
>DAOTXZ010000050.1:0-32646 GCA_034435115.1 Dehalococcoidia bacterium | reverse complement strand
TTTACATACTCATACCAAGCCGTGGTCTGAGGATAGCTACCTGACCCCTGGGGAGCTTATCGGCCAGGCCAAGAAAGTAGGCCTTGATGGCATCTGCCTCACCGAGCATGATTGGTTCTGGACTGCCGAGAAGGTAGCCGAGTTCACTAGGGGGCATGACTTCCTTGTTCTACCCGGGGTTGAGATAACAACTGAGGAAGGGCATCTCCTCGTTTTCGGGCTGGAGAAATATGTCTTTGGCATGCACCGCGCCCAATTTGTAAAACGCCTCGTCGATGAGGTTGGTGGAGCGATAATCGTTGCCCATCCCTATCGCAGGGAGTTCCCCATGATTGACCCCGATTACTCAGGCTTCCGTCGGGGATTGGGACGGGCTTGCGAAAAGTCCATCTACGAGGTAGCCGACGCCATCGAGGTCTTAAATGGTAGGGCATCGGAGAAGGAAATCATCTTCTCCCGCGAGGTGGGCAGGATATTAAATCTCAAGGGGGTTGGGGCAAGTGATGCCCACGAGCTAAAAGACATTGGCTCCTGCGCCACCGAGTTCGAAAGAGAGATTAGAAACCTTCAGGACCTTGTGACTGAACTGAAGGCAGGAAGATTTAAGGCCGTAAACCTCCGTACCGGTTATTCCATACCTTGAACAGGCGCCGGATGGAAAGTGCAAGAGCTGGTTGAGACTAGCCACCCTGGCACAGCTCAGCGATGAGGAGGTCAAGGGCAAGTTCCTCCCCCCTCCTCCCCGTCTTGATAGAGATGTCTGTCTCCAGGAGCTTGCGGTAGACCGTCTCTAGTCGCGCCATGGAGTATTCGTCAGCCTGCCCCAGGGTCTTACGAAGGACGTAATCTGATGTCAATCCCAGCCTATCCTTGATCTCCGGGATGGTGAGCCCTCTCAGGCGGAGGTCTTTTGCCTGAATTACTAGGCGAAGCTGCCTCGTGATCATGAACAGAAGGTAAGCGGCGGCTACCCCCTCGTCGAGTAGCTTATGTGCCATCCTCGCCGCCCCCAACCCATCACCCTCTACGATAGCATCGACCATCTCGAAAACGTTTGACTCTCGAGCATAGCTCACCACAGCCTTGACGTCCCCTTCCTCGATAGGGCGACCGGAGCAATAAAGGAGCAGCTTCTCGATCTCGCTTGAGAGTATCCAGAGATTATTCCCAACAAGCTCAGCAAGCGCTCTTGCTGCCAGAGGTGATATACTGCCGCCACCCCCCAAAACCCGCTTCTCAATCCAGCGAACCAACTCGGCCCCCCTGATTGGTGGAAATTCTCTGACGGTCGCCACCGTGGAAAGCTCTCTCAGCATGGGGTTGCTTCTTCCTATCCTGCCATCTACCATTACAAGCACCGTGCTCCCTGGCATTTGGGGAATATAATCCTTTAGACCTCGCCAGGCAGAGTATCCCTTTTCCTGTTCAAAGCGGCTCAATAGCCCCTCAACAATGACCAGGCGCCTCTCCCCAAGGAAGGGCATGGTGCTACATACATTTATGAGTTTATCCAGCGTAAGCTGTCGGCCATCGAAAAGGGTAGTATTCGAGGCCACGGCATCCCGGTCGCCCAAGCCCCTTTTTATCCCCTCAAGCGCCTCCCGTAGCGTGAAATCGTTTTGACCAAACAATATGTAAAGCAATAGACCTTCCCCTGCCCCCAATTCTATCACAGGAAAGTGCCAATAATTAAGATGGAGACATTATGTAGAATATGGTATGATAAACTCAAGGATATCATGGATGGAGATCGGAATTATTGGACTCCCCAAAAGCGGGAAGACTACGGTCTTTAATGCCCTAACTAGAGGAAGGGCGGAGATAACGGCGTTCTCCCCAGCTACCACGACGCCGAATATCGGGGTGGCCAAGGTGCCCGACCCTAGGCTCAAGGCCCTGGAGGGCATTTTCAGCCCCAAGAAGACTACCCCTGCCGAAGTGAGGTATGTCGATGTTGCCACCCCCTCAAAAGGCCCTGGCAAGGAAGAGGGGCTGAGAGGGCAGCTTCTGACTCATCTCACAAGGGCGGACGCCCTGATCCATGTCCTACGAACCTTCAAAGATGATAGGGTACCCCACATCGATGGAAGCATAGACCCGGAGCGAGACATCACCACCATGAACCTGGAGCTCGCCTTCTCCGACCTCTCCATTCTGGAAAAGAGGCTTGAGAAACTGGAGACATCCCTCAAAGCCGCCAAGCAGCATGAGCGCGAGTTATATCTCCGTGAGAGGGCACTACTGGCCAGGATCAAGGATAGCCTCGAACAGGACATCCCCCTCCGCGAGCAAGCCCTGAATAAGGAGGAGATGAAAATAATCGAGAGCTATCAATTTCTCACCGCCAAGCCAATGCTACTTGTGCTCAACATCGGGGAGGACGAGCTCGCCAGGGCAAGCTATCTAGAAGAGGAGTGGCGAGCCCGCCACTCGAGCTCGCAGCTTGAGGTTGCTGTCCTCTGTGGAAAGCTTGAGATGGAGCTTGCCCAACTTCCCGATGCCAACGCCGAGGAGTTCCGAGCAGCTATGGGCATCACGGAGCTGGGATCGGGGCGCATTATCGCGCTCTCCTACAAGCTTCTCGGGCTTATCTCCTTCTTCACCGTAGTTTCAGGGGAGGTTAAGGCATGGACTATCAGGAGGGGAACCACAGCACCCAGGGCGGCGGGCAAGGTTCATTCCGATATGGAGAAGGGATTTATCCGCGCCGAGGTTATCGGATTTGAGGACCTCGTAAAATGCGGCAGCCTGGCTGAGGCAAGAAAGAGAGGGCTACTTCGCCTGGAGGGCAAAAACTACATCGTTCAGGATGGTGATATAATCACCTTCCTATTCAACATCTAACCAGATAATACATCCGGCCTAGCCTATGAGCCCGGGAACCATGGCTATCAGCACCCCTGCCACCACGGCAGTGCCGATAACCCCCGCCACGTTGGGGCCCATGGCGTGCATCAGCAGAAAGTTCCCCGGATCCTCACGGCTGGCTTCCCTCTGGCACACCCTGCTCGACATCGGCACCGCCGATACGCCGGCAGCGCCGATGATGGGGTTTATCCTCTTCCCCGATAGCCGGTACATGAGCTTACCCAAGAGCACACCACCGGCGGTGGAGAAGCAAAAGGCAACAAGCCCCAGGAGGAAGATCTCTACAGTCTCGACCCTGAGGAATATCGCCGCCGGCATGGTCGAACCCACGGTGATCCCGAGGAGGAGGATGACGATGTTCATGAGCTCATTCTGGGCGGCGCTGGAAAGGCGCTCCACCACGCCGCACTCGCGGAGGAGATTGCCGAAGGCGAGCATGCCGAGAAGGGGGGCTGCCCTGGGGACTATTATCCCGCCGATAAGAGCTAAGGCTATAGTGAAGACGATCTTTGTCCTTTTGGAGACCGGGCGAAAGCTGTAGGGCATCCTCACCCTCCTTTCCTCCCTGGTGGTGAGGAGCCTGATGATAGGTGGCTGGATGACGGGGACAAGCGCCATGTAGGAATAGGCGGCTACCGTCACCGCCCCCAGGATATTGGGACCCCCCATCTCCAGCATCTTTGTCGCCGTATAGATGGTGGTAGGCCCATCTGCCCCCCCGATTATGCCTATGGCAGCCGCCGCCCTCAGGTCGAAGCCAAGGGCTATCGCCCCGATCAGGGCTACGAACACGCCGAGCTGGGCGGCAGCGCCCAAGAGAAGGGTGCGCGGGTTTGACAGCATGGGCTCAAAATCGGTAAGTGCCCCGAGGCCCAGGAAGATTAGCAGAGGTAAGATCTCGGTGACCAGGAGATATCTATAGAAATACCAGAGAATGCCACCGGTTTCGGCATCAGTTCCCGGCTTGACAAGTTCACCCTGCGGTAGGTTGGCCAGGATTATCCCAAAGCCGATCCCGATCACGAGGAGGGGCTCAAACCTCTTGGCGATGCCCAGATAAATGAGAACGCCGCCGATGACCAGCATAATAAGGGTGCCCGGATTGGCACCCAACGCTGTAAACCCCTCATAGAGGCTTGACCAATCCACTTCTTTGGCTCTCCCTACTCGATCTCTGCCAAAACCTCTCCCTGCCTCATCGTCTGCCCCACCGCTACCCGGATAGCTTTGATTACGCCTTCCCTGGGCGCTGGTATGGTGACCTCCATCTTCATGGACTCGACAACAAAGAGCGCATCACCGACCTTGACCCGATCTCCCACCCTCACCCTGATCTCAAGCACCTTGCATGGCAAGGGCGCAATCACAGCAGCGGCCTCGACGGCGGGTTTACGGGAAACTGGGGGGTCAGCCTCTTTGGGCACCGGCCCGGCCTCCCTCGCCACCGAAGCCCCCGGATTGCCAGAGCCAGCCGGCTTTGCCTGCACCTCAACAAGATAGGGCTTGCCGTTGACCACAACCGTCAGCGGTGACTGCGATAGGTCACCTATCTCGACTACGTATTCCCTATTGTTTACCACCAACCTGAAACTCTTTACCACTGTTTTCTTGTCCTCCCCCTTAAGTCCATGAGTTGCTGTCTCCCGTAAGCTACCCAGGGACTGGGTTTGCGCGAAGCACCCCCCCTTGACACTGACCGAGCTGACTCCAACTGGGCAAGGCTCAGGGCGAGCCCAATCGCCGCCACAACCTCCCCCTCAGGGGGGCTTTCGCCCCCCTGAGAGACAATGGATTCCATCTTTTTGCCGCCAGGGGCCGGCACCTGCCCCTTCTCTGGAAAGACCCTGCCCAAGAGCGTGATCACCGCCATCAAAATGACCAGAGAGGCGAACACAACAGCAATGCCCACCCCCATCAGAATTGCGCCATCAATTAATCCGCTACCCATTTAACCCTTAACCACCCCCATAGGCCTGGCCTTAACCACCTTGCGGGAGATCCCCGCCTTATGGGTAATATTCACCACCTCAGTTACGTCCTTATATGCCTCGGAGGCCTCCTCAGCAAGAGATGACATGCTCGCCGCCTTAACCGTGATCCCTGCTTGAGCAAGCTCTCGGGCAATATCCGACCCCCTGAGGCTCCGCTTGGCAGCACCACGGCTCTGCACCCTGCCCGCGCCGTGACAGGTTGAGCCGAAGGTCTCCCTCATCGCCCTCTCCGTGCCCACCGCCACATAGGAGTAGCGCCCCATATCGCCGGCGATGAGCACCGGTTGCCCCACCTCCCCATACTTGGGAGGCAGGTCAGGGTGGCCCGGTGGGAAGGCTCTGGTCGCCCCCTTGCGATGCACGCAAAGGGTGAGCCTCCTCCCATCCACGGTGTATTCCTCCATCTTGGCGATATTGTGAGCCACATCGTAAACCATCCCCAAACCAAGCTCTCGCCAGCTCTTGCCAAATACACTGGCAAATGCCTCCCTGGCCCAATGGGTGATGCACTGGCGATTGGCCCAGGCATAATTGGCGGCACAAGCCATGGCAGCGAAGTATGCCTGTCCCTCGGGAGACTTCACCGGGGCACAGGCAAGCTGTCGGTCAGGAAGGGAGATGCCGTATTTTTGCACCGCCCCCCCCATCGTCCTGACATAGTCATCACATACCTGATGACCCAGCCCGCGCGAGCCGGTATGGATGAGAAGTAAAACCTGCCCCACCTCCTCAATCCCCATCGCGCGGGCTATGTCACGGTCATAGATTTCGTCGACCACCTCCACCTCAAGGAAATGGTTCCCCGAGCCGAGGGTTCCGAGCTGAGGGATGCCGCGCTTCTTCGCTTTATCGCTCACCTGATCCGGGTCAGCGCCCCCCATCTCCCCCCTCTCCTCGGTGACCTCCAGATCCTCCCTCTCACCATAGCCCTTCTCCACAGCCCAGCGCGCCCCCTTCAGGAGAACCTCGTCTATCTCCCCCCCACGCAGCCTTATCTTACCCTCAGAGCCCACCCCAGAGGGTATATTAGCGAAAAGCTGCGAGACAAGCTCCTGAATCTTGGGTCTGACCTCCTTCTCAGTTAGGTTGGTGTAAAGGAGGCGCACCCCACAGTTGATGTCAAAACCAACGCCACCCGGGGAGATAACCCCATCATCCACCCTAGTGGCTGCCACCCCCCCAATGGGGAAGCCATAGCCCCAATGGATATCGGGCATAGCTAGGGACCGAGCCACAATCCCTGGGAGGAATGCTACATTAGCCACCTGCTCGAGGGCCTGATCCTCACGGATTATGGTGAGCATATGCTCATCAGCATAGATGAGCCCAGGGACCAGCATGCCTGCCTTGTAGCTCTTTGGTATCTCCCACCGATAGTCATCCAGCTTCCTTAGCGGTCCTTCCCATCGAGGCATGATAGCCCACCCCCTCTCTAGACATCGAAGATCACCCGAACCTTATAACCATCGTCTTTTTCAATCCCAACCATATGATATGTAGCCGCCTTTACCCCCATCTTGAGCCTATGCCGCGATGGGTCAAACCTCTCCCCAAAGCACTTTGCCTTGAGCCTGGTGGGGCGGAGGCTAGTTATCCTGAAGGTTTTGAAGACGATGCTCTCCACCTCAAAAAGGTAGATCAACTCATTAAGCCACCTCACAATCAGATCCTCTTGATTATCAGCAGCTACCTCCACATCGTAGCAGATAGCCTCATCCACACCCTCTAAATCTGCCATCAGGCTGAAGAGAGCGTAGGCTGCGTTGGCGAATGCCTTCTTCAGGTCCGATCCATAGGCAGTAATGCCAATATCGGCGGTGTGCTCAATTACCTCAAATCTCTTCACCCATCCTCCAAAAAACCAAAACGGGCAAGCATATAACTAATTATATCAATATCCCCAGTTAAATCAACCCCCACTTCCGAAGCGCTCCTTGACATCCTGCGTGAGATCTGATAAACTCCAGGTTTGGAGATGACCCTTGTTCAGGTTTCCATTTATCCCCAGGGAAGAGAAGTTCTTTGATCTCTTCGAGGAGAGCGCCAGGAATCTTGTAGCTGCTGCCCAGTCTCTACAAGAGCTTGTTGAGAACTGGAATGATGTCGAGCGGAGGGTGAGGGAGATAACAGAGCTCGAGCACCACGGGGATAATATCACCCACCGCATTATGGCGCAACTTCACCGCACCTTCGTAACCCCGCTTGAGCGAGAGGACATCGCAGCCCTGGGAAACGCGCTCGACGATGTCATTGACTTTATCCAGGCTGCCGCTGAGGCAATGCTGCTCTATAAGGTTTCCTGTCCTACTCAAAGGGCAAAGGAGCTAGCTGCCGTTATAGTCAAGGCGACTTCGGAGGTGGAGAGGGCAGTTCCCTGCCTCCGCCATCGTGCTCAGCTTAAAAATGTCGTGGGGCATTGTGTTGAGATCAACCGGCTGGAGAATGAGGCTGATCGCGTGATGCGCTCAGCGCTGGCGGAGCTATTTGATGGCGGCATCGGGATCGCCGATGTCATTAAATGGCGCGAGATATATGAGCAGATGGAGAGCGCTACCGACAGATGCGAAGACGTTGCCAATGTTCTCGAAGGGGTAATGATCAAGCGTGCCTGATGGTCTTGCCCCTCTGATACCCGTCTTGCTCCTAGTGCTGGCTGCCGAGTTTGTCAATGGCTGGACAGACGCCCCTAATAGTATCGCTACAGTAGTCTCCACACGCGTCCTCTCCCCCTCCCAAGCAGTGATTATGGCTGGTGTGCTCAACATTGTAGGTGCCCTTGTCACTGGCACCGCCGTGGCTGCCACCGTCGGCAAAGGCCTCGTAGACCCAGATGTTATCAGCCTTCCTGTGGTTGCTGCCTCCATGCTCACGATCGTGATCTGGAGCACGATAGCCTGGCGCTATGGACTGCCCACCAGCGAAAGCCATGCGCTTGTCGCTGGCCTTACCGGTGCTGGCCTGGCTGTTGCAGGCCCCTCCGTCCTCCTCTGGGAGGGGTGGCGAAAGGTGTTCATAGGTATCGGCTTCTCCACCCTTCTCGGGTTCTCCCTCAGCTTGATGGTAATGACCGGTCTCTACTGGTTGCTCCGCCACACCAGCCCATCCTCTGTCCGTGGCATCTTCAGCAGGCTCCAGATACTCTCCGCCGCCTTCATGGCATTCAGTCACGGCAGCAACGACGGGCAGAAGTTCATGGGCGTCTTCGCCCTGGCGCTGCTTCTGGGGGGGGCTATACTCCAGTTCCAAGTTTCAGTGTGGGTGATCCTGCTTTGTGGCACGGTGATGGGGCTTGGCACAGCCTTTGGTGGGTGGCGCATAATCCGCACCATGGGCTTCAAGCTTACCAAACTGGAGCCGGTGAACGGCTTTGCCGCCGAGGGTTCGGCGGCCTTTGCTATCGTCCTTGCTTCCCTTTTCGGCATACCATTGAGCACCACCCACACCATCAATCTTTCTATCATGGGCGTTGGCGCTACTAAGAGGCTGTCGGCGGTAAGGTGGGGGGTGGCGGGAAATATAGTACTAGCCTGGATACTAACCTTCCCCATCTGCGGCTTGCTCAGTTGGATACTTGCCCATCTTCTGGAGGCAATCCTGTAGCCCGTAGCCGAGGTCACTTGGCGAAGCGGTGAGAGTGTGGTATAATAAAAAACTATGCCCAAAGGGGGAAACAGCATGTCTGAGAGGGCTTTGACAGGGACAAAAATAGTGGAATTCGCCAGTTTTGTATCCGGTCCTTACTGCTCAAAACTTTTGGCTGACCTCGGCGCTGAGGTGATCAAGATCGAGGAGCCAGGAGCTGGCGACGAGGCAAGGAGGAGAGGGCCATTCCCTGGCAATATCCCCGACCCAGAAAAAAGCGCCATCTTCCTGTATCTCAACACAAATAAAAAGGGAATAACACTGAATGTCAACACCCCCACCGGGAAAAAGATATTCAGGGGGCTTGTTCGCAGCACCGATATACTGATTGAGGATAAACCGCCCAAGTTGATGAAGGAGCTAGGGTTCGATTATGAGTCCCTCAAGGAGATAAATCCCCGACTGATTATGACGTCGATAACGCCTTTCGGGCAGACCGGTCCCTACCGCGACTACAAGGCATATCATCTCAATGTCTATCACGGGAGCGGGTTAGGCTATCAAACGCCAAACGAGGTGAGCAGTTTGGAGCGAGAGCCTCTTAAAGGGGGAGGATTTGCTGGCGATTATGTCTGCGGGCTATATGCGGCACTGGCAACGCTCGCCGCTCTATATGCAAGGGGTGAAACGGGCTTGGGACAGCACGTAGACAGCTCCAAGCAGGAGGCACTCATCAACATTCAAAGGGTGCAGGTTGTAGCCTACCCCAACGACAAGGTAAACCCACGCCGGATGACACAATCAAGTGGTAGCTCTGGCATGGGTGGGACTATGCGCTGTAAGGATGGTTACGTAACGGCAACCCTTGCCGAAGACCACCAATGGAGGTCGTTCTGCGAGCTACTGGGGCACCCGGAGTGGTGGGAGAATGAGAAGCTGAGGGACAGTTTCACTCGTGGTGAGGCTTACGCTGAGATAGCACACGTTGTCTCAGAGTGGATGCTGAGTAGAACCAAGGAGGAGATCTACCATCAAGCCCAGGCAAAGAGCTGCCCCATTGCCCCCTTCCTATCACCGGAAGAGATAATGAATGATAGACAACTCAAGGCGCGGGGGTTCTTTGTAGAGATCGACCACCCGAAGGCAGGGAGGATAAGGTATCCATCAGCCCCTTACCAGTTCTCCAGGACGCCATGGCTTGTGGCACGCCCCGCCCCACTTCTTGGTGAGCACAATGAGGAGGTTTACTCGAAGCTACTGGGCTATACCAAAGCAGAACTGGTAAAGCTTAGGGAGGCAGGAATCATATAAAGGAGGCCCCCAATGACCCGAGGACCATTAGAAGGGATAAGGATCGCCGATTTCACCTTTGCCTGGGCTGGACCCTATGCCTCAACCCTCCTCGCCTATATGGGGGCAGAGGTAATCCATGTCGAGAGCACCAGGCGACCCGACCACTCAAGGATGATCTCACTGACAACACGCCGCCGATTTTCCGGACTGAACCAATCGCCCGTGTTCAACGATATAAACATGGGAAAGCTCGGGATAACAATCGATCTGACAAAGCCCAAGGCAGTGGAACTGGCAAAGAGGCTTGTCAAGGTCTCGGACGTGGTCGCCCAGAATATGCGCCCCGGGGTGATGGAGAGGCTTGGTTTGGGCTACGAGGCTCTTAGAGAGGTTAAGCCCGACATCATCTACCTCTCCTCATCAGCCCGCGGTGCCTATGGCCCTGAGCGATTCTACGTCGGCTATGCGCCAAGCTTCGCCGCCCTCGGCGGTCTATCCCACCTCACTGGCTACCCCGATGAGCCGCCAGCTCAGATGATGGGTGAAATCGACCTCATCAGCGCCACCACCTCCGCCTTCGCCATACTGGTCGCCCTCAACCACAGGCAGAGAACAGGAGAGGGACAACACATAGACCTTTCATCATCGGAGACCATCAGTGTTCTCCTCGGCGAGGTGCTTATGGACTATGACATGAATAAGAGGGTCAACTCACGCCGCGGAAACCGCGACGACATCATGGCCCCACATAATTGCTATCGCTGCAAAGGAGATGACAAATGGGTGAGCATCGCGATCTCAAGCGATGAAGAATGGAAAGCCTTCTGCAAGGCGATTGGCAAACCGGAATGGATCGAGGACGAGAGATTCTGTGATGCCTACTCCCGTAAACGCAACGAGGAGGTGCTAGATAGGCTTATCGGGCAGTGGACAATCGATCGCACCCACCTGGAGGTGATGGACATTCTTCAGAGGGTAGGGGTGGCGGCGGTTCCCTCCTTCAATAGCGAGGAGCTATATAACGATCCACACCTCAAAGAACGAGGGCTGTTTACCGAAGTTTACCATCCTGATGTGGGGAAGCAGATTGTCGTGAGTCCGCCCTGGAAGTTCTCAGCGACCCCAGCCAGGATTTACCGTCGGAGCCCCCTTTTCGGGGAACACAACAATTACGTCTTTGGCGAGCTCCTCGGCATGAGCAGTGACGAAATCCAAAGGTTAGTCGAGGAGAAGGTCATCTATTAAGGGCACTCCTGTTAGAGCAAAAAGGGGCTGGTCAAGACTCCTGCCCAGCCCCCAATAGAGTTATTCTTTCCTCTGTTAGTTATGGGATGGCAGTGGCTCCTTAAAAAGTGCCTCCAGTTCCTCCCCCTCCAGGGTCTCCTTGGCGATCAACCGCTGAGCAATTTGGTCTAGCTTTGCCCGGTTCTCGGTGAGTATCCCCTTGGCCACATTGTAGGCCTCGTTAATCAGGGCATTTATCTCCTCATCTATAGCATCAGCTACCTTATCACCATAATCCTTCTGCTCATCGACTATCCTCCCCAGGAATACAAGCTCCTCCCTCCTCCCGAAGGTACGGGGGCCAAGCTTATCGCTCATAGCGTAGCGGGTGACCATCATCCGGACAAGGCGGGTCACTTGTTCTAGATCGTGACTAGCCGCGGTGCTCACATCCTGAAAGACAATCTCCTCAGCAACCCGCCCCCCCAGCAGGGTAGCCAGTATATCCTTGAGCTGGCTTCGAGTATTGATGTGGCGATCCTCGGCAGGGAGTTGCTTAGTATAGCCCCCCACCATCCCTCTGGCGACTATGGATATCTTATGCACCGGATCAGCGTTGGGCAGCATCCGGGCCACGAGGGCATGCCCCGCCTCATGGTAGGCGGTAATCTCCTTCTCCCGCTGGCTTATTATCCGACTCCTCTTCTCCGGGCCCAAGAGAACCCGGTCGATGGCCTCCTCAAGTTCAGCCATGCCAATCTTATTCTTGTTTTGTCTCGCAGCGAGGATAGCCGCCTCGTTGAGCAGATTTGCCAGGTCGGCACCGCTGAAGCCAGGTGTCTGCTTAGCCAAGACCTCTAGATTCACCGATTCATCAAGGGGCTTACCCCTGGCATGAACTTCCAGTATTGCCTTGCGCCCCTTTACATCGGGTTGATCCAGAACCACCTGTCGGTCAAAACGACCGGGGCGTAGAAGCGCTGGATCCAGTATATCAGGTCGATTGGTTGCAGAAAGGACAATGACATTGGTGTTGGTGTCAAAGCCGTCCATCTCCACCAGGATCTGGTTGAGGGTCTGCTCCCTCTCATCGTGACCGCCCCCCAGCCCCGCCCCACGATGACGCCCAACGGCATCGATCTCGTCCACAAAGACAATACAGGGGGCACTCCGCTTCGCCTGGTCAAAGAGGTCTCTCACCCTGGATGCCCCAACACCAACAAACATCTCCACAAATTCACTGCCGCTTATGGAAAAGAAAGGCACCCCAGCCTCGCCGGCAATGGCACGAGCAAGAAGGGTCTTCCCCGTCCCCGGGGGCCCGACGAGGAGCACCCCTCGCGGGATACGAGCCCCTACGGCGCGGAACTTCGCTGGATATTTGAGAAACTCCACTATCTCCTGGAGCTCCCGTTTGGCCTCGTCCACCCCGGCCACATCGCCAAAGGTAACCGTGGGTCTACTTCCAGTAATCATCCGGGCCCGGCTCCGACCAAAGTTCATCGCCTGATTGTTAGCTCCCTGAGCACGACGGAAAAGCCAAATGAGCAATCCAGCAAATACTATCAGCGGTATGAAATTAATGAACAGGGTTGCCCAGTTAAACCCTCCCGATGGCCTTACCTCAAGCTCTACCCGGCTCATATTAACCCCCCGAGCCACCAGGTATTCATATAGCTCTTGGGTGCTCCCCACAAAACTGGTCTTCAACTTTGGGGTATCACCATCCATGCCAGTAAGGGTCTCTCCCTGCTGCACAATTCTATCGATCTGGCCGTTTTCTGCCATCGCCACTAGGTCATTGAGGGTGCCGCTCGGAACCCCACCGGTCGTTGAATAGAAGGTGTAAAAGATCGCCGTCGCCGCTACGAGGACGATAAGCCAGATTAAGCCGCTACGCAATAGCCTAGACATCGTCTTCCCCACACCACTCTTTATTGGTATTATAACTAAAAAACCCAAGAAAGTAAAACCAACTTGTGCTATAATATTAAAAGGGAGCTAAAAGAAATGCCCATCGATGATGCTTTTCAAAAGGCATTAAAAGATATGCAGGGGCTCAGCCCTTATGTCACCGCTGCTAAGAGCAGCGCAGACTACTCCGACGGCAAATTCAAGGTTCGTTTCTTCAATCGCACCTTTCTTATCCACTACCCTGAGGTAAAAGTGGAGGAGGAAGGCTCCGAACAACCCCCGGAGCGATGGCTTCAAGTGCTGCTGCTCCACTACCTGGTGACCGCAGACGGCGTCCCTGTATCGGGCATGTGGGTTGCTTATAGACACTTGCCGGGCACCCGCCTCTTTGAGCGAAGGTTCGTGCAAATGGTTACCACCCCGCTGGTGCGTGCCTTTGGGAATGATATCGAGGGCTTTCGCAAAGCCAGCCTCTCCCTCGGTGGCAAGCCGATGAGCCGCACCGGCGATGCTGCCTTCAGATTTCTCGCTCTGCCCAAGATCTCTATGGCCTGTATTCTCTATCTAGGTGACGAGGAGATGTCACCATCGGTTAACGTCCTTTTCGATGCCGCTGCCCCCCACTACCTCCCCACCGAGGACCTTTCGCTCGTTGGCAGCTACCTTTCAAGGCAGATGCAACGGTATAAGTCCCAATTGACGGGAAATCCGTGAATAAGTAAAATCACGAAATATGAATGCTAAAGGAAAAAACCTGAGCCTAGCCGAGGCAGTGACGCATTTTCTCGTCACCCTGCCGCCAGGAGCAAGGGAGGAAAGCCAGCAGGAACTCAATAAGTTTATTCGCTGGTTTGGCCGAGAGCGCCTTATCGGTGAACTCACTATCCGTGAGGTGGCTGACTACGCCGAGAGGATAGGAACATCCAACGCCAACCCAGCAAGGAAGCTGGAGCCAGTGAGGGCTTTCCTTTCTTATGCCAAAAAAGAGGGGTTAACTGAAACAAACCTTGCGGTTCATCTTCGGGTGAGAAAGGGCTCACCGAAAAAGGGGACAGACAGGCCATCACAGAAGACCATCGGTTTGACCCCTGATGGGTATAGAGAGCTAGAGTCAGAGCTTGCCGCCCTAAAGAGAGAGCGGCCCCGCATTGCCGAAGAGCTCCGCAAGGCTGCCGCCGATAAGGACTTTGCCGAAAATGCCCCACTGGATGCCGCCAGGGAATACCAGGGGATGGTCGAGGCGAGGATAAGAGAGCTAGAACAGACACTCAAGTCAGCAGTGGTTATCTCAGAGGAAAGCAAAGTTAGCAACAAGGCAGGGCTGGGCAGTAGACTCACCTTGCGCGACTTAGAGACGGGGGAGGAGCTACACTTTACTATAGTAAATCCTAGCGAGGCAAATCCATCAAGGGGAAGGATCTCTATCTCCTCCCCCACGGGTAGAGCACTAGCCGGCCACGAGGAAGGAGAGGTAATAAAGGTCACCACCCCCGCTGGCATCCTGCGCTACCGGATTGAGAGCATTGAGCACTAGGCTATGCCCTTAGTCACCCCGCCCCTTCCGTAGGCGACTTCCTGAAAGCGGGCTTCCTCGGGGCCTTGATATAGTAGTCCACCTTTGAAGCGAAGGTGGAGATCAGCTTTTCACCCCGCCCCCCACACTGGGGACAGATAGCAAGCTCACCCGCCTCAGCAAAGGGGCGCATAAGCTCAAACTCATTCCCACAGCTCTGACAGCGATACTCATATATTGGCATCGCAATCCCGAAGCATCAAGTCTAAAACTAAGAATAGCAAAAGGCGACCATCAAGTCAAGCGGCAGGTTGACAAATAAATAAAGGTCAGATAAGCCTAGAAAAGGCCTTCCTCAGGATTGCATTATTAACCAAAATATGCTATAGTAATTTAGTAAATCAACGCTAAGTCTAAAGTGGGTTGTCTCCCACTTTTTTGCTATATTTGGCGCTGAAATAAGAGGAAAAAGGGATGAAAAGCGATTTCATGATCGCCATTACTCAACTTTCCGCCGAGAAGAACCTCCCCAAAGAGGTAATCCTTGAGGCTGTAGAGGCAGCTTTAGCCTCCGCCTACAAAAAGGATGATTTCATCGCCAATCAGAACATATCGGTCAATATTGATCCAATAACTGGCGAGATCAAGGTCTATGCTGAGAAGACCGTAGTCGAAAAGGTAACTGACCAGCGCCGGGAGGTCTCGCTTGCGGAAGCGCGGAAACTTAAAAAGGACGCCCAGATCGGGGATACCATAAAAGTGGAGGCCACCCCCAGAAATGCCGGGAGGATCGCGGCTCAAACAGCAAAACAGGTGGTGCTGCAACGGTTGAGGGAAGCAGAACACGAGGCTGTCTTTGAGCAATATGCTGATAAGGAGGGAGGCCTGGTCAGTGGCGTGGTACAGCGAATAGAGCCAAGGCAGATCATCATTGACCTGGGGAGGGCTGCGGCTATCCTTCCCGCATCGGAACAGGTTAAGACGGAGCGCTATCGAGTCGGACAAAGGATTAGGGTCTACCTCATGGAGGTTGAGCGCACCAATAAGGGACCTCAACTTGTGGTGTCCCGTACACATCGCAATCTGCTCAAGTGCTTGTTCGAGATGGAGGTGCCGGAGATCCAAAACGGCACGGTGGAGCTGAAATCGATCGCCCGCGAGCCCGGTTATCGCAGCAAGGTAGCAGTAGCAGCACGCCAGCAAGGACTTGACCCTGTGGGATCCTGTGTGGGGCTGCGCGGCATAAGAATTCAGAATATTGTCAATGAGCTTAGTGGAGAGAAGATCGATGTCATTGAGTGGCACCCCGACCCAGCGATCTTCATTGCCAATGCATTGAGCCCGGCTCAGGTCTTGAACGTGGAGATAGATGAAAGGGAGAAGGCAGCGGTGGTGGTCGTGCCCGACCGCCAGCTATCCCTTGCTATAGGAAAGGAGGGGCAGAACGCTAGGCTTGCCGCCAAGCTCACCGGATGGCGAATTGACATCAAGAGCGCCTCTAGCGCTGAGAAGGAGAGGGCAGAGCGAGCAGAGCAGGCCAGGGTGGAGATAGCTGAGCCAGCTATAGAAGAGGCCCCGCCAGCCCTTGTGGAGACTGCTCCACTACCACAGGCAGAGGAGTTGCTCCCCGTCACGACCGAAGCGCCCGTCAAGCCAGCGGAGGAGGAAGGGGAGACCCTTCTCTCCTTCGAGGAGACGATAGACTACTTCGGCGAAGAAACGACACCGCCCCCAGAGAGACCCCAAATTCGCTTTGCCGAGGATATCCTCGCTATTAGAGGTATAAAGACAGACAAGAAGGTAAAGAAGGGTAAGAAGAAGGAAACTGTGAAGGAGGCGGGGGGCCGGGAGGGCATCAAGCCAAAGTTGGCACGCCGGGCCAAGATACCTCTACCCGATGAAGAGGAGCTTGAGGAATATTAATAGTTGAGGGACAGCGATCGAAAGTGAATCTAAGCAAAAACAACCGCTTCGAAAAAAGCACCTGCCGGAGCGCACCTGTATCGCCTGTCGTGAGGTGAAGGCGAAGAGGGAGCTTGTGCGTATTGTTCGTACGCCGAATGGCACCGTAGAGTTGGACCCCTCAGGGAAGAAAGCAGGGCGCGGTGCTTATCTGTGCAATACAAGGAGATGCTGGGAACTGGGATTAAAGGGGAATCACTTGGAGCATGCCCTCAGGGCGAAAATCGCCCCGGAGAATCGATTGAAGCTTTTAGAGTATGCTGAGAGGCTCCCACAAGGTTGAGAGAGCTAGGTAACTGGAGGAGAGAGTGAGCCCCAAAGAGGCAGAGAGGCAAAGTCCAGAAAAGAGTTCAGCACCTCTAGGCATAGATACCCTGAAGAAGACAGAGACACCAGTGGCAAGCGAAGCGGCAACCCGGGGTCGAATCGAAATCCCTCGCGCCCTCACCGTGAAGCAGCTCAGCGACCTCCTGAGGATAAGCCCTGTCGAGATCATCAAGCAACTGATGAGAAATGGTGTGATGGTAAGCATCAACCAGGTCATTGACTTCGATACTGCGGCAGTTGTTGCCGCCGATTTTGGCTTCGAGGTGCAGGAAGTGCTACGCCCAGCCGAAGAGCCAGTCGTCTCAGTTGAGGAAGCCAAGAGGTATCCTCGGTTTCGTGAGAAGGACACCTCGATACAACAGCCGCGACCACCGGTAGTTACCATAATGGGACATGTAGACCATGGCAAGACCAGCCTCCTCGATGCCATTCGCCATACCAACGTGATTGCCACCGAGGCAGGGGGCATCACCCAACACATCGGTGCCTATCAGGTAGATATTCGCGGCCAAAAGATAACCTTTCTTGATACCCCTGGGCATGAAGCCTTCACCGCAATGCGAGCCCGAGGCGCCCAGGTAACTGACATCGCTGTTTTGGTCATCGCCGCTGACGACGGGGTGATGCCTCAGACACTGGAAGCTATTGACCACGCCCGTGCTGCCGGGGTACCCATTCTGGTTGCCATCAACAAGATTGACAAGCCTGACGCCAATCCAGAGCGGGTGAAGAAGCAGCTCAGCGAAAACGGCTTGGTCATTGAGGAATGGGGTGGAGATACCATCTGCGTTCCCATCTCGGCAAAGAAGCGCCAGGGCATCACCGAGCTTCTGGAAAATCTTCTCATCCTCGCTGAGACCCTAGAGCTTAAGGCAAACCCTGTTGGGCCTGCGGTGGGGACAGTCATAGAGGCAAGGCTAGATAAGACCAAAGGCCCTCTAGCCACCGTCCTCATTCAGAGCGGGACCCTTAAGGTGGGCGATAGCTTTGTAGTTGGTGACACCTGGGGCAAGGTTAAGGCTATGTTTAACGATAAAGGTAAAAGGCTTAAGAAGGCAGAACCAGCTACTCCAGTGGCAGTCCTCGGGCTTGAGAGCGTCCCTCAGGCCGGGGATAGCCTAACCGTGGTTGAGAATGAGCGGGAAGCACGCTCTATAGCCCAGAGGCGGCGTGACCAGAGGGAACAAGAGGTGACAGCGCACACTAGGCCATTGAGCCTGGACGACCTCTTCGCCAAAATTCAAGCGGGGCAGATAAAGGAACTCAACATCGTTCTCAAAACAGACGTCCAGGGCTCTATTGAGCCCATAAAGGGGTCACTTGAGCGCCTGGGGACAGACCAGGTTAGAGTAAATATCATCCATTCCGCGAGCGGAACCATCACTGAGACTGATGTGCTGCTCGCCCTTGCCTCCAAAGGCATCATCATCGGATTCAACACCCGTCCAGAGCCGGGGGCGAGGAGGCTCGCCGATTCTGAAGGTGTGGATATTCGCTACTACGAGGTGATCTATAACCTCGTAGACGATATCGAGAGGGCACTGAAGGGGATGCTGGAGCCAACCTATGTTGAAGTAATTGAGGGACATGCCGAGGTGCGAGCCACCTTCCCCACCGGAAAGAAGGGCAGGGTGGCTGGTGTCTACGTGCTCGATGGCAAGGTGACCCGCGGCGCCCAAGCCAGGATCCTCAGGAGGGGACAGCTTATACATGAATCCAGCCTTTCCAGCCTTAGGAGGTTCAAAGAGGATGTGAAGGAGGTCGCCGCCGGCTTAGAGTGTGGCATTGGAATCGAGGGATACAGCGATTTTGAGATCGGAGATATCATCGAACTCTACCGGAAGCAAAGGATAGTTGATTCCTGAAGGGGGTGATCTGATGACCCGGCGCACGGAACGGGTTAATGACCTTCTTCGTCAAGAGATAAGTGAGCTAATAAACCACCAGGTCAAAGACCCCAGACTTGGCGGCTTTGTGACCGTGACCGAGGTCTCCACATCCTCTGATCTGAGGTATGCCAAGGTCTTTGTCAGCATTATGGGTAGCGAGCAGGACAAGAGGAAGGTGCTCCAGGGACTTGCCTCTGCCTCGGGCTTCCTGAGAAGAGGGCTAGGTGTGCGCCTCAGCATGCGTCGTATCCCCGAGCTCGTCTTCCATCAGGATGATTCAATCGAGCGTGGCGCCCATATCCTTGAGCTCATCAAAGAGACCAGCGAGCATGAGAAGGAGCAAACTTGAACGTCGATGGCATTCTAAACATCAACAAGCCGGCTGGCAGAACCTCCTTTGACATCGTCACCCTGGTAAGGAAGCTGAGCGGGGAGCGGAAGGTGGGGCATGCTGGGACACTTGACCCAGATGCAACCGGGGTATTACCTATCTGCCTTGGCCAAGCAACCAAGGTGATCCAGTTTCTCATGAATAGCAACAAGAGCTACCGGGCCGAAATCGAGCTTGGTGTCTCCACTGACACCTACGACTCAAGCGGCAGAGTGACCCTGAGGACTGACACCTCCTTCCTTACCAAGGAAAAAGTGGAGGAGGCACTCCTCACCTTCCATGGCACTATTAAGCAGACCCCCCCAATGTACAGCGCAGTGAGGTATAAGGGTAAGCACCTCTACGAGCTAGCGCGAGCTGGCATTGAGCTGGAGAGAGAGCCAAGGAAGGCCGAGATCTTTCGGCTTGAGATTCTGGATTGGCAGCCTCCCCTAGTAACCATCGAGGTAGAATGTAGCAAGGGGACCTACATTCGCTCCCTGGCCCATGATCTAGGACAGCTCCTGGGCTGTGGCTCTCACCTGAAAAGCCTAGTCCGCCTCAGAAGCGGAGCTTTTGATCTCAAAGATGCGGTCGCCCTCTCACAGCTCGAGGATAGCTTTCGCCACGGCCTATGGCAGGAGCTCCTCTACCCCATTGACGCTGTGTTTGCAGACCTTATGGCTGTTATCGTCGATGAAGGAGATGAGCGCGCCATTCGAAATGGTCGCCCTCTTTCCTTGGGGGGGCGGGGAAGCGCCAACGGCGGTCGTTGCCGTGCCTATTCCATCGACGGTCGCTTCCTGGCCATACTGCACTTCAAACCAGAGAAAGGGCTGTGGCAACCTGAGAAGGTGTTCTCTCAAGCAGCAAAGCTTGACATTCAGGCTAGAAATAGGTTATAGTTCAACATGCTTGAAAGGAGGTAATAGGAATGGTAGAGGCCTACTGCTTCAAATGCAGGGCGAAAAGGGAGATAAGGAACCCACAGCAGGTGAAGCTGAAGAACGATAGGCCAGCCACCAGAGGGGTTTGCCCTGTTTGTGGGACAAAGGTCTTTAGAATCGGTAAGGGCTAATAGAAGGGCAAAAAGCAGATAAATAGATCCTGCCCCAGGCTGGAGAGCAGGGGAGGTCAGGATATTCTGGGTCGTAGCCTTTCCAAGAGGGCACGGGGGTTAGACTCCAGTAGGTCTCTGGTTTCTATTTCATCCAGGCCAGCCCTCTTGGCAATGGCAAGGGATGAGGCTTCTGTCAATAGTTGAGCCTCGTTATGGGCATCAGAATTGAGGAGTAGTTTTGCCCCTGCCTTCCGTGCGATGGAGGTGATGTGGCTATTGGCAGCTGAGTGTCCCTTTTTGGCGGTGATCTCGATGAAGATATTGTTCTCTGCAGCTATTCTCGCCTCCTCAAGGGTCAAGAGGCCAGGATGGGCTAAAATATCAACATGGGAGGAGCTGACGGCAGCCATGTTTGTGCCCTTCTCTACAGGCTCGGTGATTGTCTCGCCATGAACAACCACAAGCCATGCTCCCATCTCCTTGGCATGCTTTGCTATCTCAGCGATTGCCCCCGCGGGGACATGGGTAAGCTCTATACCAGGGATAGCAAGGATATCCCAGTATGCTCTAGCAAGGGCACAATCTTGAGCCACCTCATTGATCACTCTAGCAAGATAGCCAATACCAGTATGGTCAGTGAGAGCGATAGCGCGGTAGCCCTTGACATAGGCGCGCCGCACCATTTCGATCGGGGAGAGGACACCGTCGCTTAAGGATGTATGGGTGTGAAAGTCATACATCATAAGCTAGTCCAATACAAATGTATTGGCAAACGATACCACAACTAGCGTGCTTTAGCAACTAGGGAAAGGAGTACCGGAGGCTTTGGGGAAGATAAATGTAGCCATCATAGGGGTGGGCAATTGCGCCTCCTCGCTGGTTCAGGGGGTCTACTACTATCGAAATGCGCCGGAAAATGAATTTGTGCCCGGGCTTATGCACGTAAAAATTGGTGAGTATCATGTCGGCGATATCGAATTTGTTGCCGCATTCGACATCGACAAGAACAAGGTAGGTAAGGATCTGGCGGAGGCCATCTTCACCCCTCCAAACAATACCATTAAGTTCTGTGAGGTGCCTCCTACCGGGGTGAAGGTGGCGCGGGGCATGACCCATGACGGACTGGGGAAATACCTCTCCCAGCTTATAACCAAGGCGCCGGGCTCCACTGCAAACATAGTCAATATCCTTAAGGAGACACAGACCCATGTGGTGGTCAATTACCTCCCCGTAGGCAGCGAAGAGGCAACGAAATGGTATGTAGAGCAAGTCCTCACCGCCGGCTGCGGCTTTATAAACTGTATCCCCGTTTTCATCGCCCGCGAGAACTACTGGCAGAGCCGATTTGCTGAAAGGGGACTACCTATTATCGGCGATGACATTAAGTCTCAGGTTGGGGCAACCATCACCCACCGCGTGCTTACAAGACTTTTCCGAGAGCGGGGGGTAAAGCTTGAGCGAACCTATCAATTAAACTTTGGGGGGAATACGGACTTTTATAATATGCTGGAGCGAGAGCGTCTCCAATCTAAGAAGATCTCTAAAACGAGCTCCGTGACCTCCCAGCTAGACTATAAGCTCGACCCAGATAATATCCATATCGGTCCCTCCGATTATGTCCCCTGGCTGGGTGATCGCAAGTTTTGCTACATTCGGATGGAGGGACGCATCTTTGGCGACGTCCCGCTAAATCTGGAACTGAAGCTAGAGGTATGGGATAGTCCCAATTCAGCGGGCGTGGTTATCGACGCCATAAGATGCTGCAAGCTTGCCCTTGACCGAGGGATCAGCGGAGCCCTGATCGGACCCTCCGCCTATTTTATGAAGTCGTCCCCGGTTCAGTATACCGACCACGAAGCCCGGAGAATGGTTGAGGAATTCATCAACGCTAAATAGAGGGCAAAAAATGGATGCCGGAGGAGATAGCTACGGAGTGGCAGACCTCCACATCCACAGCAGTGCTAACGATGGCACCGCTAGTATACCGGATATCCTAGAGTTTGTGGAGCACAAAACAAGTCTCAACATCATCGCTATTACTGACCACGATGAGATAAGAGGGAGCTATGAGGCGAGGGAGTTAGCCGCTCAGCATAATTATCGATTCCAGGTGGTGCCAGGGATAGAAGTCTCCACCCTTGACGGACACCTCCTAGCACTATTTATTGAGACCCCGGTGCCCAAGTTCTGGCCGCTTGCCAACACTATTGACGCCATCCACGCTCAAGGTGGAATTTGTATTGTGCCCCATCCGATGAGCTGGCTCACCCACAGCGTAGGGCAACGAAAATTGGAGGCCATAGCCTTCGGAAGTGATATCTACCTTGATGGCATAGAGACCTCGAACCCAACCATAGCTGCTAGAGTAACTCGCAGCAAAGCGTTCCGACTCAATAGGGAGCAATACCACCTCGCCGAAACAGGAGGCAGCGATGCCCACTCGCTTTCCATGATAGGGAGGGGTTATACTATATTTCAGGGTTCCAGTGCCAATGATCTGAAGAGGGCTATCTTGGAAAGAACAACGCGGGCAGATACCACATCCCCGTTAAGAATCAGCGAAATGAGATTAAGTGAGCTGAGAAAGCACACAACTACCTGGCTTACCTCCTATCCAGCATATAGGATCAGTGCCTGGTTCCGAAAGACATTCAGGCTTTATTAAAATGAAGATAGCTCAGGTCTCCATTTATGACTACGCATACCCCGGCGGGGTATGCACTCACATCACCAAGTTGGTGGAGAATTTCACCCGCATGGGGCATGAGGTAAAGATTCTCACCCCCTCCTCCCGCCCCAAACAGATGCCTGAGAATGTCATCGTGCTCGGCACACCGGTTCCCTTTCACAGTAACGGCTCCATCGCCAGGGTTGCCGTTTCGCCGAGGCTGTTCCTTACCAGCCACATCAAGAAGATCCTTGAGAGGGAAAGGTTTGATATCATCCATCTTCACGAGCCTATGATCCCACCGGTCGCCCTGGCAGTTCTTCGTTTCTCCCAGACGGTAAACGTGGGCACCTTTCACGCCTATCACGGGGATTGGAGCTGGGGCTACTGGTTCTGGAAACCGGTAATAAGGCGCTGGTTCGAAAAGCTTCACGGCAAGATTGCCGTCTCCAAGCCGGCAATGCAGTTTGTAAGCCGCCACTTCCCAGGAGAGTATACCATAATCCCCAACGGCATCGATGTGGCATATTTCTCCGCCGATGCCCCCCCTATTGAGGAACTCCACGATGGCAAGCTGAATATCCTGTTCGTGGGACGCATGGAAAGGCGTAAGGGGCTCAGGCACCTCCTGGGTGCCTACGGGCAGATCAAGAAGGAGTTCCCAGACACGAGGCTCATCGTGGTCGGACCAGGAGATAAGCGGGAATATGAAATGCTTGTTTATGCGAATGACCTTAAGGATGTTGTCTTTGCTGGCTATGTATCCCAAGAAGAGCTCCGTCGATACTACAAGACCGCTGACATCTTCTGCGCCCCCGCCACCGGAAAGGAGAGCTTCGGCATTGTCCTGCTTGAGGCAATGGCCGCCTCCAAGCCGATCGTGGCCTCAAGAATCCCCGGATATGCCAGTGTCATCACCGATGGTGTCGAAGGGCTGCTTACGGAGCCCAAGAATGAAGACTCCCTCGCCAAAGCCTTATCCAAACTCATTGCCGATAAATCCCTTCGCCAGAAGATGGGAACTATAGGAAGAGCAAAGGTGGAGGAATATAGTTGGGAGCGTGTCTCCCTCAGGGTGATGGACTATTACCAGAGTCTGTTGAGCAAGTCTCCACCAGCCTGAGCCCCGCTTTGGGGCCTCCTAAATGAGCCCACCCCCTGGCGAGGGTTCCTCCCCAAGCCAGGGTTTTACATACATGTTGGAGATAACAAAATGCCCACCCTTCCCGATCTTCGGCACAATCTAGCCGGACGCATCAGCGGACCGGTGGCTCGCATCGTTTCAAGGACGGGGCTTAGCCCGAATACCCTGACCATCTTGGGGCTTCTAATAAGCATCGCTACTGCCTGGGTCCTTGCCACCGGGCACCTTTTCCCCGGCGGATTTCTGGTCCTTCTTGCCGGGGCGTTCGACCTCATCGATGGTGCCGTTGCCCGCGCCGCAGGGAAGTCCACCACCTTCGGCGCCCTTCTTGACTCCACCCTCGATCGCCTCTCCGAGGCGGTGATACTTTTTGGACTCCTGGTTTTCTTCGCCGCCAGGTCCCTGCTCCAGGAGACCCTTCTAATCTTTGCCACCATGGTGGGATCGATGCTGGTAAGCTATATAAGAGCGAGAGCGGAAAGCCTGGGGCTAAGATGCGAGGTCGGGCTCTTCACCAGGGCAGAGAGGGTGATTGCGCTGGCACTGGGACTTGTGTTGAGCCCGATCCACCCCCTCATCCTCATCATAGCTTTGTGGATTCTAGCGGTCTTCACCCATATCACTGCCGCCCAGCGCCTCGTTTATACATGGTGGCAAACAAAAAAGGGGTAGAATCAGTGTGGCTCTATCGAAACATACTTCAGGATAGGAATCCCCAGAGGGCTGAGGTAATACCCCTCAACATAGGGCTTTACCAGCACATAGCTCTTGCCAAACCAAAATGGCAGGAAGGCAGCGTCATCAACAAGCATCTGTTCCGCCTGCTGATACTTCGCAATGCGAGTGGCCTCATCGGTCTCAACTGCTGCTGCCTCAAGCAAAACGTCTAGCTCGGGATTGGAGTATTCCCCAATGTTATTCTCCGCTTCGCTATGAAACAGTATATCGAGGAAACCCTGAGGGTCGGGGTAGTCGGCAATCCAGCCATAGTGGAACATCTCGTCCTTCTCCTCCATGAGGAGGTAGAAGTAGTCCTCCGGCTCAAGCTGTCTCACCTCAACCTCCACCCCCAAATTCACCCTCCACTCATTTATCGCCGCCCCCAGCCAAGCTGCTATATCCCCACCCCAGTCATAGGTAGTGATAGTTATGGGAGGGAGATTTGAGACAGAGCCGTAGCTCGACTCGCCGATGAGCTCCAGCGCCAAATCCGGATCAAAACCCCAGCCCCTAAGAGCCTCATTATACCCGGGCATCCCCGGGGGAAGAAGACCATCAGCAAGCTCCACTGTATCTCTGAGCACCAGCTCGATTATCTTCTCCTTGTCCACAGCAAGACAGAATGCCTGGCGAACATTTGGGTCATCAAAAGGAGGCTCTTGAGTATTGAAACCGATGTAGACGAGGCTCAGCTCGGGGAATATCTCAAGCTCATCATGCAGGGGATTCCGCGGGTCCATAACCCTGTCGATATCCCCCAGGCCCACAGCGGCGACATCAATCTCGCCGGTCTCATACATCCTTATCGGCACCCCTCCCCAGAGCCTGAAGACAATATACTCCACATTGGCAGGTTCAAGGTAGTAAAGGTCGTTCCTCTCCAGGATTAAGAGCCCATCCTCCTCCCACACCTTTAACTTAAAGGGGCCGGTGCCGTTTGGGTTTCGCCACCACTCCCCGCCCGATTCCACGTTTTCCCTGTTCACAACAAAGGCTACTGGATAGGTCAGCTTGGCTAGAAAATAGACCCTGGGGGCATCAATTGTTATCTCAAGGATACGATCATCGATAACCCTGATGCCACTTATCTCATCCGCCTCTCCAGCAAGCATCTCCTCGGCACCGACGATGTCTCCGAGATAGGTCCGCGCGGTCTGAGAGCCGGTCTGGGGGTCACATGCCCTCTCCATCGAGTACTTGAAGTCATCAGCGGTGACCGGCGTTCCATCGTGGAAAAAAACGTTATCACGCAGGTAGAAGGTATATGTAAGACCGTCATCGCTCACCTCCCAGCTCTCAGCGATCTCAGGCACAATCTGCATACTCTGGTCAAAGCTGACCAAGCCACTGAATATCTGCACAATATAAAGGTGAGACCCGGCTTCGCGGGAAAGGGCAGGGTCGAGGGTTATCGGACCGGTATCATATAGGGTGAGGCACTCACTACGGGGAATTCCATAGGGGGCTGGCTCCTCAAGGCGAAAGCTATAGATGATTCTGTCTATAGTTCCCCGGTTTTGGTCGAAATCCTGCCGCTCGCTATAGGCCCAGATGATAAACGCCTGGGTCCCCCGGATGAGGAAAACCACCTTACCCTTCCCCCAAGTCCCATACTGAACCCAAGTGAAGACCAACTCATATCCTGTTGTATCACCGATCAAGACCTCACCCTCCGAGACTACCTCAAACTGTGCCAGCACTTCCTCAAGGGCTTGGGCATTTAAGGTGGCATACTCTTCAAGCGTGGTCGCCCGGGTGAGATACTCAGTTAACACCATCACCACGGGGAGTCCCTCAGCGGCGCTGAGGACAAGGATCGGAGCCTGTGTCCCCGTCTCCTCCTTCACCCACCCCTCAGGATAATCTATGGAAAAGCCATAGGTAGTGTTCTCATAGGTGGCAAATTTCGTTCCGCAACCGAGTGACGGGAGAAGTGCTATCAGAAAAAGGATGATTATCAGTAAGAGGGATGTCTTCTTCGTCACCCTCCTCATGGTATGCTCTCAACAAGGGTGTCAATAATGTGCCCTATCCCACCTATGCCCAAGGGAAGAGCAAACAGTGGTATTGGTGGAGCCTGAGCCCCGATGCTCTCGCGCCATAAGGCATCAAGCCCATCCATATCAAATCCGTAAACCTCCTCGAGGGCGTCATCATAGCTACTGCCCTCGCTGAACACCATGAGAAGCTCGAGCATCCTGTCCCTGCCATAATGGTCAATAAGAAAATCGACCAGGCTATAGCTTTGGGCATAACAGAGAGAGGCCTCTTCAGCGCCGGCAGGAAAGCTGCCCGATAGACTTCGCACCGAAAAAAGTCTATCCTCCAAGATCGCCTCCTCAAGCAGCAAGCTATAATATGAGCTCAGCCCACCCTCGGCACGCATTGCCAGCCCCTCATCAAGCCAGGTGGGCAGTCCCGAATAGCAATTAAAGGTGACCTGGTGGATCACCAGATGGGCAATCTCATGGGCAATAGCACCCTTGCCCCATTCGAGGTCATAAGGGGAGATGCCGAGGGCGATAACGCCATACTGGGTGAAGGCGACGCCACCGGTCCATTCATAAGGGTAGATCATGGCGTTTTGTAGCTCGTAGGGGCTAGCGTAGATATATATCCTGACGTCCTCCTCAAGGGTGGCTCCGGTATCGCCTTCCAATCTATACAGGGCATCAAGGGCAGCGGTCATGAGCTCCTGGGCAAACGATTGGCTGCCCTCGTGCCAGCGAATCTCCACATTGCCGCTAGAAAGGCTCATCCAACTGTAGCGGTCGTCATCGAAACTTAAAGTTTGCCAGGGGGTCTCCAGTCTTTGCCCGGCGGCATCAGCTATAACCCAGCGATAGCGCACCTCAGTGCCCGGAGGAAGACCACCCGTCTTTATCATCTCCCAGCTCCAGCTCACCTCCACGCTCGTGTCAGGCACAAAATCGGGGAAGACCACGCTCGTCACCGAGGCACAGCTTAGAAGCCTATCCACCCTGTATTCAAGAACGATCTTGGTGATCTTGGAGCTACTCTCCGCCTCAAGATTGAAGGCAATCGCTTGAGGGAAGCTAGCCTCAGCGCTAGAGATACAAGTGATGCCATCTTGGGCCTGGCTGGGGAGAGAAGGAGCAATAAGGAACAGAAAAATGAGTATGACTAGGAGGAGAGCTCTTTTTATCATTTAACTTCGGTGAGGGTAGACCTTAGATATGCCCTAACTAATCCATCTAAGTCTCCATCAAGCACCGCAGCAGCGTCGGCAGTCTCGTAGCCGGTGCGGTGGTCTTTGACCATCTTATAGGGATGGAGCACGTAGCTCCGGATCTGGTTGCCCCAGGCAGCGGCAACACGTTCCCCCTTAAGCCTTGCCCTTTCCTCCTCCCTCTTCGCCAGCTCCAACTCAAGAAGGCGGGCACGAAGAATCCGCAGCGCCGTCTCTTTGTTCTGAAGCTGTGAGCGCTCATTCTGGCAGGTAACCACAATCCCTGTCGGCAGGTGGGTGATGCGAACCGCTGTGCTTGTCTTCTGAACATTCTGCCCCCCCGGTCCGCTGGCTCGGAAGGTCTCGATCTTCAGGTCATCGGGGTCTATAGCCACATCCACCCCTTCCTTTGCTTCAGGCAATACCTCCACAAGGGCGAAGGAGGTGTGGCGGGCATGGTCAGCATCGAATGGGGAGAGGCGCACCAGACGGTGCACCCCGTGCTCCGATTTAAGGTAACCGTAGGCGCAGTCACCCTTCACCTCAAGGACTGCGCTCTTCACCCCCGCCTCCTCCCCATAGGAGACCTCCAATACCTGAGCCCGGTAGCCTCTTCGCTCCGCCCACCTGAGGTACATCCTCAAGAGCATCTCAGCCCAATCCTGGGACTCGGTGCCGCCAGCACCAGCGTGCACCGCCAAGATGGCATTTCCTCTCTCATATTCACCGGTGAAGAGGAGCTCAAGTTCAAGCTCATCAAGGTGAGAGGTGAGCTTTTCTATCTCAGATCGAATCTCCTCCCCAAGGGAGCGATCGCCCTCTCGAAGCGATAGATCAGCCAGTTCAGCAAGTTCAGAGACCCGCCGCTCGAGCTCTCGCCACTTCCTCACCACCGCCCCCAGCTCGGAAAGCTGGCGCATGGCTTGCTGCGCCCTCGTTTGATCCGTCCAGAATTCAGGCGAGGCTGCCTCCTCCTCAAGTTTAGCGATCTCCTTCTCCTTACCCCGGATGTCAAAGGCGCACCATTATGTTTTGGATGCCAGCCCGCAGATCCTCTAACCTATCCTTCATTTTAACACCCTCAAAATGACCGACTAAGCAAATAGCCTCCCCCGCCCCGCTCCCCTCTCAAAAGCAGGTAATTGCCCCGCTACGGCGAGATGGGCAAGCCGGGTTGGCTCCGGGATGCGATAGCCACGGCAACATGCCATCACCCATTTAAGGGCCATGGGAAGATCAACCTTGTGCCCAATGGAGACATAGATTGGCTTTAAGCCTGACTTTGTTCGCAGCGCTGCCCCGATAACCTCCCCTCTGTCAACGAGTTCCACATAAGACCCCGGCTCCTCACCCACATCACCATGCCTGCCGCACAAAAGGGACTTGGCACATCCTATGGTGGGTGTGTCCAGAAGAAGTCCCAGATGAGAGGCAAGCCCCATCCTTCTGGGATGGGCAATCCCTTGACCGTCCACCAGGATGAGATCCGGGATGGCCTCTAACCTCTCGCAAGCGGTGAGGATTAGTGGTGACTCTCGAAAAGACAAAAGCCCCGGAATATAGGGGAGACCAAGTCTCCCCTCCACTACCCTGCTCTCCACAATGGTAAGCTCGGGGTATCTTAGCACCACCACTGCCCCCCTCGCCATGCCCCCTGCGCCCTGCCTAGAGATATCCACGCCCGCTACAAGACGCGGCTCCCCGACCTCGCACTTTCTCAAAACCTGCGCCGCCAGCCGGCGCTGAATTTCCTCAGCCTGGGTGATGGTGACATCCCAGCTGTGAAGATGATATACTTTCATATACTGTGATTATAACCCTTTGTCACTAAATTGGCAACGAAGGGGCAATCAGCCATTGACGCCTGAGGGATCGTCTGTGATAATAGTAACGAAGGTGAAAGAGGAATGAGATGGTAAAGATTCGATTGCGACGAACGGGTGCCAAGAAGAAGCCAAGCTACCGAGTAGTTGTGGCTGATTCGCGGGCACCACGCGATGGGGCTTTTATCGAGACCATCGGGCACTACAACCCGCTCACCGAGCCGGCAACCATTGTGATCGATGAGGAAAAAGCGCTCAAGTGGCTTCGGCGTGGCGCCCAGCCGACGGAGAGGGTGGCCACCCTTCTTACCAAGCTGGGGATTATGGAGAAGTTCAAAGGAGCAAGTTAATTTTGGAGACCAAGATGAAGGAACTCATTGAATACATTGCCAAGTCGATTGTAACCATGCCAGAGAAGGTAACGGTAACCGAGGTGTCAGACGGGCAATGGCTTATCTTGAGGCTTCAGGTTGCCGAGGAGGATAAAGGAAGGGTTATTGGCAAACAAGGCCGGGTTGCCCAGGCAATGCGCACCCTGCTCAAGGTGGCAGCAGTAAAGGAGGGCACCCGTGCCTCGCTGGAGATAATATAGCAGGCAGAAGGTGATGGGGGAAAGCACAAAGAAGTCTCAGCCGAGGGGGCCGAGCGAACCTGAATTTTTGATAGCGGGAAAAGTCCTTGCCCCTTGGGGTGTGAAGGGCGAGGTTAAAGTGGAGCTGATGACCGACTTCCCGGAACGATTTGCACCATCAAGGCAGGTATATATCGATGGATACCCGATGACCATCGAAAGGAGCAGGTGGCACAATAAGAGGATGGTCATCAAGCTCGCCACTATAGACAGGTTCGAGGATGCTGAGAGGCTTCGGGGGCGTTACCTTGAGATCCCCAGGTCGCAGCTCTATTCCCTGCCCCAAGGGCACTATTATCAGTTTCAGCTAATCGGTCTGGAGGTGTGGAGCGATAAGGGAGAGCCTTTGGGGAACATCGCTGAGATTCTGACCACAGGTAGTAACGATATTTACCTGGTGCGTGGTCACCACGGGGAATTCCTCATCCCTGCCATCGAGGATGTTGTGAAGTCGGTTGAGCTAGAGCAGGGACGCATAGTTATCGAATTAATTGATGGTCTACTGGAAAAATGATAGAACAGATTCCCAGAGTCGTTGTCCTTCGCCTGCCCCTGTATATTCGCGCCCTGTCGGTTCTAGCTCTCGAGGGGAAGGAAGTAGTAAACTCTCGAGAGCTGGGGGAACGGCTGCAGATAGCTCCTGCCCAAATCCGGAAGGATCTGAGCTACTTTGGAAAGTTCGGCACCCAGGGCAGGGGCTATAACGTAAAGCAGCTAATGGGCGAGCTTCGCCACATCCTGGGCCTCGATCGGCAGTGGTCGATGGCACTTATTGGGGTTGGGCGCTTAGGAAGGGCTATCTTGAGTTATGAGGGCTTTGCCCCTCAGGGCTTCAGGATTGTTGCCGCCTTTGATACCGATCAGCGCCAGATCGGCAAAAAGATCGGCGACCTTGTTGTTCAGGATATAAAGGAAATTGCCTCGACGGTACGCGAACGGGGCATTGATATCGGTGTTGTTGCTGTGCCTCCATCAGAGGCACAAAAGGCGATCGATGCCCTGGTAGATTGCGGTATAAAGGCGATCCTAAACTATGCCCCGGTAGGGGCTCGAGTGCCCGGGGATGTTCAACTGCGGGAGATCGACCCCGTTCTTGCACTTCAAACCATGACCTTCTACCTGAAAGCCAGCAAGGGCTAAGGAGGCCCCACCCCCGGCCTCCTCTTTTTTCGCTCTGCCACCTTGAGCCGCGCCATCGAGCGGCGGAGCGCCGCCTCAGCAGCGGCAAGGTCTACATCGGGGGGGCGAAGCCTGAGCAACTCTTCGGCACGGCGCTTTGCTGCCTCGGCACGGGCAATATCTATCTCCTCAGCCCTCTCCGCAGTATCAGCAAGGACTATCACCCTATTTGAGCGAACCTCAAGGAAGCCGCCGGAGACCGCTATCGAGATCTCCTCCCCATCCTTCCTTAAAAATATCTCCCCGGGCTGGAGGATGGTGAGGAGGGGGGCATGATTGGGCAGGATGCCAAGCTGCCCCTCGATCCCCGGGGCAACCACCATATCAACATCATCGGAGTAGACCGGTCGCTCCGCAGTCACGATCTCAAGCCTTAGCTTAGGCAAAGCCTATCCCCCTCGCCTTCTCTACCGCCTCCTCTATCCCGCCAACCATATAGAATGCCTGCTCCGGGAGGTGGTCGCAATTGCCATCGAGGATCTCCTTAAATCCGCGCACTGTCTCCCTGACTGGGACATACCTCCCCTGAGTACCGGTGAACGCCTCGGCAACGAACATTGGCTGAGAGAGAAAGCGCTGAATTTTGCGGGCTCGGGCTACAATGATCTTGTCCTCCTCCGAGAGCTCATCTATTCCCAGGATGGCGATTATATCCTGGAGGTCTTTATAGCGCTGAAGGACCCTCTGAACCCCGCGAGCTACACTGTAGTGCTCCTCGCCAACAATTCGCGGATCAAGGATCCGGGAGGTGGAGGCGAGAGGGTCAACGGCGGGATAAAGCCCCTGCTCGGCGATCGACCTCTCCAGTGCAATCACAGCATCGAGGTGGCCGAAGGTGGTGACAATACCGGGATCGGTGTAGTCATCGGCAGGGACATAGATCGCCTGAAAGGAGGTGATCGACCCCTTCTTTGTAGAGGTAATTCGCTCCTCAAGCTCGCCTATCTCCGTGGCTAAAGTTGGCTGGTAGCCAACGGCGGAGGGCATCCTCCCTAGGAGGGCTGATACCTCCATCCCTGCCAGTATGTATCGATAGATATTATCAATAAAGAGGAGCACATCCTGTCCCTCGACATCGCGGAAGTACTCCGCCATGGTGAGCGCGGTCAGCCCCACCCTCACCCTCACCCCCGGTGGCTCGTTCATCTGCCCGAAAACGAGGACCGCCTTGTCGATAACCCCGGAGGACTTCATCTCAAACCAGAGGTCATTGCCCTCCCGCGACCTCTCCCCAACACCAGCAAATACTGAAAAGCCCCCGTGCACAGTGGCGATGTTGTGAATAAGCTCCATGATGA
>DAOTXZ010000049.1:0-9907 GCA_034435115.1 Dehalococcoidia bacterium | reverse complement strand
CCATGATGTGATCGAGGAGTGTGGGGTTTCTGTCTCGGAGATCGAAGCGCAGTTTGGATCTGAGGTAGCTAAGCTGGTTGATGGTGTGACGAAAGTGGGCAAGCTTTCTCTACCCACCATGGCGGTGGGGGGGAAGCTGGGGAGGAGGAGGGAGACAATCGAATCGCAGGCGGAGAACCTGAGGAAGATGCTGGTGGCTATGGCGGAGGACATCCGCGTGGTGCTCATAAAACTGGCTGACCGATTGCACAATATGCGCACCCTAGGTGCCCTACCCCCACAAAAGCGTCATAGCATCGCTCGGGAGACCCTCGAAATTTACGCCCCCCTGGCCCACCGTCTGGGGATCTGGGAGTTGAAGTGGCAGCTTGAAGACCTCTCCTTCCGCTATCTGGAACCGAAGAAATATCACCAGGTTGCCCGTTTTGTTGCCACCCGACTTGCTGCTCGGGAGAGCTTTATCGATCAGGTCACTCGTATCCTTAGGGAGGAGCTTGAAAAAGCAGGGATAGCTGTGGAGGTCTCCGGGAGACCAAAGCATATCTACAGCATATACCGGAAGATGGAGAAATATGGCTCTTTTGGCAAGGATGCGGGAGAGATTTATGATCTTGTCGCTTTCCGGGTTGTTGTTAATGAGGTTCAGGATTGCTACAGTGCCTTGGGGGTTATCCACAGCCTGTGGCATCCTCTATTTGGCGAATTTGATGATTATATTGCAAACCCCAAGGAAAGCGGGTATCGCTCCCTCCATACTACGGTGATGTGTTTAGGCACGCCGGTGGAAATACAGATTCGAACTCACGAGATGAACCGTTATGCTGAATATGGGATAGCCGCTCATTGGCGCTATAAGGAGGGCACTAGTCGGGACATACAATTTGAGGAGAGGATTGCTTGGGTCCGCCAGCTTATAGAGTGGCAGAGAGAGATAGCTGGCGCTGAGGAACTCCTCGAATCAGTAAAAACAGATATCTTTAATGACCAGGTCTTTGTTTATACCCCTAAAGGTGAGATAAAAGACCTGCCCATAGGTTCCACACCAATCGATTTTGCCTATCGGATCCACACCGATCTGGGTCATCGCTGCATCGGGGCGAAGGTGAACGGCAGGCTTGTCCCGTTGAACTATCAGCTTCGAAATGGTGATACTGTCGAGATTCTAACCGCCAAGGCGGGGAAAGGTCCGAGCCGCGACTGGCTTAACCCTAACCTGGGCTATGTCAAGACCTCCGGAGCGAGGACGAGTATCAGACAGTGGTTCAGAAAACAGGAGCGGCAGGAGAATATCGAACGAGGCAGGGAGCTTTTAGAGAAGGAGATGAGGCGTCTCGGCTTGAGTCTGAGTGGGCATGAAGAGATCGCTCGTCTCTTCAAATACCAAACTTTGGACGATTTCCTTGCTGCTATCGGATATGGTGATATTAATCCTCAACAGGTCGTGATCAAGCTCACGGATCGGGAGGAACGCCCCAAGGCCTCCCTAAAGGCTCCTTCTCGCTCACAGCCCTCGATGTCCAGCGTTCAGGTGCTGGGTGTAGGTGACCTGCTCACCCACCTAGCGCGCTGCTGCAACCCTGTGCCCGGTGATGAGATTGTTGGTTATATCACGAGGAGCAGGGGGGCTGTGATTCACCGAAAGGATTGCTCAAGCATTGTTAACGAGGATGAAAAGGAGAGGCTTGTTAGTGTCAGTTGGGGGAGTATAAACCAGTTGTATCCCGCAGCCATTCATATTGAGGCATGGGATCGTGTCGGGCTACTTCGAGACATTAGCACTATTGTAGCTGAGGACGGAATAAACATCGCCTCGGTGACCGCTACTGAACGCGATGACCGCACGACGTCGATTCACCTCACCCTAGAGATAGGAGACATCGGACAGCTGAGCCGCCTCCTGTCAAAGCTGGAGGGGGTTCGGGGGGTAATTAGCGTGGCACGGGATATGACCGGGATGAAATAAGAGAATAGAGTAGGTTAGGAGGTTGGAAGTTGACCAGTAAGGGATCGGCCCGCAAGGCAGCGCGGGTTGCTGAGAGAAGGAAGAAAAGAAACAAACCCATTCGAAGCGCTGCTAAGACCTACGTTTCCAGAGCGGATAAGCTTATCCAGAGCGGTGATTTTGACGCAGCAAGGCTAGCCGTGATAGAGGCTCAAAAGGCTCTGGATAAGGCGGCGCAGAAGGGAGTGATTCACCCCAATAATGCGGCTAGGCGTAAGTCTCGTCTCATGAGGAGGCTAAATAAAGCCTTTCTATCCTCTAAACAGGGGTGATCGAAAGACGGGGGGAATTGGAGCGCCCCGACAAAGTCGGGGCGCTCCTCTTTATAAAGGCATTGAGGGGGCTTGACAATGCATCTCAGGCATGGTAGGCTTCTTATAGAACAGAAGTTCGGCCAACGGTAAGGGGAGGTGAAGTGTGAGAACTCTCTCCAATAAGCAGCGCCTCATCCTTAATTTCCTCCGTAATTTTATGGATGAAAGCGGCTATCCCCCGAGCATCAGGGATATTGCAAAGGCGTGTGGGATAAGCTCTACCTCAGTGGTTGACTACAATCTTCGTATCTTGGAGCGTGAGGGCTATATTCGTCGCGCTCCGGAGATTTCGAGGGGTATTGAGCTTCTCGGTCAGGGAAAAAGGAGGGCTGTTGCAGTGCCTATTATTGGGCATATTGCTGCCGGCGAGCCGATCCCGGTGCCCGACTCTGACGCCTGGACCACGGAGATATGGGAGACCGTGGAGCTACCTGAGGAGATGACACGGGGGAAGGAGGGGGTGTATGCCCTCAGGGTGAAGGGAAGCTCGATGGTGGACGCTCTCATTGGCGATGGCGATATTGTCCTGATGCAGCATACAAACACTGCGGATAGTGGCGAGATGGTTGCTGTCTGGCTCAAAAAGGAGAGGGAGGTCACCCTGAAGAGGTTTTATCCGGAAAAGGGGCGGATTCGCCTTCAGCCAGCAAACGAGCAGGTGCAGCCCATCTATGTCGAGCCTGATAACGTGGAGATTCAAGGGAAGGTCATCGGGGTGGTAAGGAAACTTGAGTAATGAAGGGGGGAATGCTATCATCTTATCGTCCCGGCATGAAAGGAGCCTATCGGTGATTGGAAATAGAACTAAGCATAATTCAAAAAGCTGCCTAAGATGTGGAACACGAAATCTATCTGATGCTCAATTCTGCATAAGATGTGGGGAAAAGCTGCGGGGAATTAAAGTAACGGCCAAGGGCGAAAAGAAGGAAGAGAGGCTTCGCTCCTCAGAACCTCAAAGGGTAGACGTCATGGGAGAACAGAGGGTGACACGGTTTGAGGTCAACAAGATTTATTGTGGCGATTGCTTACAAATTATGAGACAGATGCCGGACGAATTTGTAGATCTAATTGTTACTTCTCCACCCTATAACTTCGGTTTAGATGAGTATGATAGCCATAGAGATACTAAAACTTGGTAAGACTATTTTGATACCCTTTATCAGGTATGGCGGGAATCCTATAGAGTTCTAAAACGAGGTGGGCGCATCTGCGTTGTAGTGCAGCCTTTGTTTTCTGATTATATCCCAACGCATCATATTATCTCGCAACAACTTCGGGATTTGGGCTTCTTATTCAAAGCAGAGATAATGTGGGAAAAGCACAACTGGAATTGCAAATACACGGCTTGGGGCAGTTGGAAAAGCCCCAGCATGCCTTATTTTAAATATACTTGGGAGTTTATCGGGGTTTTTTGTAAAGGGACTCAAAAGAAGGAGGGGAAAACAGAAAACATAGATATTACAGGCGATGAATTCAAAAATGGGTCTATGGTAAATGGGAAGTGGCTCCTGAAAGCAGAATGAAGGAGTTCGAGCATCCGTCTATGTTTCCTGAGGAAATCCCCTACCGCTTAATAAGATTATTTAGCTACATCGGTGATTTGGTGCTTGATCCATTTAACGGAGTTGGCACAACTACCTTAGTCGCGCGGAAGCTGGGAAGGAATTATATCGGGATTGACATTTCAGAAAAGTATTGTCGCAAGGCTGAGGAAAGAATTAAGGAATACGAACGGCAACCGTTACTACTTTAGAGATATTTTGATAACACGCCTTCGAAGTAATTTAATGCAAACGCTATCCTTTCTTTCCGCATAGGTTTATAGAACTGTAACTTGTGTATTGGCTGGTCTATCCTGCGCTCGCCATAAAGCAAAGTGATGATTTCTAATCTCACGTGGGGAAAGAAACTATTTACAACATGAACTCGGGGGTTCCTTTTGGGTGAGCGGGCGTTTCAGCATAATCCCCACCCAGCATGCTTTCCAATTGAAATAGGCAAAAGCTTAACTCTGGGAATCTGCTCTGCAAGATGTGGCAATCCACGACAATCCGCTTGTACATCGCAAGTTCAGCATAGGCTTTACATTCAATGGAAAGTACAAACTTTCCGTCTATATAGACTTGTTTATCTTGGGACAGTCCGTATCTGTTTCCCTTTTTGTCTGTGAAGTAATACCTGCGTCTGCCAATAGAAATCCTTTCTTCGTCACCCCCTATTCCTTTCCAAGCCTGCTTTAGCATATTAGCGCACATGGTTTCAACCAGTTTTCCCTTGAGCGCTCTAAGCCTGCCTGCATAGGTTATACCTTGCTTTTCCTTAATTTTACGGTCGTAGTAGCGCATAAATTCCTCTTCTACTGAACTCATGGTAGCTCAAAACCTCGGTTGATACAATCGCCGCTACCACAATATATATTCTACCATTAGTAGTGTCAACTAAGCTCGACCTTATTTGAGCGGCTCAAAAGAGGGACTCAGGGGAAGCGGAGTGCCATTCTCCAAGTTCATACTTTCGCTTTTTGAAGGTCAAAGTAGGCACAAGGTGCTTCTTGTGACCAAATTTAAAAAGTATCGAACACCTGCTTGGGCAGAGCGTATAGAGGCAGCGGACAAAACAAGATTCAGGATGTACTATGAGCTTATAAAGTACCTAGACGAAAAGTGAGCTATACTAATGTTGCACTATGCAAGGTGATAGTGGCGATTTGGACAAGCTCGGCCTCGACTACAGAAATATCAAATGTAACTGAGTGCTCTAGCTTTTATAGATTATTGAAGACAAAAATGTCAACTCGGTGGAAACCGAAATTAAAGAGATAATAACTCTCTCTATTGCCTCTGTAGGGCTAAATACTCACTATGCTGTGCATGGATAGTCTAATCCGATGAGGGCAGCGGTCGAGGCTGGACCAATGACATTTCTTTGCCACAGCATGTCACCGTGCCCTCGCCTCCCTTGGTGCACAATACCTCGGTGTTGCATACCTCACAACGAAATCTCTTGCCCAGTTCATTAGCCATTCTCTATACCACCCCCTATCTTTAGAAAAAGGCTTTTTATTGCTTGAGGGTCATGGGTTTACCGCAGCAATGAAGCGTGCCATTACCCGCCCTGGTAACTATGAACTGCGAACCGCACTTTTCGCAAAAATACCTTTTACCCATCTGATTTGCCATTTGTAATACCTCCCCAGAAGTCTGGGCTATTATAACCAAATTTCAATCCCTCGTCAAGGTATGACTTTGACCTTAGCTGGACAAAGTGTTAAAATTGGACAGGGTAAGAAAAAGGTAAGGGAGAGATGCATGTCAGGGCACTCCAAATGGGCACAGATTAAGCGGCAGAAGGGAGTGGCAGACACAAGAAGAGGGCAGCTTTTCACCAAGTTGAGCCGTGAGATCACGGTCTCGGCTCGTCAGGGGGGGGGTAACCCTGAATCGAATCTTCGCCTCCGTTTAGCCATACAGAGGGCACGTGACAGTAACATGCCTATGGAGAGCATCGAGCGGGCAATCAAACGTGGCACCGGGGCAGCCGAGGTCACGGCCCTTGAAAAGGTTGTATATGAGGGCTATGGACCAGGTGGCGCTGCTGTTCTCCTTGAGGCGATAACCGATAATCGAAATCGTACTGTGGCTGAGATCCGTAACGTCTTCGCCCGTGGTGGTGGCAGCCTGGGGGAGAGTGGCTCTGTTTCCTGGCTTTTCGACCCCAAAGGGGTTATCATCATCGATATTAACAAGATGGATGCTGAGGAACTCGCATTATATGCCATTGACGCTGGGGCTGAGGATGTCGATATTGTGGAGAACTCACTCCAGATCCGCACCGACCCCAAGGACTTGGAGATAGTGAGGAAAGCCCTAGAGGGGAAAGGGCTCCCAATTGTCTCCGCTGAGCTTTCGCTGGTGCCCAAGGCTGTAGTTCCACTTGATGAAAAGGCAGCACTCCAAACCATGAAGCTTATGGACAAGCTGGAGGAGCTGGACGAGGTGCAACGGGTATTCACCAATGCCGACTTCCCCGATTCAGCCCTTGAAAAATACCGCTCCACGGTCTAGGGCGTGGGAGGAAGATGCGAATCTTAGGTATCGACCCCGGCACGCTTGTGATGGGCTACGGTGTTGTTGATAGTGAGGGTGACGACCTCATTATGGTAGACTGCGGGGTTTTGAGTGTTTCCTCTCATTCATCGCTGGAGGGGAGGCTCAGAACTTTATATTTAGGCCTCCTCGATGTTATTGCGCGCTATCAGCCCTTGGAGGTCGCCGTTGAAGAGCCCTTTGTTGCCAAGAATATTCACTCTGCCCTTGTAATAGGACAGGCTCAGGCGGTGGCTATCCTCGCCGCTGTAAATAGTGGGCTCCCTGTTTTCAAGTATACTCCCGCCTGGGTGAAGCAGTCGGTGACTAGCTACGGGGGTAGCGAGAAGGGGCAGGTGAAAGAGATGGTGCGCATTCAGTTGGGACTTTCTCATATTCCTGAGCCCAGTGATGCTGCCGATGCCCTGGCAGTAGCAATATGCCATATTCTAAACACACGCCTATCTAGGTTGCTTGCCGAGGGCGGGTGATGGTGGGAGATGATTGTTGGCATTGAGGGCAAATTGGAGTTTCGCGGCTCGGGGTGGGCTATCATTAAGGTGGATGGTTTGAGCTTTCAGGTATATATGCCCACCCCCAGTCTGGAAAGGCTGGGGGGTGTTGGGGAGGAGGTGAAGCTTTATACCTACCTCTATGTAAGGGAAGATAAGATATCCCTTTACGGCTTTGCCTCTGCCGAGGAATTGGGGCTCTTTGAGATGCTTGTCGGTGTTAGTGGTGTTGGCCCAAAGACGGCACTCTCACTACTTTCTGCGGTGAATCCGGACCAGCTCTCCATTGCTATTGCCAGCGGGGATGTGGAATTACTCTCACAAATACCTGGCATAGGGAAGAAGATGGCAAGTCGTCTCGTTCTGGAGCTGAGAGGGAAGCTGGAAGCCTTAAGGCTTCCAGCTTCCCTCTCAGCTCAGGCCAATACTGATGTCATGGCTGCGCTAACAGGCCTCGGCTATTCGATGAGGGAGGCAACAGCAGCCATTGCTGCCCTGCCCGATTCGCCTATGAGCCTTGAGGAGAAGGTAAGGCTTGCTCTACAGCACCTGGCCGGCCGCTCGTAGATATCGGAGTTATTGAGTGGATAGGGATTTGCTCAAGCTTCTCGCCTGCCCTGAGTGTGGTTCGCCCCATCTGGCAGCGAAGCCCATCGGCCTAAAGGAGATCATCTATGGCACACTTACCTGCCTCGCTTGCTCGAGAGAATACCCGATCCAGAACGGCATACCATATCTATTGCCGATGCGCCTCGCCTCTGCTCTTCCCCTCAAGAGCTTTTTGGCGGAGGAATTGGGGGGTCGGACGCATCAACCTCTCCAAAGCCTGACCGACCCCGACAATATGGAGATCGACAGGTTTGTGTGGGAGCATCACCTCTACCAACGGGGTAAGGAGGTGATCTATAAGAGTCGTGAAGCGGCGGACCAATTCTCTTCTTATTCGAAAAAGGGGGCGCGGTCTCTTCATCAATTCATTAGGAATAAGGTTGGTGAAATCTGCGGTAAGACCATGCTCTATGTTGGCAGCGGAAACGATCGCCTGCTCTCCCTCCCCCTGGAGGCAGACGGCGCCTTTATGGTCAACTTGGATATTGTGGGCGATTGCCTGGATGATCTTAAAGAGGCAGGAGCCAGGAATTGTGTTTGTGGCGATGCCCGCCAGCCACCATTTCGAGAGGGGGCGTTTGACATTGTCTTCTCCAAGGGCTCCATTCACCATTCTCATCCCATATCGGAGCCCCTTAAGGCAATGGCAAGGGTTACTAAAAGCGGGGGGCATATCATTGTTGCCGAACCGAGGCGAGTTTTCAGAAGGGTGGGGGGCTCTGGATTGGGATACCACACCCCTTATGAGAGCCCTGTCTCAACTCGAGAGGTGATCAGCATTCTCAGGGCTGAAGGGGTTTCTCAATTCCAAATTGGCGCCCTCACCCATGTGCCTCCTTGGACTCCATCGCCTATCGCTCGATTGCAGGAGGTTCTGGGCAAGGTTATGCCCTCGCTTTTTAGCCGCTTCGCTTTTGAGTTCATCGTATACGGGGTGAAGATGAAATGAGGGTTGCCTTTGTTTATATCGACCCTAGCTACCAGATAATGGCACCGTTCCATATCGGAATAGCTTCACTTATAGCCTACCTGAGAAGGGGCGGGCACGAGTGCAAATTCTTCCACTTTATGGGCGATGTGGATGAAACAAACTATATCGGCTTTCTGAGGAGCGAAAGCCCTGATGTGGTGGCGTTTTCAGTAACCACCAATGTCTTTCCCCATATTGTCCCGCTCGCCCTCTTGACCAAGCGCCATTCAGAGGCACTCACTATTTGTGGAGGGGTACATGCCACCTTGAGCCCTGAGGAGGTTATCTCACTCGATGGCATTGATGTGGTCTGCGTTGGTGAGGGGGAGGGTGCACTTCTTGAACTATGTGATGCCCTTGACCAGGGGAAAGATATCTCCGGGATTTTGAACCTCTGGATAAAGAAAGACGGCAATCTCCGCCATAATCCACTCCGTCCCCTTATTGAGAACCTGGATACCCTTCCCTTTGCTGACCGCGAGGTTTTACCCTACAAAGATAGTTTTGACCTCAAGTTTATGAGGCGGGGGGTTTTTATGGCAAGCCGTGGTTGCCCCTATAATTGCGCCTATTGTTGTAACCACACCCTCAAGCAGTTATACGGGGGCAAGAGATATATTAGGTTCAGGAGTGTGGAGAGCGTGGTCGAGGAGGTGGAGATGGTTGCTCGAAACTTCCCTCAGATGGAGTATGTTGTCTTCCACGATGACCTTCTGCCGATGAGGAAGGATTGGTTTGAGCGCCTTGCCACGGAGTATCGGAGGAGGGTGGGGAAGCCTTTTGAGATGAATTGCCATCCAAATCTGATGGATAGGGATGTTGCCCTGATTGCTAAGGAAGCTGGTTGCAGTCTTATTCGATTTGGCATTGAGAGCGGCAACGACCATATCCTCAGGGATGTCCTCGACCGGCATACCAGCCGGGAGCGGATAATCAGGGCATTTGCGATGTGCCAGGAGATGGGAATCCAGACACTCAGTTATAATATGATCGGGCTACCCTTCGAGAGGAGACCCCAGATTCTTGACACCATCAAGCTAAATGCCAGGGCGAAGCCTGCGGTAACGCATGTCTCCATCTTCTATCCCTTCCCGAAGACAAAGGCATACGAGATTTGTAAGCGGGAGGGTTTCCTGACCGACAGACAATTTGACAGCTTCTACGAGGATACCATCCTTCGTCAGAAGGACTCCTCCCCGGAACAACTGAGGTTTTTCCGGAGACACTTTGACCAGCTGGTCGGGCTTTATTCAAGGTGCTACGCCCTGCCCCGGGTTATCGGAAAGGTGGCGGCGAGGTTGGTTGATTTTGGGGTTATGGTGGCGAGCAACCAGCTTGTGCTCCGGGCAGTTGGCCGGCTGAGGCGGGGGAAGGAGCGGAGGGCTGATTCCGGCACGTGCTATACTATTAAGGAC
>DAOTXZ010000048.1:0-6945 GCA_034435115.1 Dehalococcoidia bacterium | reverse complement strand
AAGAGACAGAGCTATGGCAGCATCGCAAAGGTCGTGACCAAAAACGTCAATATAGGGGCAAAGAGAGGGTAAAATCGAGACGAGGCGCTCCCTCAGAAATTTGATCCCCTCCGGTGTTGTCTTCTTATTCTTAATCGAGTCTCCAAATAGTCTCCGTCTTGTGGCATAGGGATAGACCTCTATAACCTGGTAGCCCTTCGCTCCAAGCCTAAGCCTGAGCCCCATTGCCCGGTAAACCATCTTCTTGAAGGGAATGCCAGGGTTCGTGTTAGCGAAGCTCTTACTGGTGAAATAGCAGGGGATGCCCTGCTTTGCCAGCTCCCGCTCGCAGCCTCTCCCCTTCTCAAGCCCCTCGGGCTGGCAAGGGCAGCTCCCCTCGAGACAGCATAGCCCCCTGGGCAAGGTTAGAGGGGCATCAATGGCAATAAGGCGGGGGTGGTGGCCTTCAACCGCTTTAACAATCTCGTCATCGCTGCCGAGAAGGCGTTTAAAAGCGAGAGACAGATCAGCATTGAGTCCGATTAAGGCGCTGGGCTTTTTGTCGCTAGAGGTGAGATCAATGCCTATAAACATCGGCGCTAAGCGCCCCTTCCCTCCTCAGTATTTCCCTGGCTGCCACCACACCAGAGGCTGACGCCTGCACCAGACCCCGGGCAACACCAGCCCCATCCCCTGCCGAGAGCATGTTCCCAATCTCGCTCTCCAGGTTCCGAGTGAGCTTGAGACGTGAGGAATAGAATTTGACCTCAATCCCGTAGAGTAGGGTATGGCGCGAGGCGACGCCGGGGGTAAGCTTATCCATTGCGGTGAGCATCTCCACAATGCCTTTGAGGTAGCGATAGGGGAGGGCGAAACTGAGGTCACCTGGGGTGGCACTCTTGAGGGTAGGCTCCACAATGCCCCGCTCGATCCGCGCCGGCGTGGAGCGCCGCCCTTCCATAAGGTCGCCAAGGCGCTGCACCATCACCCCTCCGCTCAGGATATTGGCAAGACGCGCCAGGTATTTCCCATAGGCGATTGGATCCCGGAACGGCTCAGTGAAGGTGGTCGAAACCAGGAGGGCAAAATTGGTGTTGGCAGTCTTGCAGTCAGCGTAGCTATGCCCGTTTACCGTGATCACAGGGTCGCTACCCCCGGTACACTCCACAGTCACCTCGCCGGCGGGGCATACGCAGAAGGTCCTTATTCTGTCGTCAAAGGTTTTGGAATAGAATTCAAGTTTAAACTCATATAAGACATCCGTTAGCTCCTCCAGCACCGCTCGGGGCACCTCTACTCTGACCCCGACGTCAACAGGGTTAGCGTAAAGGGTGAGCCCGAGCCGCTCCGCCTCCCTTGTTAGCCAATCCGCCCCCTCCCTGCCCGGGGCAACAATCAGATAGCGGCACCCGAGCGTCTCCCCTTCAGCTGTCCTGACCCCGGTGACCACACCCCCCTCAGCAAGAATGGTGGTGGCCTCTACACCTACCCTTATCTCTATACGGCTTGCCAGGTAATCTCGCATTGCCCGGAGCACCTGGCGGGACCGCTCTGTCCCCAAATGGCGAACCATCATCGGAATGAGACGCAGCTCCGCAAGACTCGCTCTACGACTCAAACGCTCCACCTCCTCCTCCGCGGTTCCGTAGATCTTGCCCGATGCCCCAAACTTGAGATAGACACTATCTACATAGCCAATAAGCTCCCTCGTCCTCTCCTCGCCAATGTAGTCCTTGAGCCGCCCCCCCACCCCGGAGGAGAGGGTCAGTTTGCCGTCACTGAATGCACCGGCACCACCAAGCCCACTGACAAGGCCACAGGGAGAACAGGGGGGACAAAACCTGCCTCTTTCAAGGAGGGGACAGACACGCTTATCTATGTCCTTTCCCTTCTCCAAGAGCAAAACGCTGAGGTCGGCAGCCTGGGAGAGCTCCAGGGCAGCAAATAGGCCCGCCGGCCCACCGCCGACAATGATGACATCGTATCTCTCCGGCATCCGTTCCTTTCCAAAAGCAGCTATTCTGCATTCTACATCACGACCCGAGGCCTGTCAAAATACTCGCCAGCTTACTGATGTCTCCCAGTTCCTCCAGCCCTGAAACAAGCTCAAGCAAGGTCTCCACTTCCTCCCCGGAGAGAACCAAACGGGCACATTGTCTGAGCTTTGAGTTCAGCTCCTCATCGGTCAGAGGGTTTTCTGGGGTGCCCCGGGCTCGCTCCACCTGGTAGCTATACTCCCTGCCATTCTTGAGCCTGACCGTCACCGCCTCGGGGAGGCGTAGCCCCTCCATCCCGGTGACACCCTCGTGGTGGCGATAGCTCACCCTTTCCATAAGCTCCTGCACCCGGGGGTCTTGCACCCTTTCATCGGTGAACTGCTCTGGGGAAACCTCGCCATCGAGGAGGGCCACTGCCATCAAGTACTCCATGCTGAACTTCGCCTGGAGGCCCGTTTGAGGACTGTGATGGATCAGTATCTGGGGCACCACCCCGCTGGTATGGCATATCATCTCCACCACGTCATCGGGTGAAAAGCGGTGTTTCCTCACCAGGTAGAACAGGGCATCGATGCAGCGGTGGGCTTCGCTACAGCAGGGATAGACCTTCAAAGAGACCCCTGGCGATATTATGTCGAAGGGATTGCCCAGTCCCTGGCTCATCCTGACTATGTCTCCCTCCCCACCCCCACCGAGAACCCTGAAGAATCCGAAAGGGGTTTCAAGGATGTTTTCATCGGAAGTAAACCCCCTCTTCGCCAGCATGGCAGCTACTACTCCGTTTCTGGCAGCAATCCCGGCATGTAGCTGCTTGGTCATGGTCCCAAAATTCTGCCTCAGCCCCCCCGCCATAGAGGCAGCAATACCCAGAGCCATCCTCACCTCCCCGGCGGTGAGCTTCAGTATCTTGGCGGCGGCTGCCGCCGCCCCCATCGTTCCCAGGGTGGCAGTCGAATGCCAACCCGCCTCGTAGTGCCTCCCCCCAATGCCGATACCGAGCTTTGACCCCACCTCAAAACCAACGATGTATGCCTCGAGGAGCTCCTTTCCAGAGGCCCTCGATACCTCGCCTAAAGCCAAACAGGCGGGGAGGATGGTAGCGGTGGGGTGACCCACCATCCAGCTCGGGGAGACATCGTCCCAGTCAAGGGCATGGATTAGAGTGCCATTAGCCAGGGCTGCCTCAGGGGGTGAGGTCTTAAACCCCCCTCCAATAACCCCCGCCTGGGGTCTGCCCCCCATATCCCTAACATACTGGGATATTATCCTTCCCCCAGGATCAAGAGAGCCAGCTAAAGCAACCGCAATTCCATCAAGAACGGATCTTTTAGCAATCGCCACTGCCCGCTGGGGAATCTCGCTATAGCCAGTGTTTACAATAAAACTGGCTATCTCCTCCGTGGCTCCCAACTGAGTCCCCCTAAAGCCTCCAGGGAAGCACTATAAGGGTCAAGCTCCCCTTTTTCAACACTCTTTAGGAATGCTGCCATCCCTTCGTCTTTCACAATAAGGTCAAGGACCCTATCCCTTATTGTTTGCTCCATGACCCGGATAAACTCCTTTTTCCGCTGCTCACGGCGACGCAGGGATAGTTGACCAGTCTCCTCAAGGGCTTTGGCATGCCTCTCAATCTCCCCTAGCAAAGCATCGATCCCGACATTGTTATTAGCCTGGGTGGCAAGGACAGGAACCTGCCACCAAGACTCTCTCTGGTTTTGGCGGAGCACAGCCTCCAGCTCAGACACCAGATACTCTGCCCCTCCCCAATCCGCCTTGTTGACCACCATGATATCGCCGATCTCAAGAAGGCCAGCCTTCATTGTCTGAACGGCATCCCCAGTATGGGGCATCAAAACCACCACGGTGGTATCCGCTATCTCAACAATATCAAGCTCGGTCTGCCCCACCCCCACTGTCTCCACTATAATGATGTCCTTGCCAAAGGCATCGAGGAGTTTTACCACCCCACGGGAGGAGCGAGAAAGCCCCCCGCTACTCCCCCTAGTAGCCACGCTCCTAATGAAAACACCTTTATCCAGAGCGTGCCGCTGCATCCTAATCCGGTCACCAAGTATGGCCCCACCGGAAAAGGGGCTTGAGGGGTCAACAGCCACTATCCCCACCGACAGCCCCTTCCCCCTGAGGAGCGAGGTGAGCCCATCCACCAGAGTGCTCTTGCCCACACCGAGGGGACCGGTAACGCCGATACAATACGCCCTTCCGGTATAAGGATGGATAAGCCTCATTATCTGGGGCACCTCCTCACCACCCCCCTCCACTAAAGTGATCAAACGAGCCAGAGACCTCAGCTCCCCGTTTAACATCCTCTGGACAAGCTCTTCGACCATGACCAAATGCCTCCGAGGGGAAATTATAGCACCCTTCCTTTGTCAAAGGGAAGTGCAAAAGAGTTAGCGGGAAAGGGAGGGGGTCTTCAGCACATAGTCCCCATTCTCGATGGCTGAGAAGTCCCTGAGGGGCATAGTCCGACCGGTCTGAATGGCGGTAAAGCCATACTTCCGGCGAATCCGGTCGATAGCCCTGTTGAGGTATGTCATTCTTTGTGCTGAGAGATCCAGCATGTTGAGCTGCCTTCCCCCAGCACTTAGTTTAGACACCCCGATCCCTATAAGGCGCACCCGCTGGCGCCTGTGGTCAAGTGCCTTCTCCAGTAGCTGGGTCCCAATATCGAAGATGACCTGGTCTAGGTCTGTACCCTCCCCGATGGTGCGGCTGCGGGTGATAGACTCAAAATCGGCGTATCTAAGCTTCAAGGTGATGCATCGAGCACACCTCCCCTGTGCCCTCAGCTCGCTGCCCACCCTCTCACTTAGATAGCAAAGGGTTGCCCTCAGAAGGCGGCGATCAAGGGTGTCATCAGCAAAGGTTGTTTCCCGGCTGATCTGTTTGACAGGGGAGGGAGGTTCCACCTTTCGATCATCGATGCCGTTGGCATAGCGATACATCAGCTCACCAGCCCCTCCAAAGACGCTTTTGAGAAAAGATGGGGGCAAACGGGCTAACTCGCCGATGATGGTGATCCCCATTTCCTTAAGCCGCTGCTCCGTCCTGGCGCCAACGCAGGGTAGCCTGCCGATCTCCAAAGGGGCAAGAAACAGACGCTCCTCCCCGGGCATGACCTCAATAAGTCCATCTGGTTTGGCAAGGCCCGAGGCGACCTTAGCCACCACCTTCGAGGTGGCAATGCCAACAGAGGCGGTAAGCTTCATTTCGTCCGTTATGCGCCTTTTTATCCGGAGTGCCACATCACGGACAGGGCCATAGATGGGTTCAAAGCCGGTGAGGTCAAGATATGCCTCATCTATGCCCGCCGGCTCCAGTTGGGGGGTAAAATCGCCCAGGATCTCGATAAACCTTGCCGAGGCATCGCGATAGCGTGGGAAGCTGCCCTCAAGAAAGATGGCATGGGGGCAGAGGCGATAGGCCTGCCTGAGTGGCATCCCCGCCCTAAGCCCAAAGGCTCTTGCCTCATAGGAGGCGGAGGCAACCACGCCCCGGGCAGCGGGATTTCCCCCAACCACCACCGGCTTTCCCCTCAAGCTCGGATCAAGCGCCCGCTCCACAGAGACGAAGAAAGCGTCCAGGTCGATGTGCAGTATACGGCGAACCATCGTCGGCGTGTTAGAACTTGCGTTCTATCGCCATTATAAGCACTGAGGCAAGCAGTGTCAAGGGGACTGGATAAATTCACGATTTTGGTTTAAACTATAATTGATCCCGAAGCGGCAAGAGTGTATACTGGCAAACAAATTCTCGAAGGAGGTAAGGTCGAAAATGCCAGAGGTAGAAATCGGCAGCGTTTCTGATTTCTTTGCCCGACCGGTGGTAGCGGGAATCGAACTCACTGGAACCCTAAAGGTCGGGGATAGGATCCATATCAAGGGTCACACCACCGATATGGAGCTTGTCGTCGAGTCAATGCAGATCCAGAACGTAGATGTAAAGGAGGGCAAACCCGGCGATGCGGTAGGAGTGAAGGTTCCCGACCGGGTGAGGCGAGGGGACCGGGTCTACAAGATCGTTGACTAGCTTTCCATGCTCCGGAGAAGGTTTGCCATCTCGATGGCGCTCACTGCCGCCTGAAAGCCGGCGTTGCCCATCTTTGTCCCTGCCCGCTCGATGGCCTGCTCCAGGGTATCGGCGGTTATCACCCCATAGATAACCGGCACCCCTGTCTCAAGGCTCACCCTGGCGATGCCCTTCGAGACCTCGGCGGCGATATACTCAAAGTGGGGTGTTCCCCCTCGGATCACAGCACCGAGGCAGACGATAGCGGAGTATTTACCACTTTGAGCCATCCTCTTGGCCACCAGAGGGATCTCGAAGGAGCCCGGCGTCCATGCGACCTCAATGTCAGCTTCCCTGACGCCGTGGCGCACCAGACCATCCTGAGCGCCATCAAGAAGCCTAGAGGTTATGAATTCGTTAAAGCGGGAGACAACAACCCCAAACCTTAAGCCCTCGCCAAGAAGCGTGCCTTCATAGCTTTTGGTCAATATTTCCTCCTTATCAATTCTTTGTATAATAATACTCTGTGCACCGATGCCCATGAGCCGGGAGTTCCGTCACGGGATCGCACTTCAGCAACCACTAGCAAGGCTCACGCCTCTACCCCTCCTCCACCCCCAAACGGTGCCCCAGCTTATCCCGCTTCGCCTCAAGATAGCGAATGTTGATCGGGTTTGCCGGGGCAACTAAGGGCACCGTCTCGACAACCTTTAGCCCATATCCCTCAAGCCCAACCACCTTCTTCGGGTTATTGGTTAAGAGCCTGATCTCGTGAAGTCCGAGGTCAACAAGTATCTGAGCCCCGATTCCATAGTCACGGAGATCGGGGGCAAAGCCCAGGGCTACGTTTGCTTCAACGGTATCTAACCCCTTATCCTGGAGGGCATAGGCGCGAAGTTTATTATGAAGCCCGATCCCCCTCCCCTCCTGCCTCATGTAG
>DAOTXZ010000047.1:0-8147 GCA_034435115.1 Dehalococcoidia bacterium | reverse complement strand
GCTCTATGCCATGATAGCAAGAAAGCATATGAAGGATTATGGGACGACCTTTGAGCAGCTCGCCATGTGCTCGGTCAAGGAGCACAAAAATGGGGCACTTAACCCCTATGCCCAGTATCAGAAACCGTGCACCCTGGAGGTGGTGATGAACTCTAGGATGATCGCCGATCCAATTACCCTTCTAATGTGCTCCCCAACCGGCGATGGTGCCTCGGCAGCTATTATCTGCGCTCGGGAAAGGGCCCGGAGGTATACCTCGAAGCCACCGGTTATCATAGCCGGATGGGCACTCTCCTCGGGGAGTTACTCTAAAGAGGGGGAGGAGTTCGGTGGGATGGAGGAGCTCGCCAAAAAGGCATATGAAAAGGCGGGCATCGGCCCCGAGGATATTGACGTTGCCCAGGTTCACGATGCCTTCAGCCCGGGGGAGATATTTATCCCTGAATCGCTGGGACTAATCCCCAAGGGGGAGGGAGGGAGATGGATCGAGGCGGGGAGAACTGAGATAAATGGGGAGATACCAATAAACACCGACGGCGGTCTGGTTGCGAGGGGGCATCCTGTAGGTGCCACCGGGCTGGCACAGGTGGCCGAGCTCGTGTGGCAGCTTAGAGGGGAAGCCGGGCCAAGGCAAGTTGCCGACGAGCCAAAGGTGGCGCTCCAGCACAACGCCGGGATCGGCGGCGTCTGTCTCAATATCTATAAGAGATAAACACCGCGCTGAAGTTGCTCCCTGATTGGCAGGAAACTGGCACGGCGTTCTTCATACTGGGAAGGTGCTTGAGCAGAATATCAGAGTAGTGTCTCAATCACCCGTGCCACGGTTGGCTGTAGCATATTCCAACGCTCGAAGTATTTCAGCGCCAATTCGTGGTCTTCGGGGAATGGCGAGGCACAGCAATCTGCTGGAACCACTACCTCATAACCCAGCTCAAACGCGTCCAGCGCCGTTTTCAAAACGCAAGCGAACGTAGAAACCCCGGTCACGATGAGCTTTTTTATGCCCTTCTGGCGCAGTGTGAAATCAAGGTCGCTCTCGAAGAACCCGCTCAGCATCCTCTTTTCGATAACCACGTCCGTTGCTTTTGGGTCTAATTCCTCTATGACCTTCGCCCCCTCGGTTCCTCGGATGGCACGGGGTGGGGCTCCCAGCCTGGTGAAAAGAAAATCGTCTGGATACCTGCTGTCGCAGACGAAAATGACCGGAATTCCCCTCCCCCTTGCTTTTTCTATGAGAAGCTTAATGTTTGGGACAATCGCCTGGCAGAACCTGCCGACATTGTCCTTTTGCATGTCCACAACGATTTTTCCGTCGGTTGTTGTCAACCCCATGCACCCCTGCCATCAGCCTCCGCCTGGCTCCATGGCCTGTCTCACTACCCAACAAACTGGCTCCCCCCAGGCCTTTCGCAGTCCTCCAGCCTGCGAACGGGCAATACTATCCCCCTCTGTCCTTTCACCACCGTCTAACAGAGTGGGTGCCTAACCAGGCGCCAAGCGTAACCCGTTTACCCGCTCCAGGACGGCGGTAAACAGCTCTCTGGGCACTGCCACCTCAGCCAGTTGAAAGATGATCCGCCGAGCATGGTGCACCACTCGCCCGCCCAGCTTGATTAGCTTCAGTTGCAGGCTTCGCAACGACCAGTCCTTGACTGTCCTGGGCAAGCCAAGCCGGCGCAGGAAGTTCCCCAGGTTGTAGGCCAGGATGAAGAGCTGGAGCCGCACCTGGTTGGCCACAAACCGGTGGCAGGAGAGCCGGGTCCAGTTCAGGGCATACTTCCCTTCCTTGATCCACTGCTCCGCCGTCCCTCGCCCGTTGTAGAAGTGGACAACACCTTCGGGTTTAGCGGACAGATTGGTGACGATGAAGCCCACCCGGGGGAAGAGCTCCCCCCGGTGCCATCCACTTTCACCACCACCCTCCGGGGGCGGTCCCAGCTCCCCGCCTGATACTGGAAGTCGTGGTACCAGATAACGGGCTTCCTGGGTGGCCTCCCCACCGGCCGTTTCAGCAGATGGTGGATCTCCCTCTCCAGCACCTCATTGCTGGGAAGCCGGATGGCATAGTGGAAGCCATGCTCCTCCAGATATTCGTAGACCTCCGGGCTGGCGAAGGCGGCATCAGCCCGGAAGTAGCGACGCACTCCACTCCTTTCATACCGGGCCACAATAGGCTCCAGCACCTCCCGCCAGTTATGGGCGCTGTGCACGTTCCCCGGGCGTAGCATGGCCCCTTCGCAATCGCCAAACTGGTTGAAGACGAAGATGGGGTGGTAGCAAACACAGCCAAAGTGGCCGTTGTAAGCAGCCCCTTCCTGCTCCCCATATACCGGGCTCTCTGAGCTGTCCATGTCCAGGATGATCCGCTGGTGCCTAGTGCGCATCATGGCCCGGTCTACCCACACGGTGTTGAGTTGCCTGAGCCCCCTCAGGTTCTCCTCGGTGATCAGGACCTCGGTCTCAAAGCGGCTCAGGGTGTTGGTGCTGGCTGCCTGCTTCTCCAGGGCCCGCCGGCCGACCACCGCCTGCATGGCAGGATCCCTGGCCAGCCTGATCGCATCGTTGGTGTCCTCATATCCCGCCAGGCGACTATACACCGATTGACGCAGCAGGGGCACCAGTTCATGCTGCACATTGCGTCCACCTCTGATGTCCCGCAGATAGATTGGCGCCACCTCCGTCAACCCCAGTGCCCCGTCCAGTTCCCGGCAGGCCAGCAGCCCTGCATCCGAGGTGATCCTGGCCCCGTGGAACTCCAGTCTCAGCCGCTTATCGAATTGAAGCTTTAGCGCCTCCTGGATTTTTTCACCCATTAGGTTCCTCCGGCCAGTCGCCCTTTTGAAGCTATTTTACCATAGGAACCCTATCTGGGACCCCCTTTTTGATACGGGAAATCCAGGATTATATCTTTCGGCCCACCCGATAGACCTCAGGCACAGGCCCCTGAAGAGCTTCAAAGAGCTTAGATTCGGATTTTGTCCCGACAGCGATTACCACCGTGTCTGCCGGGACAAGCCGCCCCTCTCCATCTTTGGTGTAGACGACGCCGGATTCGGTAATCCTTTGGGCGTGCTCCGGTAGTCATCTCCACATTATGCAGACGAAGGCTCTGCATAATAGTCCACCTGGTGGTTCTGCCAATATCCCTCTCTCAGCATCATGGCACCCCTTGAGGCTAGGTATACTGTAGCCTCCGGGGTAATGGTTCCTTGCTTCGCCAAGAATAGGCTGTCTTGCAGCCAATTGCTCCACCACTGACGACCACCACTTTTTCGCCCACTTCGACCCCGCCCTCGGGGACATCGCCGGCATAGACAACGTTCTTCCTATCTATCCCAGGGAGATCAGGGCGCATCGACGTCGCCCCGGTGGCTACCACCACTTAGCTGACCTCCGCGCCTATCTGATTTTTCAAATAGGGTCAACCGATGGCCCCTCAGGACCAAGACTCGTGCCGCTTCCATACCACCAGGCCCACCACCCACCACAATCACCGGGACGCCCACCACCTCCTTTTTATCCCTCCAGCCAGATAGACAAAGGCACCTTGCGGAACGCACATGGCGATCAGCGGTACGGGGCGCTGGTGCCATCCCGCGGCAACGTTTATCACATCGGCCACGCCCTTTCCATAGTCTTGACAATGGTCTTGATCTCCTGTTGTCTCCGGGCATAAAGCTATCGCCGCAGGTTCGATAGGCAATTGGGAAACCAGAGCCCACCCGCTCTCTAATCCTTTGGATCAGCTCGATGGGGAAACCTCATTCGCCTCTCCGGGTCTCCCCGTATCCATCGGTTCGTTTGTTTGTCAGTGGGGAGAGGAACTGATTGATCAGATACCCTCCCTGACCGGTCAACCCGGAGCGCACCGCTGATGCCGAAACGGCTTGGTGGTCCAGCACATCCGACGGAGCAGACGATCCCTAGTGCATCAGTTGAGCGAACACCTTAGCACCATAGGTGTGAAGAGCATCGGTCAACCTCCTGATCCCGGGAAGGAACCGATAGATCAACCCGACCCCACCCTTTGCCCTCTCAGAGTAGAAATCGATGAGTCGCTGGGTAACCGTGCCGTCCCGCTCGCAAAAATTTTTGCCTGGCTTCCTCCTTCAGAATTCGATCTGCAAATGCGGATTTGGCAAAAGCACCCGCTTATTGACCCGCTACCAGCTTTGCTCACAGCAATCGTACATCACCTGTCCAGGATGTCAAGATGTCCACCCCATAATTTCGGCAAGGCGCATTTAGCCTCACCTTGATCAGCCCCACCACCTGCTCCGCCCCGTAGACGATGACGTGGTATTTTGTGGAAGCGAGAAGACCGTCCCTGAAAGCAGAGCCTTCCAGAAGCGAGCCACTTTTGGCTTGGCGATCACATTTTGCAGGAGATCGCAAGCTTACCGTCATGCCGACTGGGACGCCACAGGGCTGGAGACATTAGCTTAAGGCAAGGAGAATACCCAGAGAACCTGTTCGTGGTAGATGAAGGCAAGATTCTCCTACCGATGGAGGTCCCTCGAGGCTAGGCGAGGGAAGCCTTTGCCGCCGTCAGGGGAGATAAACAGAGGTGGTCATTTGTTTATGCCCGGATGCTGACTTCATAGGGCTGCCGGAGAATAACCTGCCCTCATTCTGGAAGCCAAGCCTCAGCCGTCTCTTTGCCGGCAATCCGTCCCCACAAAGCCCACGAAGGCCGAGGCGGATGACCCCACAGGAGAAGGCGCAGAAGGCAAGAGAGATGCGGGCGCGGGGGCTTCCTATGGAGAGATATGCCGGGTGCTAGGGGTTAAGTCCAGAAGCACCACTCAGAACTATCTTAAGGGCTATCCCTGTCACCGTAAGGCTTCAGCGTATTAGCCGAGACTCATTGTTGCTATCAGTCCTAGTTGTCCCTAAAATATGCCAAAAATCGCCCTCAGCCTATTAGGAAGTGCATCTTGATCATGCATACTATGGAGTGCTATTCTAGAGATTCATGTGGGGGTTGCCCCTATGCTGAGGAAGAAGGACAGCAAAAGGCAGGTATCGGCAAGGTTGAGGCTGGGGAAGAAAGCCAGCACATAAGGGGAAGCGATGAGAATACAAGAACAAGCCTATAAACGAGTAAAGGGGCGGATAAAGGCTTAGCTTGGCACCATTACTTACCACACTGCTCAAGGGAAAGAGATTGCAGCGCCTTTGGGCAGAGGCTTGAATCTATAATTGCTCCACTAATGCAGCATGAGCCCATTCAGCAAGCTGCTTATGACATCCTAGACCAAATTCCGCTAGAGATGGAAAACTTGGAGCTCCGAGCCAGGGCTACGGCCAGGTGTACACCTTGCAGGAGGCAGAGCAGCTCTTATCTGCCCAAGAGATGTTGGCTTGGCATCCACCGACCCAAAAGGATGAGAGGTCCCAGACTATTGGTGACCTTATTACAGGGTTGGGCGGAATTGACAAGACAAGGCATCAGCAAGCTTCAGGAGAGGTTATATCCCAAACTCCTTCCTCTCGTCAAGGATTGGCGGCGTAAGACCGGGTGCCCCGGCCTTACCGATGAAGCGGTGTTTCGGCATCTCATTGAGGAGACCCCCAAGCCAATCCAGTAGAATTCATGCGCACCGCTCTGAACACGATTGCAGAGACCCTTCAAGGTGACTTGGGCTGTGTTGGCAAGGCTGTTGAACTCTTAGAGGGTAGCTTGCCCCCGGAGTTTCAGGCGAAAGAAATTATAAGTCAAGAGCAGCTAGACCACTACATTGAGGAGGCAGCGAGAGCAGGGGGTGATGAGGAGGGCTTCGGCGTCGAAGGCTGCGACCTCACCAAGCCAGTCTGGTGAGTAGCATACATCCGCCATAGCCTGGAGGAGCAAGCCCAAAACAATTGCCTTCCTGACTATCTTCGCACCTGTGCCCAGGAAGCGAAAAGGCTGGGTGTAGTCGGTGCTCCGAGAATACGTCCACTATGATGCTGTCACGGGACAACATCTGGAGCGTCCGAATACGATACACCTGCGCAGGCTTATGACTGAGAGATGGATAGCGGGGATAATTTTTCCTGCCCTGGACAGACTGTCGAGGGAGCCCTTGCATCAGAGGTCTTTGAGGTCGAGGCGGTTCACTACGGCGTGCGGCTGCACTATGCCGATGCCCCTAGCGGCAATGACCCGGGCAGCCAGTTTGCTCGTAGCATCCTGGCTCACGCTGCTAAGCTGGTGAAGCTGGCGAACCGCAAGAACGCAGTTCACCATCACTGTTACACAGGGAATCATACCTACAATGCCAATGCTAGGTGTCTAATCCTGACAAGCCACTGGGGAACATCACCGCTGAGGTCAAGCGAGCCCTGCTAAGGCCAAAACCTGAGGGGGAATGGGTAAGGTTCCGGCCTTGGTAGGCGAGGGGCTATGGCAAAAAGCCAACGCCAATATCGCCGAGAGGGGGCGCGGAAGAGACAAAGAAGGTAAAAGCATCCAGGCCCTACTTCGCGGTCGCATCTACTACCCGAAATGCGGCAAGCCAATGGTGGCCAGGCGAGGCGGGCATCAGAAGTGTGTTTACTATCATTGTTTCAGATATTACCAGTCTTGGGCGAGGGAACCTTATCTCCCAGGCAAAAGCCAAGATAGCCAAAGTGAGAGAAGGGTTTGAGGGTGGTACCTATGATTTGGACGAAGCCAAGAGGCAAGTCACCGAACACCAGAAAACGATAGCCAAGGAAGGCGAGATTCGACAACTTGCGCAAAGCATGAGGGCATTGACTTCTGGCAAAGCCGATATCGAGGCTATGAGGGAGGAGTTGAAGGCGCTCCGGGACAGGAGTCTGGACGAGGCTACCTTCGAGGAGAAGTTGGATATTGTGTCCAAGCTGGGCATTAAGGTTTACCCATCAGAGGACCTGAAGTCAATGAGGGTAGTCTGCCATGTAAATCTCGAAAAGGTGCAGTCAGGCTGACAGAGTGGTAAAATAAACGAAATGGACTTAGTTAAATTGCAAGCCGACGGGGAGGGTGAGTCAGATAGTGAGTGTCGAAAAGCTTCGTGGCGTCCCTGGCTGGATTCGAACCAGCGACCCACTGCTTAGAAGGCAGTTGCTCTATCCACTGAGCTACAGGGACATCTTTACATCTATGCTTCTATTTTGCCTTATTTTAACATGTATTAATGGCTTTCACAAGTTTATTGCCCTCATTGGTCTACTCATGTATCTTGTAAATACCCCTGAGAGAGTCTTAGGCAAAAAGACCTTACACCGCTGCCAGAACCTTTGGCCTTCGCCCGTTCCCATTCACGCAACTGAATAGCTCCTCCCTCCTGGCTAGGATCTCTTCCCCACGCCCCTTCGCCTGTCGATGGGCTTGATGTCCCCGATACCCTGGTGATACCTTTGGGCGCTGTACCTCTCTTAAGGTGCGATGAAAACGCTCAATACGACCAATGGACTGGGGATGCCCGAAGAGGATACGCCGGTGAGCTATTCCCAGCTGCCTGCACGCTTCCTGGAAATGCGTGAGTTTTCCTCCCCCATACCTGGTTAGGGCCTGTGACCTCCTTACCGATAGGTTGGCTACCAGTTCTCTAAGCCCTCGTTTTCCTGGGGAGCTTCGCCTTCTGGGGACCAACCTTCCCGTTACCTCGGAATACAAGACCCCCCCTTCTCACCATCCAGGACTATCCTCACCTTCTCCTCAGTTGAAAACTTGCTCATCATGCCTCCTCACTGGTTAGTTGCCCAGTGTAAGGCTTATTCTACCTCAAAGTGGTCTCAAGGGAGCATACTAGATACAGAACTGTTCACCTATTTTGCATCATTCCCTATTGGCTGCTTGGTCTCATTATATGCAATAAGCTTGCTGATGGCTTGGGCGGCACGGGCGATGGTGGGGTAGACCGGGAAACCAGCCTCCAGGCATTTTTGCCTGATATCAAAAACTGCCTTGGCAACTTCAGGAGCACCTGCTGTGAGTATAACAACAGCCATAGGTTTATTGCATGCCCTACCAGCCCTTAGCAGAGCCTCGACCGTCTTGTCCACTTGTTCTTGCCCGCGTTGGAGCATGAAATCCACATCAAGGTGGGTGATGAGCAGATCGATGCGCTCATAGCTGGCAACCAGCCTTATAGTTTCCTCAAAGTATTGAGGTGACATAAATCCCGCCATAGTAT
>DAOTXZ010000046.1:0-22403 GCA_034435115.1 Dehalococcoidia bacterium | reverse complement strand
GGGAAGAAGGAGAGGGTGCTCTCGGCTAGAGAGGGTGTCACCGGTGCTTGTCTCAGCAAGTTTGGCCACGGCACCGATCTCCCCGGCGATTAAGCGAGGCACTGGCTCCTGCACCTTGCCCCTCATCACGAATAGTTGTCCGATCCGCTCAGCTCGGCTCTTGGTAGCATTCCAAACCTGAGAATCACTGGAGATGGAGCCAGAGTAAACCCGGAAATAGGTGAGTTTCCCCACATAGGGATCGGCGCTTGTCTTGAACACCAGGGCAGCGAGGGGGCCTTCTTCAACTGGATCAAGGGATTCCTCCCGCCGTGCAAGGGGGTTGGTTGCCACCGCTTGACCGCAATCCCTGGGAGAGGGGAGATAATGGCAAATAGCATCCAGTAACTTGGTGACACCAATATTTCGCAAAGCTGACCCTACCAGAATGGGCACCACCCTTCCAGTCATAGTTGCATCGCGCAGCCCGTGGTAGAGCTCCTCCTCGGTTAGTCCCTCCCCCTCCAAGTACTTGGCAATAAGCTCATCTTCGACCTCGGCAACCGCCTCCACCAACCTTTCATGGAGTTCGCCGGCTTGATCTCGAAGGGGCTGGGGTATTTCCTGCTCCTCAAGTTGTGGTCCGCTATACGCTTTCATGGTGACGAGATCCACCACACCCTGAAAGCCGCTCTGAGAACCTATGGGCAACTGGACAGGGAGGCATTTTTTGCCAAAATTGCGCTCAATCGCGGTTACTGTCTTATAGAAGTCGGCGTTCTCACGATCCATCTTGTTAATAAAGATGATGCGTGGGAGCTTCCCCTCCTCCGCATATTTCCAGACCTGCTCAGTGCCCACCTCCACACCGGACACAGCACATACTAAAACGACCGCCCCATCAGCGACGCGCACCCCAGCCTTTACCTCGCCCACGAAATCGGCATAACCAGGGGCATCCAGTAAATTGATTTTCACGTCTCTCCAGAAAAAGGGAAGGGTGGTGAGGTTGATGCTTATCTTGCGTTTCACTTCATCAGGGTCGTAGTCTGATGTGGTAGTACCCTCATCCACCTTGCCCAATCGTGTGATCACCCCTGAGTCGAAGAGCATCGCCTCTGAAAGCGATGTCTTGCCCGCGCCACAGTGGGAAAGGAGGACGACATTTCGAATCTGCTCCACAGTATATTGCTTCATAATGTCTCCCCCGTATGACCCTAGTAAGTTAAATTGCCTGAAACACACGTCACCTCTCAAGAACAGGCGCCTTATTCCACCTTGATCTTCGTTACGCCCTGCCCACGCTTTTTTTCGACCTCCTCAGTGTGCTGGATAGCCTGATCAATCAGGCTGCGTAGTGAGAGGAGTAACTCCTTTCTCGCGGCACGGATATGGCCCCTCGCTTCATCAGAGAGCACTCCTATCCTCGGCAACCTCAGACGAACCACCAGCTCCTCAGGGCCACGCTCAACCTCGATTATCCTCTCCCCCATCTTCTACCTCCATTAATCCGTTTTTCCCTCAAACCTTATCTTCAGCCGCTCCCCCTCGAATTTTGCCTCCTTCACCTCAAGATCCGCCAGGGTTCGAGGAAGGATAATATTCCTTTTGATATTCCCCACCCTGACGACAAGCTCATCGCCGTTCCTCAAAAGGGAGATGTCCTGTTTACTGGTGAAAGGAAGAGGTAGGGTCAGGATGTAATGGCCATCCTCCCTTCGGATATCACTGGGCTGACCACGGAAGAAAACCCTGGTCGGATCCTCATCTCCATAAAGTGCCTTCGCCATCAGCCTTAGCATGGGAACCCCTCTCACCTCCTGCTCAAGGAGGGGGGCGATGAGGATGGGAAGGGGGGCAAAGCATTCCTCGATCTCATGATAGTATTTGCTTTGACTCTCCTTCCAGGAGTCGAAGTAGCGATCCTTAACCCTATCCGGGATAACCCGGTTGCAGATCACAAGGTCGGAAGAATAGCCATAGAGGTTAAGGTAGGTGAAGAGGCGCTGTGACTCCTTGATCACCATTATCTCCGGATTGAGCACAAGACGCACCGAGCACTTATCAGGATTGGTGAGAAGGGAACGTATCTCGCTGAGCTGGGTGAAAAGGTTTTGTATCGAATCCAAGACCTCATCACCTGGCATCGGCATATTGGTCAGGTGTTTCATCACCGGGCGGATGATGCCAGCGGCCCTCCGTTCTATAGGGAATACCCTCTCCATATACCAGCGAGCCATCTCCGGGAAACTGAGGAGGCGGAGTGTCTCACCGGTGGGAGCGCAGTCAACGATGATAACATCGTATTCACCCTTATTGTGGTAGTCCACGATATAAAGCAAATTAGCCAGCTCCTCCATACCAGGAAGGACAGCCATTTCGTCAGCCACTATTTCATCCACCCCCCGCCACATCATGAGGGCAGCTAGCCATTCCCGGATAGCACCCCAGTGGCTCTCTATTTCCCTAAGGATGTTGGTCTCCTGACCCCATAGACTCGGGGCAATGGGCTGGGGATGACCGCCTAAAGTAATGGAAAAGGAATCGCTGAGGCTATGGGCAGTATCGGTTGAGAGAATTATGGTCTTATAGCCAAGCTCCGCCGAGCGCAAGGCGGTGGCAGCCGCCACCGTTGTCTTTCCCACCCCGCCTTTACCAGTATAGAGGATAACCCTCATAATGCCATTATATTATATTAACTTTCCGATGGCAAGAAGCCGTTGCTCGCTCCCAAGCAGAGGTGATATAATAATAAATATGCAATTTAGGAAAGGAAGGCTCAGCCGAGAGGAAGTAAGGCACATCGCCCGGCTTGCCCGCCTGGGCTTGAGTGATGAGGAGCTGGAGAGGTTCCGGGAGCAGCTCTCCAATATTCTGGAGAACTTTGAGGTCTTGAAAGAGGTTGATACCGGCAATGTTCCCCCCACATCACACCCGATCCCCATCCACAATGTGGTCAGGGAGGACGAGGCGACTCCGTCCTATCCCCGAAGCGACATCCTGGCCAACGCACCGAGAGAGGAGAATGGCTACTTCAGGATACGGGCAGTGCTCGAATGATCTAAGGCGAAATACCATTGTAAATAGCTAGAAAGTGGAGGTTTAGATGAATCAGACACTTATCGAGCAACTTGAATACTTATTCAATCCCAAATCAGTAGCCGTGGTTGGGGCATCAGATATGCCAATGAAGTGGGGGTTTGGCATTATCCACGCCGTCCTGGATAGGAAGGGGAATAGAGAGGTTTACGCCATAAATAATAAGAGGGAAGAGGTGGCCGGGCTAAAGGCCTATAAGAGCGTGAGGGATGTTCCCGGGCCAGTTGATTTTGCTGTCATAGCCATTCCCCCTGCCGATGTCCCCGCGGTCATGGAGGACTGCGTCGCCAAGGGAGTCAAGGCCGCCCTCGTTATCACCGCCGGTTTGGGGGAGACCGAGGAGGGGAAAAAACTGGAGCAGGAGATCCTACAGATCGCAAGGCGGGGTGGTATCCGCTTCACCGGTCCAAACTGCATGGGGCACTTCAATACCGCTGCCAATTTCTTCACCACCAGGATAGTCGAAGACGTCAAAAGGGGCCCACTTGGGCTTATCGCCCAGAGCGGAGGGTTTGCTGGCCATATCCTTCGCTGCGGGGTCGAGGCGGGGGTGGGTTTTTCCAAGCTCGTCAGCAGCGGCAATGAAGCTGATCTGCACCTAGAAGATTACATTGAGTATCTCGCCCACGATCCAGAAACTAGGGTTATTGGCGCCTACGTGGAGGGGTTTAGGGAGGGCCCGCGCTTTCTCAAACTAGCCAAAGAGGTTACCAAGAAGAAGCCAATCATCATTATGAAGGTGGGAAGGACGGAGCCAGGCTCGAAGGCGGCAAAAGGGCACACCGGCGCCCTATCAGGAGCGGACATCATCTGCGATGCCGCCTTCAAGCAGGCGGGGGTGATAAGGGTGGAGGAGATCGAGGACCTTTTCGATGTCGCGGCCGCCCTAATTCGCCAACCACTGCCCAGAGGAAGAAGGGTGGGAATACTTACCGGGGGAGGAGGTCACGGCGTTGTCGCCACTGACGCCTGTGCCAGGCGGGGGCTGGAGATACCCCCTCTATCCGAAACTACACTCAAGAGGATCGACGCTGTCCTCCCCACCCGCTGGCCCCGCCAGAATCCAGTTGACACGGTAGCTGCCGGATTCGTTACCTATCCCTGTCTTTGGGCGTTGATGGAGGATGAGAATATAGACATCATACTAGCTGTTGGCACCATCGGGATGACAGCCATGATGCGAAGGATGGGTGCCCTGCCCCCTTCCTTCCCGCCAGCATTAATCGACCTGGCAAGGAAATTCATGGAAGACGCCGAGAAAGATGAGCTAAAGAATATCGAAGAGGCAATTGAGCGAATGGACAAGCTCCAGAAGCCGCTTATCATTACCGGCCTGTTGATGACCCCTGAGGTAAAGGAGACTGAGGTGTTTAAGAAGCTCAGGGAAAACGGGCTCATTATGTATCCCACCCCGGAAAGATCAGCAAAGGTGCTCGCCCACCTCTGCTGGTATAGCGAATACCTGAGGAACACCAGGGAAGATTAGCGGAGAGGGCTGTGGCAGTGATGCGTAGGAGGCGACGCTGAGACTATATGACCTCACCATCCATGAGGCACACCAGCTACTCAAAAACAGAGAGATTTCCTCATTAGAGCTCACCCGGGCGGTGCTGGAGCGCATCAGCCAGCTTGAAGGGAGAGTTCATGCCTTCGTTACCATCACCGAGGAGCTTGCCATCCGTCAGGCTATGGAGGCAGATGAGCGTATCAGAGCCGGCGAGCTCTCGCCCCTTACCGGTGTCCCGGCAATGATCAAGGACAATATGTGCACCAAGGGGATTCGCACCACCTGCTCCTCAAAGATGCTGGAGAATTTTGTCCCCCCTTACGATGCCACAGTGGTTGAGAGATTGAAAGAGGCGGGGCTTGTGATGGTGGGCAAAGGGAATATGGATGAGTTTGCCATGGGTTCCTCCACCGAGCACTCGGCTTTCGCTATCACCCGTAATCCGTGGGACTTGGAGCGGGTTCCCGGGGGGTCAAGTGGCGGCTCAGCGGCAGGGGTGGCGGCGGGGGAGGCGATCTATGCCCTTGGCTCGGACACCGGTGGCAGCATCCGCCAGCCAGCAGGATTCTGCAACATCGTGGGCATGAAGCCCACCTATGGAAGGGTGTCAAGATATGGTCTTGTCGCCTTTGCTAGCTCCCTCGACCAGATCGGCCCCATGACCAGGGATGTAACCGACTGCGCCTTGGTGATGAACACTATCTCAGGATATGACCCCCGTGATTCAACCTCTGTCCCATATCCCGTTCCCGACTACACCAAATCCCTCATCCCCGACCTCGATGGGCTCCGCCTTGGCATCCCCAAGGAGTATTTTGTTGAGGGGATGGAGCGGGGGGTGGCGGAGGTGATGAGAGCCGCCATTGCCAAACTGGAGGAGCTTGGCGCTAAGATAGATTGGGGGGGTTCACTACCCCACACCCGATATGCACTTGCTGCTTATTATATAATTGCCCCCTCTGAGGCATCGGCAAATCTTGCCCGCTACGACGGGGTAAAGTATGGATTTTCCTATCAAGACGGGGAGAGTATGTGGGAAAATATGGAGAAGACGCGGGGACTTGGCTTTGGGCCTGAGGTGAAGCGGAGGATTATGCTCGGCACCTATGCCCTCTCCGCAGGCTATTATGATGCCTACTATCTCAAGGCGCAGAAGGTGAGAACGCTGATCAGGCGGGAGTTTGAGGAGGCGTTTGAGAGATTCGATGCCCTGATTACCCCTACCTCCCCAACCGTCCCCTTCAAGATCGGGGAGAGGGTGGATGACCCGCTCCAGATGTACCTCTCAGATGTCTGCACCCTCCCCATAAATATTGCCGGAATAGCGGGGCTATCGGTGCCCGCCGGCTTCTCCGACGGGCTACCGGTGGGGATGCAGATATTGGGGAAGCCCTTTTCCGAGGAGACACTTATCCGAATTGGCTACGCCTATGAGCAGGCGACGGGGTGGGGGAAGAGAAGACCGGTGATATAAGGAGGCGCAAACTATGAAAATCAAGAAGCTCGCTATCATGCTTCTAGTAGGCGCCTTGCCCGTGTCGAAGGCTGAATTCTTTGATGCTCAGGGCATAAAACTCTTCGAACCGAGGATGAAAAAAACCTTCGAGCTCTGCTATTCTGAGAAGGAGGATGTGTGGTCGCTCATCGAGATAGAGGCTTAGCCATCACCAGGCACAACACCTTCATAAACAGAGGCGACCTCGCCCTCCTTAAAAGCGAGATAACGGAGATCATGAGCTTTGATTCCTACCTCAGGGAAAGGCTCTCCGATAGCTCGATAGAGGGGCTGAAGGCATGGGAATACGGCAAAATCGTCAATTTCATCGGGGATTTCAGGGGGCTTAGGGTGCTCGACATCGGGCCTGGCGATAGCACTTTCTCACTCTTCTTAGCTAAGAAAGGGGCTCGGGTTATCACTATAGACTACCCTCAGCCTATGGCACCCGATTTCAAGGGATTTCGCCGGAGGTGCCTTGAGAATAATGTCGGGGTCAACGTTGGAACCATGCTCCACCTTCCATACAAAGATGAATCCTTTGACCTTGTTATCTGCATCTCAACCATTGAGCACCTGGACATCACGCCCAACTGGAAGCCGATACCATATAATGATTTCATCTCTTTGACCAAGAGGGCACTTCAGGAGATGGCACGTGTGATCAAGAAAGGCGGTCACCTTTACCTCACCACCGATGCCTATGAGCCCAAGCTGCAGAAAACGGATAACTGGTCTCTGGCCAATTTATATCACGGCATTGGCGCCGCCTATAATATCTATGATATAAATGAGGTGTTTGTAGATACCATCGAAGAGGCCGGCCTCACATTTGTGAATGGTCACGATTATAGACCAAGTCTGTTGCTAGCTGATAAAGGAAGGTGTAACTACCGAGGTCGATTCTTCACCACCTTTTGTGTTCTGGCAGAAAAAGGGGGTAGCCATGAAAGAGGTTCTTAAGATCCTAGAGAAGGATGCTCGCGCCACTCCGGAGCAGATCTCCACTATGACTGGAATGCCTGTCGAGAGGGTGAAAAAGGCAATCCAGGAGGCGGAGAAAAAGGGGGCCATTGTTAAATACAAGACGGTGATCAACTGGGAAAAGGCGGGGGAGGAGCAAGTCCTCGCACTCATCGAGGTAAGGGTAGCCCCGCAAAGGGATCGCGGCTTCGATGCCGCCGCCGAGCGGATCTACCGCTTTCCCGAGGTGCGCTCAGTTTATCTTACATCAGGCACATATGACCTTGCAGTTATAGTGACGGGAAAGAACATGCGTGAGGTGGCTGCCTTTGTCGCTGAAAAGCTGGCTCCTCTGGAGTCTGTGCTGGGGACCGTCACCCACTTCATCCTCAAGAGATATAAAGAGGATGGCGAGATTCTGGAGGGTGAGGAACAAGTCAAGCGATTGCCGGTGAGTGCTTAAGGAGGTTCTAAATGTCGGTTCCACGGATGAGCCGCACCAAGAGGTTACAAAGTCCCATATCTCAGCGGGTGAGTCAGATCCCCCCCTCTGGGATCAGAAGGTTTTTTGATCTGCTCTCCTCGATGGAGGGGGTCATATCCCTGGGTGTTGGTGAGCCTGACTTCGTTACCCCCTGGCATATTCGTGAGGCAGCGATCTACTCCATCGAAAAGGGATATACCATGTATACCTCCAATTATGGTCTGCCCGAACTGAGAGAGGAACTTGCCCGCTACCTTGAAAGCCGCTATGGGCTTCACTATAACCCTGATGGTGAGCTTCTTATCACCGTAGGCGTCAGCGAAGGGCTCGACCTAGCGATGAGAGCTATCCTTGACCCCGGAGATGAGGTCATTGTGCCTGACCCGAGCTATGTTGCCTATAGCCCCTGTGCCATCCTCGCCGGAGGAATACCTATCCCTGTCCCGACAAGCATCGAGAACGATTTCAAGCTTGATGCCTCAGCGGTCGAGGCTCACGTCACCGAGCAAACCAAGGCGATAATGATCGGCTACCCCTGTAACCCTACCGGGGCGGTGATGGGGAGGGAGGAGCTTGCTCAGATAGCAGAGGTGGCTCGCCGGCACAATCTCCTCGTTATCTCCGATGAGGTATATAGCCGTCTGGTTTACGGAGTGGAGCACACCTGCTTTGCCTCCCTGCCCGGGATGAAGGAGCGAACCATCCTGCTCGGCGGTTTCTCCAAAGCCTATGCCATGACCGGATGGAGGATCGGCTACGCTGCTGCCAGGAAGGACATAATTGAAGCGATGATGAAGATACATCAATATGTTGCCATGTGCGCCCCGATAATGGGACAGATGGCAGCCATCAAGGCGCTCAAGTCGGGGGAGGAGGCAGTCACTGAGATGGTGGCGGAATACGACCGCCGGCGGCGCATCATAGTTAAGGGTCTAAATGATATGGGCCTGACATGCTTTGAGCCCCAAGGGGCCTTCTACGCCTTCCCCTCGGTGAAGAGCACCGGGCTATCCTCAGAGAAATTCGCCGAGGAGCTTCTTCGGGAGGAGAAAGTGGTGGTCATCCCCGGCTCCGCCTTCGGCGAGTGCGGCGAGGGATATGTGCGCTGCTGTTATGCCACCTCCCTTCCCGAGATCGAGGAGGCGCTGGAGAGGATGGGGCGATTTGTTAAGAGACATCGGCATGTCTAGCGGTGGAAGGGAGCAAAAAGAACTCTCGCTCAGAATAAACACCGTAACCACCAAGGACTTTGCCCCGAATATACTTCAAGTTGTCCTTCACACCTCTCGCGGTGAGATCGAGTGCCTTTTTCACCCCTGCGAGGGGGGAAAGGGTGGGGTAATCTGGGTATGCGGCGCCCTTGGCGGCTTCGATGGGCCATCCTTCGGCATCTTCTCCATCCTAGGGAAGGAACTGGTCGAAAATGGCATAAGCTCACTCAGACTTCACTATCGGCTTCCCGGAAATTTTGATGAGTGTGTTCTTGATGTCCTGGCAGGGGTCTCTTTCCTGAAGGGCATCGGAGCCACCGATATAGCCCTTGTGGGGCACTCATTTGGTGGGGCAGTGGTGATCACCGCCGGGGCATTGAGCCCGGATGTAAAAGCAGTGGTAGGAGTCTCAAGCCAGACCTACGGGGCACAGGATGTAGCAAAGCTTGCGCCGAAGCCACTACTACTCATTCACGGCAAAAGGGATCGGAACCTCCCGGTCAAGTGCTCCGAGCTTATCTACGAATGGGCGAAGGGGCCGAAGGAGCTTGTTATCTACCAGGACTCAGGGCATTTCCTGAGAGAGTGCCACGCTGAGCTTCACGACCTTCTCAAAAGGTGGCTTGTGGAGAGGGTGGGGAGGGGACAGTTTCACTTGCCTTAAAAAATCCGCCACTATCACCCCATTTGAGGCGATGAGCCCCTTATCTTTTAGATGTAAACGGAAAAGGGCTAAAAAGTGCCCCGGCTTCCTTCACTAGCTGGATGGCTACCTCACGCGCCCCCTCCCGCTTTCTGGACAAGGGCAATCGGTTATATAAGCCCCATCTTTTCCTTGACCTCTCTGATCGTCTCCCTGGCGATGGCATGGGCACGGCGAGCCCCGTCGGAGAGAACCTCAGTGATATATTTAGGGTTGCCCGCCAGGGCCTGGCGCCTCTCTCGTAACGGCGCAAGGGAAGTGTTAATCGCTTCGCCGAGAAGCCTCTTGCAGTCAACGCAGCCGATTCCCGCACTGCGACACTCACTGCCGATCTCCTCCAGCCGCTCCGGGTCAAAGAGCTTGTGGAGGCTATAGACATTACATACCTCAGGATGTCCTGGATCACTGCGGTATATGCGAGCTGGGTCAGTGAAGGCAGTCGCCACCCGCTCCATTGTCTCCTCAGGGGTTAACGCAAGCTCAATATGGTTATCTAGGCTCTTGCTCATCTTGTTCACCCCATCAAGCCCCAGGATAAGGGGAGCCCCACTGAGCTTCGCCTGAGGCTCAGGGAAGGTATAGCCGAATAGATTGTTAAAGCGCCTCACAATCTCCCGAGCCAGCTCAAGATGGGGAAGCTGGTCCTCCCCTACCGGGACGGTGGTTGCCTTATAAAGCACAATGTCTGCGGTCATCAGCACCGGGTAGCCGACAAGCCCGTAGTTTATATTGTGAGGCTGCATCCTCGCCTTCTCTTTGAAGGTGGTTACCCGAAGAAGCCAACCCAAGGGGGTGACCATGCTTAAGAGGGTATGTAGCTCCATCACCTCAGGGACATGTGATTGAACGAAGAGGATGCTCTTTTGGGGGTCAAGCCCGGCTGCCAGCCAGTCAAGCATCATCTCACGGACATTGTCCTTGAGCCTATCCACCCCCTCCATAGTGGTTAGGGCATGGATATCCACGATGCAATAAATGCAATCATAATCGTCCTGGAGAGCGACATAGTTCTGGATCGCCCCGAGGTAATTTCCGATGTGCTGCCTCCCCGTCGGTCTGGCTCCAGAAAAGACACGACCCTTTTTCATTCGACCTCCTTTGCTAAGAAGTCTAGCATAAAGGGAATTCATCGGCAAGGGAACCCTTGACCACCGCCAAAAGCCAGGTATAATGCAAGCAAACGAGGAAAGGAGGAGAGGTGATCAAGACCTTCAGAGGTAAGACACCAAAGGTAGCTGATTCCGCCTTCGTCAGCGAGGCGGCTTACATCATTGGAGATGTCGAGATCGGGGAGAACTCCAACATATGGCCCGGTGTTGTTATCCGGGCCGATATCGCCCCGATAAGGATTGGAAGGAACGTCAGCATCCAGGACAACACCGTCATCCACGCTGATAGCCCTTTAGAGATCGGGGATAATACCCTCATCGGGCATAGCGCCGTAATCCACTGTTCAAAAATTGGAAGCAATGTTCTCATCGGTATCAACGCAACCATCCTTGACTATGTTGAGATCGGCGACTACTGCATAATCGGCGCCAATGCCATGGTCAGCGAGGGAATGAAGATCCCGGATAGGTCGTTTGTCGTTGGGGTGCCGGCGCAGATCAAGAGGCAGATCCCGGAGGAGCAGCTCTCCATGCTGGAGCAGGGTGGGAAGTATTATGCCGAGCTGGCGAAGGAATTCAAGGAGCAGGGGTTTTAGATCACCTAGCGAAATCGAAGATCTCGCTAGCCACCTGCCTACATCCTCTCTGGGGCACTCATCCCCATAAACCTGAGGGTAATGGAGAGGACGATCTTTGCCGCTTTCACCAGTTTAAGCCTTGCCCGGGTGAGGGGCTCATCCTTTGAAACAACGCGGCAGCGCTCGTAGAAGTTATGGAAAGCCGCGGCCAGGTCCTCAGAATAATAGAGGATGTGCTGTGGCTCAAGGTTATGCGCCACTATCTCGACTATCTCGGGTAGGAGAAGCATCTTTCGAATGAGGCTCATCTCAGCCTCAGTGGTGAGGAGGGAGACATCTCCTTGTGAGTAGTCGATCCCCCTCTCCTCGGCGAGGCGAAGGATGCTAGCGATGCGAGCGTGAGCATACTGGACATAATAGACGGGGTTTTCCACCGACTGCTTCTTCGCTAACTCAAGATCGAAGTCCATCTGACTATCAGCGGAGCGAGATAGGAAAAAGAAGCGACACGCATCCGCCCCCACCTCCTCGACTACCTCACGGAGAGTGACTATGTCACCACCACGCTTGGATACTCGCACAATGCTGTTGCCACGCTTGAGAGTCACCATCTGGACAATTATTATCTGAAGCCTATCAGGGTCTATTCCTAGGGCACTTACTACCGCCTTCATTCGAGGGACATGCCCCTGGTGGTCGGCACCCCAGATATTGATAACCCTGTCGAAGTTTCGCTCCAGGAATTTGTTATAGTGATAGGCAACATCAGAGGCAAAATAGGTGGGAGAGCCACTTGAGCGCACCAGCACATTGTCCTTATCATCACCAAGGGCAGTGGAGGTGAACCAAACCGCCCCCTCTCTCTCCCCAATATAGCCCCCCTGGCGGAGAATGGACATAGCCCTCTGATACTGCCCCCCCTCATAGAGGCTTCGCTCACGAAACCAAACATCAAAGTCAACGCCCAATAGCTCGAGATCAGCCCTTATCCACTTTAAGACCTTGACCAGCCCTATTTCGCCCAGCTTCTGGATTGCCTCCTCGGCAGGCATAGCGAGGAACCTATCGCCCTGCTCGGCGATGATCTCCCTAGCAAGGTCAAGCATGTAGTCGCCGAGGTAGCCATCGGCGGGCATCTCGGCGGGGATGCCCATGAGCTGCTGATAACGGGCATAGAGGGAGCGATAGAAGGACTCCATCTGGCTCCCGGCATCATTGATATAATATTCCTTCTCCACAGAGTAGCCCGCGGCGGTGAGCACCCGGGCAAGGGTGCTGCCAAGGACAGCCCCCCGTCCATGCCCCATATGTAGAGGACCGGTAGGGTTGACGCTGACGAACTCCAGTTGCACCCGAGAGCCCTTCCCTATATCTACAATTCCATATGAGTCACCAGCGTCGAGGATAGCATCCACCTGCCGGGCTAGCCACTCCTTTTTGAGGAAGAAATTGATAAAGCCAGGCGGAGCCACCTCGATCCTTTCGATCTCGGGAGTGGGCACGATAAGGTCAGCCAGGATTTGAGCCACCTTGAGGGCGTCCGTCCTTACTGCTCGTGCCAGCTTCAGGGGAAGAGTGCCAGCATAATCCCCATGTGCCGGGTTCTGAGGGTGCTCTAGCGTGACCTCAGGCAGGGCAACCGGGGGCACTAGGCCCCTCTTTTGGGCCTCAATGGCGGCCTGTTCCAGAAGTTTGGCAATATCGTCCCTGATCATGCCTCACCTACACTCACCCCATCCCTGAAAAGCCGAGCCACCTCCTCTGTAAGAAGGCGGTGCTCCGCCCGCTCAAGCCTGGGATCGCGCTCAAAGAGGCGAATTGCCTCGCTGCGCGCCAGCTCCAGAAGTCCCACATCGGAAAGCCGGGCCATCTTGAGGTCAGGGAGCCCACTCTGTCTTGTGCCGAAGAATTCGCCGGGGCCTCTCAGCCTCAGGTCCTCCTCGGCCAAAACAAACCCATCCTGAGTCTGCTCAAAGAGAGAGAGTCTATCCCTCGCCTCAGGAGAGGGGTTCCCGGCAAGGAGGAGGCAGTAGCTTTGATGTTCCCCCCTCCCCACCCGACCACGAAACTGATGTAGCTGGGAGAAGCCAAAACGGTCGGCGCCCTCAACAAGCATCACAGTAGCATTGGGCACATCGATGCCCACCTCAACCACGGGGGTTGCCACCAGAATATCGAGCTCCCCTTTCCGAAACTGGCGCATCACCATCTCCTTCTCCCGAGCGCTCATCCGCCCGTGAAGAAGCCCCAGGCGGAGGTCGGGGAAGACCTCCATGGAGAGACGCTCATACTCCCTAGTCGCCGCCTTTGCCTCTATCTTCTCAGATTCCTCAATGAGGGGACAGATGATAAACGCCTGGTGTCCCTCGGCTACCTGTGTGCGCAGGAATGAATAGGCATCCTCCCTCTGTTCGGGGTGGAGCCACCTCGTCCTGATCACCTGTCTCCCCGGCGGTAGCTCATCGATGATCGAAAGATCAAGGTCACCGTAGAGGGTAAGTGCCAGGCTTCGTGGAATTGGGGTGGCAGTCATCACCAAAAGATGGGGGCTTGCCCCCTTTTGGCGAAGTGCCGAGCGCTGCATCACACCGAAGCGATGCTGCTCATCTACAATAGCTAACCCCAGCCTCTTGAACTCCACCCCTTTTTGAATAAGGGCATGGGTGCCCACCACAATGTCCACCTCACCATCTCCTATCCTACGGTGTAGCCCCTGCTTCTCTCCCCTCCCGAGGCTACCGGTAAGCAGCGCTACGGTAAATGGGCAGGGAAGGAGGGCAGAATAGACCCTAAGATGCCCTTCAGCATACTCCTTCACCTTTGCCCTCGCCAAAAGCTGGCAGATATTCCCAAAGTGCTGCTCAGCGAGTATCTCTGTAGGGGCCATGAGCACCGCCTGGCAGCCACTTGCCACAGCAACAAGTAGTGCTGCGGTAGCCACCACGGTCTTACCACTACCAACCTCCCCCTGAAGGAGTCTGCTCATTGGCTTCTCCTTCTCCAGGTCGGCCAGTATCTCATTGAGGGCACGCCTCTGGGCAGAGGTCAAGGTGAAGGGCAGCGAGTTGAGGAAGGTGTCAAGGATTTGCCTATCAGCCCTGATCGGGGTGCCGGGAACGCCTTCCTGCCAGTTGCGTTTCCTCGATAGCACCCCCAACTGGATAAGGAAAAGTTCATCGAAAGCAAGACGCCTCCTAGCCATATCTCTGAGGAGGTTGCTATCGGGGTAGTGGAACTGGGTGATGGCTTCGGGGAGCTCCAATAGTTTAGCGCGGCTTCTCACATCTTCAGGGAGGAAGTCGGGCACTTTGGGTGCCCACTCATCCACTGTTTCCTTCACCAGCTTCCGCACAACCCGAGGCGATAGACCCTCGGTAAGGGGATAGATGGGAACGAGCCGCCCGGTATGGGTAAGCTCCTGAGATAAAGGCTCCCATTCAGGGGACTCGAAAACCTTCCTCCCCTTGAAGATGCTCACCCGGCCACTGATGACTACCTTAGCGTTGGTGCGTAGCCTCCTAGCAAGATACGGCTGATTGAACCAAACAACCCTTATGTTACCGGTCTCATCCCCTACAATTGCCTCGGTACCCCGCCTGCCTCCAAAGGTTGCCTCCTGTGCCTCCCATACTGTAGCCACAATTGTCTGCTCCGCCCATTCCTTAAGCTCAGAGATGGGCTTTATCTGGCTATAGTCGAGGTGACGCCGGGGGAAGAAATAGAGGAGGTCACGCACTGTGCTTACGCCAAGCCTGCCGAATTTGAGGGCAAGGCTGGAGCTGATGCCCCTTATACTGGTTATTGGAGAGTCAAGGGAATGAGCGCCTGGAGCTTGAGCCTTACTCCTCACTCGAGCCCTGGCAGGACCCTTATGCTCGGCCTGGGCTAGAAGACGGAGCATATTGCTCACCCACTCCTCCCGTTCATCTTTTCCCAGGCTGGCATAGTTAGGAGCAAGCAGGTTAAGGAAACGGCGACGAACCTCCTCCGCTATTGGGGCCTTGGCGTCGCCCGCCCAGCGGCGAAGATAGCGATCGAGCCCACCGATCACCGCTGAGTCATTATAGCCTTTGGCCCGCTCAAGTTCCAGGATCTTTCTGAGTGGCTCTGTATTAAGAATTTTCGATGTTCCCTCCAGGTTGCAGGGTTACTCCACCGAGACAATATAGTCATAGTTAGGCTGACCGCCGTATATTAGCTCGACTTCAATGCCCGGGCTGTTTTGCCGAATATCCTGGGCAACCGCTTCCGCTTCAGCCTTCTGGGTATCGGCGCCATAGTAGATAGTGACGAGCTCGCTCTCCGCCAAACCAGCCTTGAGAAGCACCTTATGGAGGACTTCCACCTTACTTGTGCCCACCGCCACAAGTTCATGGTCAAGGAAGCCGATTGCCTGTCCCTTCTTTACCTTCAAGCCAGCAACCTTGGTGGAGCGCACCGCTGTGGTGACCTCCACTGTCCTCACAGTAGCTCTCGCCCTTTCCATTGCCGCCACATTTGTTTCAAGGTCCCCCTCGCGGTCAAAGGCAAGCAACGCAGAAACCCCTTGTGGGATGGTTTCAGTGGGCACAATCTCTACCCTCTTGGCACTCATGCTCTGTATCTGCCTGGCAACAGGTATTATATTACTATTATTGGGCAGGATAATCACCCTATCTGAGGGTGCCAACTCCACGGCGCGCAGCAACTCCTTGGTGCTAGGGTTCATCGTCTTCCCGCCAGGGACAATGGTTGAGACACCGAGGCTGCGGAAGACATCACAAAGCCCCTCTCCGGAAACCACTGCCACAATAGCAATACCCAGTGAAGGCACGCTAGCCCTTTGGGCAGCGACAAACTCCTCATGCTGCTCATCCATATTCCGAATTCTCACCCCGTGAAGCATGCCAAGCGAGGTAGCATAACTGATAATAGCGCCCGGCTCGAAGGTATGGATGTGGACCCTGACAGTGCTTTCGTCACCAACAACCATCAGGGACTCACCCTTCTTCTCTAGCTTCTTTCTAATCTTATCGGGGTTGAGCCTTTGCCCTTTGATGAGGAATTCAGTGCAGTAGCCATAATAAAGTTCATATTCTGCTCGGGGTGGTTTACTGATGGCGGTCGGCATCGCGCCCGGGACAATATAGGGTCTTTGGTATTGCATCTGCTCCGTCTCGCCTTTGAGGAAGCGGAGAACACCCTCAAGTATCACAAAAAGCCCCTGCCCTCCGGCATCAACCACCCCAGCCTCGCGGAGCACTGGGAGGAGAGAAGGGGTCTTTAAAACAGACTCTTTTGCTGCTGCAACCGTGGCCTCCATAATCGACACCAGATCGCTACTATCCTTGGCTGCTGCTTCTTGAGCTGCGGCGGCGGCTTCACGGATAACAGTGAGAATGGTGCCCTCCACTGGCTGGCTTACCCCTTTATATGCTGCCAAGGATGCTTCTCTGAGAGCACCAGCAAGGTCGCTGCCACTAACCGATTCCTTATCCTTGAGCCCTCGTGCCAGACCACGAAATATCTGAGAAAGGATCACACCACTGTTGCCTCGAGCCCCCATAAGCGCCCCGTGAGCCAGTGCCTCACACACCCTCGATGCGCTCTCATCCGGCGAACGGTAGGCCTCCTCAATCGTGGAGCGCATAGTCAGAAACATGTTGGTTCCGGTATCACCATCGGGAACTGGGAATACATTTAGGGAGTCAATCTCCGCGGCACTCTTCTCAAGCCACTCTGTAGCTGCAGCGAACATCCCCTTGAGATCCTCCCCAGTAAAAGCATTTATGGGTTTCAACTTCCCTCCTTGTCAGATATGCTTGAGTGTAGTATGCTTATAGGGAATTTTACAGGAAAACTGTATTCGGGTCAAAAGGAGCAATAAATGAAATGCGAGCTTTGTGGAAAAAGTGTCCAATTCGGTCATAATGTGAGTCACTCAAAAAGGCGCACCAATCGTCTATGGCGACCCAATATCAAGACCACCAGGCTCATAATTGATGGGAAATCGAAACGGGTTAATATCTGTACCAGATGCCTCAGAACCCAGTATAAGCTAACGGTTTAGGGTGCTTTCCCTGAGCCGCCTCATTGCCTCATCTACACTTTCCTTTTGATTGAAAATTGCCGAGCCAGCTACCAAAACCCTAGCCCCGGCTTGAACCACCCTGGGGGCTTTCTCCGGGGTGATCCCACCATCGACCTCAAGCTCAGCCTCCAGCCCTCTCTCATCAAGCCGTCTTTTTAAGCGAGCTATCTTGTCGATCATACCTTCGATAAAGAGCTGTCCCCCGAAGCCAGGGTTTACCGTCATAATCAGCACCAGGTCGAGGTCGGGCAGAACCTCGTCGAGCATCGCCAGCGGGGTAGCCGGGTTTAGGGCAACCCCAGCCTTCAGCTTAAGCTCTTTTATCGACTCAACTATCCGGTGCAGATGAGGACACACCTCGGCGTGGACGGTGATAATGTCCGACCCTGCCTCAGCAAACTGCCTAATATGGCGTTCCGGTTCCTCGATCATCAGGTGCACATCAAGAGGCAGGCTGGTCCAGGGTCGGAGGGCTTTCACTACCGGGGCACCGATGGTTATATTTGGGACAAAGCGTCCATCCATGACATCGATATGAATATAGTCAGCGCCAGCCCTTGTCGCTTCAGCAACCTGCTCGCCCAGGCGGCTTTGGTCTGCGGCAAGTATGGAGGGGGCGAGCTTAATGACTTTCTCCATAGAGTAGCCCTCTTGCCTTCTCCAGTGCTTGTTCGACCTCTGGGGGCGCAGTGCCCCCGGGGGCACTGCGCCCCCAGAGCGATGACTCCACAGTTATCGAGTAAACATCCTCTTTAAAAAGGGGTGAAAAGCCATGGTATTCATCAATGGTAAGTTCCTGGAGGCTCTTCCCCTTCTCGATGGCATATCCAACAAGCCTCCCCACCACCCTGTGGGCCTCTCGGAACGGAAGCCCCTTTCTGACCAAATAGTCCGCTATGTCCGTAGCCAAGATGTAGCCCTCCTCGACAGCACGGCGGCAACGCTCTTTATTAACCTTGAGTGTCCCTATCATCCCGCTAAATACTTCTAGGGTGGAGAGAAGGGTGTCAACGGTATCGAAGAAACCCTCCTTATCCTCCTGCATATCTCTATTATAGGCGAGGGGGAGGGCTTTCATTGTAGTGAGGATGGCAAGGAGGTTTCCATATACCCTGCCCGTTTTCGCTCGGGCAAGCTCAGCCACATCCGGGTTTTTCTTCTGCGGCATAACGCTACTCCCCATAGCATAGGCATCATCAAGCTCGACAAAGCCAAATTCTGCTGATGACCAGAGAACAATCTCCTCGGCAAGGCGTGAGATGTGCATCATGGCAAGGCTCGCCGCCATCTGATACTCGATGACAAAGTCACGGTCGGAGACAGCATCCATGCTGTTTGAACTTATGTGGCTGAAGCCAAGCTCCTTGGCTAAAAAGGCACGGTCGATGGGATAAGGAACACCGGCAAGCGCCCCGCTACCCAGGGGCATGACATCGGTGCGCTCTAGGCAATCTCGAAATCTCTCTACATCGCGCCCAATCATCTCGAAATAGGCAAGGATGTGGTGGGCGAAGAGGACGGGCTGTGCCCTCTGGAGATGGGTGTAGCCAGGGATAATGACATCTTTATGGGCTTCAGCGAGCCCTAAGAGGGCTCGCTGAAGCCCCCTGAGCCCCTCGATAGCCTTTGAAATAGCCTCCTTAGCAAAAAGCCGCATATCGAGGGCAATCTGGTCATTTCTGGAGCGAGCGGTATGAAGCTTCCCCGCCACCTCGCCTATCCTCTCAAAGAGACGAGCCTCTATATTCATATGAATATCTTCCAACTCACTCTTGAACTCGAACCTCCCCTGCTCGATCTCCTCGCGGATGGAGATAAGCCCCATAATGATAAGCTCAGCCTCTTTCTCAGAGATAATGCCCGTTTTTGCCAACATCTTGGCATGGGCAATGGACCCCTGGATGTCCTGCCGATAGAGGCGCCGGTCAAACGGAATGGAGGCAGTGTATTCCTCCACTGTTTTTTCAACCCCCTTTTTGAACCGGTTTCGCAAGAGATTCATTTTTCCTCCAGATAGAAGCTTTCCAGCCCCGGGCCTTCGTTGTGAAGAATAAACGACTTGGTAACAAGTAAATTGCCAGAGCTGACGCCCACCCTTACAGTATAGCAGTCCACCTCTTTGAGCACCCATTTCGGGTTCTTCAACTGGGGATACGTATAGCTCTCATTGCCCCAGCCATAGCATTCCCTCTCCCCTTGATATTTGACCGCAATGCCGAGCTCCTCTTCACCACCAGGCGGGATCTCCATTCTCTGCCACAAAGGAACACTGCTTCCCCCGAAAACATCAAGTGGAGAGCCAGCCACAAGCGCGGGGGACATCGTTTGCGGGTTCCCCACCCACCTCCCCGAGAACTCAAACAGCAGGCGATCACTCCACTCCTCATAGAAAGCAACCTCGGCTCGACAGGACAGAACCGCCCGCCTCTGGGTGAGCCAGCGGATAGCCTCTGGCAGGTCACGGTTCACCACCCTAACGTGGAGGAGGCGGTATCGCCCCGAAACCCCGCTCGGTTTAGCTACGGTTATGCTCAGCCTCGGCTTCTTCAGCCATTCGAGAGAAAGCAAAAAGCCTGCCAGAACTAAAGCCAGGATAGCTATTGCAAGCGCCCACCCCGCCAGGCTCTGCATCGCCAGTTATCTCCTTCGACAAAGGATGCCTCTCACCTCTTTTTCCTGCTTGACCGCCTGGGTTTCACCCCCGCCCCAATGATTTGCAGTGGTCCCTCAGTCTGCCTCAATAGCTGAACCTGAGCCTGCGTCTTGACGGGAAGTCCCCAGATATGGATGAAACCGGGTGAGGCGCTCTGATCAAAAATATCCCCCTTATCATAGGTGGCGAGGCCATAGCTATAGAGCGACAGGGGCGACTTTCTCCCGACAACACTGCAGTTACCCTTCAGAAGCTTCACCCGCACTGTGCCCGTGACATGGCGCTGTGAGCTCTGCACATAAGCGGCAAGGTCCTGATGAAGCAAAGTAAACCAGAGTCCATTATAGATGAGATCGGCATACTCAGAGGCTACCTTCTCCTTAAATCGCAGTTGATGCTTGGATAGGGTCATGTTCTCCAGAGCCTGATGCGCTTTGAGGAGGACGGTTGCCGCCGGTGCCTCATATACCTCCCTCGATTTTATCCCGACAAGGCGATTCTCTATATGGTCGATCCTCCCCACACCATGCCCCCCGGCAAGCTCGTTGAGTTCCCCGATCAGGGATACCCCGTCCATCTCCCGTCCATCGAGGCTGACCGGAATCCCCTTCTCAAACCCGATCTCCACATAGCAGGGCTCATCGGGGGCATCCTTGGGCGACTTCGTCCAGGCATAGACCTCCTCGGGGGGCTCCGCCCAGGGGTCTTCAAGAACCCCACACTCAATGCTCCTCCCCCAGAGATTCTCATCGATAGAATAGGGGCTTCCTGAGGTCACCGGCACTGGGATGCCGTGTCGCTGAGCATAGTCGATCTCTTCCTCACGAGTCATCCTCCATTCCCTTGCTGGGGCGATGATCTTGAGATCGGGCGCCAGTGCCGAGACGCTGACATCAAACCTGACCTGATCATTCCCCTTGCCCGTGCATCCATGAGCAACCGCTGATGCGCCCTCCTCGCGTGCAGTGTCCACCAGAAGCTTGGCAATAAGGGGACGGGATAACGCTGTCGCCAAGGGGTAATGCCCCTCATAGACTGCGTCCGCTTGAAGGGCGGGGAGGACAAAGTATTTAACAAATAGGTCTTTGGCATCCACCAGGAGGGCCTTCACCGCGCCAGCCTTCAGTGCCCTCTGCTGGATCGAGGCAAAGTCCTTCTCCGCCCCAATATCCACGGTCAGGGCGATTACATCCATATTGTATCTCTCCGCTATCCACCTGATGGCTACCGAGGTATCCAGCCCTCCACTATAAGCCAGCACCACCTTTTCAGCCATGTCGAGCTCTCCTATCCAATTATCTCTTTACTAACTATTGTCAGCACCCTCTCCAGTATGCCCACCGCCTCATCGACCTCCCTCTCACTGATAGTCAGAGGAGGCATGAAGCGAATGGCACTAGGTTTTACCGAATTGAGCAACAGACCGCTTTCAATACACCCCTTTACCACCGCCTCAGCGATATCGCGGTCAAACTCTAGGGCCAGAAGAAGCCCTCTCCCTCTAACCTCCACGACAAAATCAAACCTCTGTTTTAGGCTATTAAGACATGCTGCCAGGTATTGCCCCACCCACCCCACATTACCTAATATATCGTTCTCAATAATGGTCTTCAAGGTGGCATAGCCAGCGGCACAAGCAAGCGGGTTACCCCCAAAAGTGCTCCCATGGTCGCCGGGGGCAAAAACAGACACCCTCTCCTTGGAGAGAACCGCCCCGATGGGAAACCCGCCGCCAAGCCCTTTTGCCAGTGTCATTATATCAGGTTCGATGCCCAGCTGCTGGTAGGCAAACAGGGTGCCGGTGCGACCGATTCCGGTTTGAACCTCGTCAAGGATGAGAATAATCCCCCTCTCATCGCACCATTCCCTTACCTTTATAAAGTAAGCATCATCGGGAACATTTACTCCACTTTCCCCTTGGATTGGCTCCAGCATCACGGCACAGGTCTTGTTTGTAGTAGCCGCCATGATCGCCTCGATGTTATCATATTCAACATTTATGAAGCCTTCAGGAAGGGGAAGGTATGGCTCCTGGAACCTGCGCTGCCCAGTGGCGGCGACCATTGCCAGGGTGCGACCGTGAAAGGAGTTTATGGCGGTGATGACCTCATAGGCGCCACCGAGATGGAGCTTTCCATACCTTCGCGCCAGCTTCACCGCCCCCTCGTTTGCCTCGGCACCACTATTGCAAAAGAAAACCCTATCGAGGCAACTATTTTTCACCAAAAGCTCAGCGAGGCGTATTTGGGGCACACTATAAAACTGGTTGGAGACCTGCATAAGGATGCCCGCCTGCTCGGTTATGGCGCTCACAACCGCCGGGTGGCAATGACCAAGGCTCGTTACCGCCAAACCTCCAACAAAGTCGAGATATTCCCGCCCCTGGTCATCCCAGACCCTCGCCCCCTCGCCCCGCACCAGGGTCAGCGGTTGACGCTTGAAGGTGTTCATAAGGTATTTCTTTTCAAGCTCCTTCCAATCGGTCATCTCGCCTCCTTGGCAATAGTTGTTCCCTCCGCCCTCCCCTCAAGCTCGCTGACCAGTGCCTGAGG
>DAOTXZ010000045.1:0-15864 GCA_034435115.1 Dehalococcoidia bacterium | reverse complement strand
GGGTATGCCATCGAGTATGATTATGTGCCGCCGAGTCAGACAAAGGCCACCCTTGAGTCAAAGCTTGTCCCCGGGCTTTTCCTTGCCGGGCAGATAAATGGCACCACTGGCTATGAGGAGGCAGCGGGTCAGGGGCTTGTTGCCGGCATCAATGCCGCCCTTAAGGTCAAGGGTGAGCCTCCTATTATATTGAGGCGAGACCAGGGCTATATCGGGGTGATGATCGACGACCTGGTGACTAGGGAGCTAACTGAGCCCTATCGTATCCTGACCTCGAGGGCAGAGTATAGACTCATCCTGCGCCAGGACAATGCCGATTTGAGACTGGTCCCGGTTGGCTACCGGGTTGGTCTTATCGATAGGGCTCGTTTTGATGAGGTTGAGAGAAAGCGCCAAGCTATCGCAGAGGAGCTCGGCCGGCTGGAGAAGACCTTTCTGGCCATCGAGGGTCACGGCCTCTCCGCATTGGAGTTCCTGCGCCGTCCCGAGGTGGGCTACCGGAAGCTCGTCGAACTGGGGGTTGGCTTGCCTTCCCTTAAACCCGATGTTGTTGAGCAGGTGGAGATCGAAGCAAAGTATCAGGGCTATATCCGGAAGCAAATGGTGGAGGTAGAACGGATAAGAAGGCTGGAGGAGAAGGGCATCCCCCCCGGGTTTTGTTACGACGCTATCACAGGCCTTCGCTTTGAGGCGCGTCAGAAACTGAAGAAGTTTCTGCCGGCAACACTGGGGCAGGCATCCCGCATCGAGGGGGTCACCCCCGCCGACATAGCGATACTTCTGGTGCATCTTGAGCGGAGGAGGGCACTCTTCGGCGATGGGTAGTATGGCAGACCTGATCCTCTATAATGCCAATGTTTTAACTTTAGACCCGCGGAAGCCAAGAGCCCAGCTTGTTGCGATAAAGGGCGATAAGATAGTCCGGGTCGGCAGCAATGGTGACCGAAAGGAGCTTGAAGGGCGAAGGATCGATTGTGAGGGCAAAACTGTGATCCCGGGCCTTAACGATGCCCACTGTCATCTCTTCTCCCTTGCCTCGAGCCTTCTTGCCGTCGATTGTAGCCCGCGCTCTGTTTCCTCCATCTCTGAGATTCAAGCCAGGATTCGGGAGCGCGCCGGGGAAATACCCCCCCGCACCTGGATAAGGGCGACCGGCTACAATGAGTTCTATCTTGCGGAGGGGCGCCATCCCAATCGCTGGGACTTGGACCAGGCAGCGCCCCATCACCCGGTGAAACTCATACACCGCTCGGGGCATGCCTGTGTCCTGAATAGCTTAGCGCTTGAGATGGTGGGCATCTCCGGTGAAACCCCCGAACCACCCGGGGGGCTCATCGACCGCGACCTTGAGAGCGGTGAGCCGAGTGGGCTTCTCTTTGGGATGGACTCTTATATTGAAAAGGCGGTGCCTCCCCTGGGCGATGAGGAGTTGAGGAGGGGGTTGAGGCTAGCTGTTGAAAGGTGCCTATCCTCTGGCATAACATCGGTTCAGGATGCCACAGTGGGCAACGACCTGGCTCGGTGGCGGACCTTTGAGCGCCTTAAGCGGGGTGGGGAATTGCCTATCAGGATATACATGATGGTGGGTGCGGGGGCACTCGGTGAGTTTGAGGAAAGTGGTCTTTATTTCAGCTACGGAGACTATGGTTTGAGGCTCGGGGCGGTGAAGATAGTCTTGGACGAGACAACGGGAAGGCTTGAGCCATCGCAGGCGGAGCTAAATGAAATAGTGCTTCGGGCGCAGAGGGCGGGGTTTCAGGTTGCCATTCACGCTATCGAGGAGGGGGCGGTGGCGTCAGCGACAGAAGCCCTGGAGCATGCCTGCGGTGAGTCTCCGGCGGGGACTCACCGCCATCGGGTGGAGCATTGCTCTGTTTGCCCCCCGCCGCTCCTTCGCCGGCTGAGGGATGTTCATGCCATTATCGTCACCCAGCCATCGTTTATCTACTGGAGCGGCGAGAGATACCTGGCAACAGTCCCTGAAGCTCAGTTAAGGTGGCTTTATTGCATCGGCTCTTTTCTAAGGAATGGCTTGAGGCCGGCGGCGGGCTCGGACTCCCCGGTAGTGCCCATTAACCCGCTTATTGGCATTTGTGCTGCGGTTGCCCGAAAGGCGGAGACGGGTGAGACACTCTCCCAATGGGAGAGCATCTCACCCCTTGAAGCGCTTGAGATGTATACTCGAGCTGCTGCCTATGCCTCCTTTGAGGAGGCCAAAAAGGGCTCTATCTCTGTGGGCAAGCTTGCTGATCTGGTGGTCCTTGATGCTGACCCAACGCAGGTTCCCGCTGAGCTGATAAAGGATATTCGGGTGAAGATGACCATTATCGCCGGTAGAGTTGTCTGGGAGGCTTGACTCCAATTCGACCCGGAGGTAAACTAGAGAGGGAAGTGGACATGCCTATTTACGAATATCTTTGCCCCGGGTGTAACCTGAAGTTTGAGCTGCGGCGATCATTTAGCTCAGCGGAGGAGAATGCCCCATGTCCGAATTGCCAGGGCAGTGCCCGGAGGGTGTTTTCCTCCTTTTTCTCCTTTGCCAAAAGCTCTGATGGGACAGTCACCTCCATAGGCGGTAGCTCCTGCTCAGGCTGTGCCGCCACTAGCTGTGCAAGCTGTGGGTTGTCATAATTGGGAGCCCGCTCGCTAATATAGGCATGCCCCCCTTCGCCTTTCCCTGAGAAGGAAACCTACCCCCGCTCCTCCTATAATCAGCGCCTCCACTATCGCTGCCCCGGCGATAAAAAATGTGGCATCGTAGAAGAACCCCTCGGGGAACATCATGATCAAATAGTCGGTGGCGGGATTGAGCTGCCAGGTATCGGTGGGGAAGAAAAGCAAATGAAATTGTAAAAAGAGCTGGTCAAAGCCGATAAGAACTCCCATTCCTAGCATAGCGAGTAGGATAATCGTAAGAGTACTCCCCCAGATGGCGTTTTTAGCGAGCCACGGCAGGAAGCCTTCCTTCTTCCAGAGATAGCCTATACCGGCGAAGGCGACAATATAGCCGAGAGCAGCTTCTTGAAGGTAATAGCATATTTGAATCAGCCCTTTGACCTCCTTGAGGTGAGCCACCTCCCGCTCGTTAAAGAGCTCAAACCCCTCCCCATTCCGCACAACCTGGACCCCGATCTCTTCTCCTGAATTGAAGTAATATATCAACTCCCTTGCTGCCTCGAGAAGCTCGTTCCTTTCAATGTCTGTGACCTGGCTTACGCCATATTTTTCGAAGCCGTATTCATATAGCCGTATCTCGCTAACTGCTAGACGCAGATTGGTGGTGACGAGAAAGACGGGGATTGAAACCACGAAGAGAAGGCCTGCCAAAGTGCGAACGATATTCAATTTATTCCCCTTTTGCTTGTCAAGGAGTACCTCTGCCAGTATAATGCTCGATAGTGATTTTGTGGAGGGAGTCTTGGCCCTGGGTGGGAACCTCGGCGATTTTACCACATTGGCACTTATTATAGAAAGGCTTAGAGCCCCTGATGGCTGCCCGTGGGATAGGCAGCAGACACATGCTTCGCTGAAGGGGAACCTGGTCGAGGAGCTATACGAGGTCCTGGACGCCATTGATAAAGGGGATAGTGCCAAGCTCTGCGAGGAGCTCGGCGATCTCCTGATGCAGGTTGTGCTCCACGCCCGGATCGCATCTGAGGCTGGGGAGTTTGATATTAGCGATGTGGTGCGCGGGATAAGCGAAAAGCTTATTCGACGCCATCCCCATGTCTTCGGCAACTCCAGGGTGGCAGATGCCGGCGAGGTTGTGACCAGTTGGGAGAAACTAAAGAGAGAGGAGCGCGAGCCAGGCGAGTCCCTTCTTTCTTCAGTGCCCCGGAACATGCCTTCCCTGGCATATAGCCAGACGATCCAGCGGCGCGCCGCCAGGGTCGGCTTCGACTGGAAGGATATCGAAGGGGTAATGGAGAAGATCCCTGAAGAGTTTCGGGAGCTCTGTGAGGCGAGGGAGCATGAGCAGAGAGTGCGCGAGTTCGGCGATCTCCTGTTTGCCCTGGCGAACCTTGCCCGGTGGATGGATATTGACCTGGAGGGGGCGTTGCGGGGGGCAAACGAGCGCTTCCGCCGCCGCTTCTCCTATATGGAGGAGGAGTGTCGAAAGAGGGGGATTCTTCTCTCCCAGCTATCCTTTGAGGAGCAGAACAAGCTTTGGGAGGAGGCAAAGAGGCAGATATAAAATCGGGGCGGGCAGATTTGAACTGCCGACCTCAGCGTCCCGAACGCTGCGCGCTACCAGGCTGCGCTACGCCCCGCCGAAGGCTATTATAGCCCTCCCTGCCGGTGTTAGCAAGAAGCCTCCTTGAATTGCCTCATACGCGCTGGTATACTAAATAAATTGTGAAATATTGCGTTCTCATCATGGACGGTGCCTCTGGCTGGCCAGTAGCTGAGCGCGGCGGGAAGACCTGCCTTGAGCTTGCCAGTATCCCAAATCTGAATCGGATGGCGAGGGAGGGCCTCTGCGGCATGGTGCGCACCGTGCCGGCGGGGATGGAGGCCTCCAGCGCCTGTGCCTGCATGTCGGTGCTGGGATATGACCCAAAGCTCTACTACCGTGGCAGGGCTGCCATCGAGGCTAAAGGCTTGGGGATTCCCGTCGATGGGGAGGAGGTCGTTTTCCGCTGCAACCTGGTGGCGGTTCGGGAGGGGAGGATGTGGGACTATAGCTCGGGGCACATCTCCAACGGAGAGTCTCATGCCCTTATTGCCGCTTTGGAGGAGAGCCTGGGCGGTGACGAAATACACTTTTACCCCGGTGTCAGCTATAGGCACATATGTAAGATAAGAGGGCGAAAGGATACACTTCAAGCTACCTGCACCCCGCCCCACGACATCCCCGATAAGCCCATCGATGGGTTTCTCCCCCACGGGCCGGGGAGTGAGCTATTGCGCGACCTCATGGCTCGCTCGGTTGAGGTTCTCCGTGACCATCCAGTGAATGTGGTGCGGCGCTCCCGCGGTGAGATTCCGGCCACCATGATCTGGCTCTTCTGGGGTAGCAGCCAGATACCTGACCTGCCGCCCTTTAAAGAGCTCTATGGGCTGGATGCAGCCCTGACTTCGGGGGTCGATCTGCTCCGAGGCTTGGCCAGGATGGCGGGGATGGGGGTCTTGGACATTCCGGGGGTCACCGCTGGACTGGATAACGATTATGCCGCGCAAGCTGCCGGTGCCATCGAGGCGCTCGAGCGATATGGTCTGGTGGTTATCCACATCGAGGCGCCGGACGAGGCTGCCCATATGGGCTCAATTGATGATAAAATAGACGCTATCCAGAGGATAGATAGTGAGGTTATAGGGAGGCTCCTCGATGAGGCTCATTACGGACTCCGTATACTGGCTTTGCCCGACCACCCAACGCCCATTCAGATCAGGACCCATTCTGCAGCCCCGGTCCCCTTCTTATTGTGGGGGTTCGGCTTCAGGCGGAACGGTGCCAGGGCTTTTAATGAGATGGAGGCGAGGCGGACGGGGGTTTATATCGAGGAGGGGCATACCATTATGAGAAGGCTGGTTGAGGGGCTTGATGACACAACCGGGAGGGTATAATGGCACTTATTGTTCAGAAGTATGGCGGTAGCTCGGTGGCGGATGCCGAAAAGATCAGGAATGTTGCCCGGCGCATCGCCGCCACCAAAGAGAAGGGCAACGATGTAGTGGTGGTTGTCTCCGCTATGGGCAAGACCACCGATGAGCTCATCCGCCTTGCCCACCAGATATCAAGGGAGCCCGATGAAAGGGAGCTCGATCTGCTCTTGTCAACCGGAGAGATTGTCTCATCCACCCTCCTTGCCATGGCCTTGAAAGAGCTTGGGTATAAGGCAGTAAGCCTCAGCGGGGCCCAGGCTGGAATCTGGACCGATGCCGCATATACTAGGGCTCGCATCCTTGAGGTTGAGTCACATCGCGTTGTCAAAGAGCTCGGCGAGGGGAGGATTGTGATTGTTGCCGGCTTTCAGGGTGTTACCAGGGATATGGACATCACCACCCTGGGTCGTGGCGGCTCCGATACCACAGCGGTGGCACTGGCAGCAAGCCTCAGGGCAGATATATGTGAGATCTATACCGATGTCGATGGCGTCTATACCGCTGACCCCCGCCTCGTCCCCGAGGCACGCAAGCTTGATGAGATCGGCTATGAAGAGATGCTTGAGCTAGCCAGCTACGGGGCTAAGGTGATGCATCCCCGCGCTGTGGAGATTGGTGAGCTTTATAACATTCCGATCCTGGTGGCATCAAGCTTCACCACTGCCCCAGGCACTATTATTCGTGGAGGTATATCTATGGAAGTGAGAAACAAGGTTAGAGGAATTGCCCATGACCTGAATGTGGCCAAAATAACCATCCTTGGCGTCCCTGATAGACCGGGCATCGCCGCTTCGATCTTTGAGCCCCTGGCCAGGGCGAATATAAACGTGGATACCATTGTCCAGAATGCCAGTGTAGATAGGATCACCGACCTCACCTTTACCGTCTCAAGGAGCGACCTCTCGAAGGCGATGCGTGTGGTGGAGCCCGTTGCTCAGTCCATTGGGGCGAGGGGGTGTGTTGCCGACTCCAAGCTGGGAAAGGTCAGCATTGTGGGCACCGGGATGCAGAATACCCCAGGCTTTGCAGCAAGGATGTTTCGCGCCCTTTATGAGGAGGGGATCAATATCGAACTCATCACCACCTCTGAGATAAGGATCACCTGCATCATTGACGAAGCAAGAGTCAAGGATGCCCTCCTCGCACTGCATAGGGCGTTTGAATTGGAGAAGGGTTAGGTGGCAATGTAAAAAAGGCGGCTAGCCTTCCCTTTAACCCGAATCAGCCGATCCAGCTAAACAGCAACTACTTCCTTAAGCTCAGGCAAGTTTGCCCTTAGCACCCGCTCGATCCCGCCCTTAAGTGTCATGGTTGCCATAGGGCATCCGCCACAGGCTCCGGTTAACCTCACCCTGACCACACCATCACTGACATCGACCAGCTCCACATCTCCGCCATCCGCCCAGAGATGGGGCCTCAGCAAAGCCAGAATTTCCTCCACTCTCTCTTTCATTCTAGCCCCCTTTATTAGGCTTGGTCTCTACCTCGAAACCCTGTTTTAGCTTATCATATAACTACAAGGCTTGTCAAATTGACTTCCGGGTCTTATACTTACCTGACAACTCAGATAACGCTACAAACGTGAAGCTGGGAGAGGAGATGCCAATGAGTGAGATTGAGGAAATCTTGAAGGGGAGCAGGGTCATTGCTGTGGTTGGGCTATCCCCCAACCCCTACCGCCCCAGTCATGAGGTGGCTCGCTACCTAAAGGAAAATGGCTACCGGATAATACCGGTAAACCCGACGGTGGAGGAGGTAATGGGGGAGCGAAGCTACCCAGATCTTGTCTCTATACCCGAAAGGGTGGATGTGGTGGACATCTTCCGTCGCTCTGAGGAAGTTCCCCCTATTGTAGAGGAGGCTATTAAGATTGGGGCGTGGGCAGTCTGGATGCAGGAGGGGGTAGTAAATGAGGCGGCAGCGGCACGGGCCCGGCAGGCCGGGTTAATGGTGGTCATGGACAGATGTATGCTCAAAGAGCATGAGCGCCTTTTGGCTCTTGAAAATTTCTCGGGGAAGGATTAAAATCTGCCGACCATTGGTGGAGGGATTGGCAATGGATTATCGAGAAGAAGAGATGGCAAGACTGAAACGACAACGCACCAGGCAGGCTATCGTATTGGCGATGCAAAGTCGGTGGGAGGAGGCGGTTATCGCCAATAAGGAGATAATCGAGGTCTTCCCAACAGACGTCGATGCCTATAATCGGCTGGGCAAGGCGTTGATGGAGCTGGGCAACTACGACGAGGCGGAGAAGGCCTATAGCCGTGCCCTTGAGCTGGATCCCCACAACAGCATCGCTAGGAGAAATCTTGCCCAGCTATCCTACCTCAAGCGAACTCAGCTACTGCGAAAGGGTGGGGATCAAAAGGCTACCCCTGATATCTTTATCGAAGAGACAGGCAAGACCGGGGTGGTGAGCCTTTATCACTTGCCGCCAAGGGAGGTATTGGCAAGGATGGCGGCCGGGGATCAGGTGTATCTGAGGGTGAGAGGGCGAAGCCTACTTGTGGAGAACGCTCAGGGGGAATACCTCGGCCTGGTTGACCCCAAGATTGGATCGCGCTTGGCTAGGCTGATAGAGGGAGGTAATCAGTATGTTGCCGCCATCGCCAGCCTGAGCGGGAATGAGGTCAGGGTGATCATCAGGGAGGTATTTCAGCACCCCAGCCAGGCGGGACGCCTTTCATTCCCGCCAAAAGTTACCGAGGTGTTCCGCCCTTATACCAGGGATAGCCTCCTAAGGTATGAGCTGGAGGATGAAGAGGAATACGCTGAAGAGGCAGAATATCCTTCCGATTGGGGGGATGGGGGAACACTGGCTGAGGAGGTTCCCTATTATAGATAGTTACCCCTGAAAAAGGGAGCGACTTCTTCAAGAGAAGCTCAGTGGGTGTGAATTGAAGATGGAGATAGGAACGGTCAGAGAGATAAATATCGAAGATGAGATGAGAGGCTCTTATCTCGATTACGCTATGAGCGTGATCGTCTCTCGGGCATTGCCAGACGTGCGTGATGGGCTGAAACCGGTGCATCGGCGCATCCTTTATGCTCTGCATGAGCTTGGGATTACACACTCAAGCCCTTATAAGAAGAGCGCCCGCATTGTCGGTGAGGTTCTGGGCAAATACCACCCCCACGGTGACGCCGCTGTCTACGAGGCTATGGTGCGCATGGCTCAGGAATTCTCGATGAGGTATGTCCTTATCGATGGGCAGGGCAATTTTGGAAGCATAGACAACGACCCCCCGGCTGCCATGCGCTATACCGAGGCGAGATTGAGCGAGGTCTCCCAGGAGATGCTCGCTGATATTGATAAAGACACCGTTGAATTCACCCCTAACTTCGATGGCTCGCTCTGGGAGCCTGTGGTTCTTCCTGCCAAGCTTCCCAACCTGCTTTTGAACGGCGCCTCAGGGATTGCCGTAGGCATGGCTACCAATATCCCCCCCCACAATCTCGGCGAGATCTGCGACTGCATTTCCTATCTTATCGATCACCCCGAGGCTACTGTTGATGAGCTCATCCAGTTCACCAAAGGGCCGGATTTCCCCACCGCCGGCATTATCCTGGGAAGGGATGGCATAAAGAGTGCTTACACCACAGGGCATGGGAGAATCGTCGTCAGGGCCAGGGCGCGCCTTGAGGAAGCGGCAAGGGGGCGACATCAGATAGTGGTTACCGAGCTCCCCTATCAGACGAACAAGGCTGCATTAGTGGAGAGGATTGCCGACCTTGCCAAGGAGAGAAAGATTGAGGGGATTGCCGAGCTTAGGGATGAGTCGGATAGACACGGCATGCGCATCGTTATTGAGCTTAAGAAGGAGGCTCAGCCTGAGCAGGTGCTGAATAGCCTTTATAAATACACTGCCATGCAGTCGGCATTCTTTGTCAACATGCTGGCCCTGGTTGATGGACAGCCGAGGGTTATCAGCCTTAAGGAGGCACTCCAGTATTATATCGACTTTCGCCGTGAGGTCATTGTACGCCGTTCCCGTTTTGAGCTGGGAAGGGCTAGGGAAAGGGCACATATACTTGAGGGGCTCAAGATTGCCCTTGACCATCTCGACCAGGTGGTGGCTATTATCCGGAGATCACAGAGCGCCGAAGTGGCGAGGGCCGGTCTTATGCAAGGCTTTGGTCTATCCCAGGCCCAGGCACAGGCTATCCTGGATATGCAGTTAAGGCGACTTGTCGCTCTGGAGCGCAAGAAGGTTACCGACGAGTATGCCGAGGTGCTGAAGAACATTGCCTATCTGGAGGACCTCCTTTCAAATCCGAGGAAGGTTGACTTTCTGATCAAGGAGGATTTAAAAGGGCTCAAGTCCAAGTATGGTGACCGCCGCCGCACCGAGATCAGTGAGGAGGCGGCAGTTGAGTTCAGGGAGGAGGACCTGATCCCCTCCCAAAAGGTAGTGGTTACCCTCTCCAGTAGGGGATATATAAAGCGACTTCCCGCTGATACCTATAAGCTTCAGCGGCGTGGTGGGAGGGGGGTTACCGGAGTTGGAACCAGGGAAGCGGATGCGGTTCGCCACCTCATTGCTGCCGATACTCACGATAGCCTGCTATTCTTCACCAACTCGGGCAGGGTCTTCCGTCTCAAATGCTACAATATCCCTCAGGATAGTTCCCGAACAGCCAGGGGGATGCCGCTCATGAGCCTCCTCTCTCTTGATCAAAATGAACAGGTAACCGCGGTTGTGGCAGTGGCAAACTTTTCTCAACAGGAATTCATGGTTATGGCTACCTCGCTGGGGGAGATCAAAAAGACGCCGCTTGAGGAGTTCGCCTCAGGGCGCTCCAGTGGGCTCATTGCCATGGCCCTGGAGAGGGGCGACGAGCTGGTTGGGGCCAAGCTCGCCAGCTCTGGAGATGAGGTTGTCTTGGTGACCCACCGAGGGCAGGGAATAAGGTTCGCATGTAATGGCTTAAGGGCTGCCTCCCGAACCAGTGGTGGGGTGAGGGGCATCCGTCTCTCCCAGGGTGACAGGGTGGTGGGTATGGGGATCGTTTCCCCTGATGCCTATCTCTTGGTGGTTACCGCCAACGGTTTTGGCAAGCTTACACCGCTTGGCACCTATCCAGTCCAGGGTCGTGGGGGGGGTGGGGTGCGCGCCCACAGGATTACCCCGAAGACGGGCGGAATCGCCGCTGCCTGCGTGGCTTATCCCTCTCAGGAAGTCGTAATCGTCTCTGCTGCCGGGATCGTCATTCGCACCGCGCTGGATGAGGTCCCGATCCAGGGCAGGGACAGCCAGGGCGTAGCTCTCATGAAGCTTGACAAGGGGGATGAGGTGGTGGCTATTGCTTGTCTGTGATCAGAATGTCCTTGTGAACGATGGATGCTCTTCTTGGTTTCCTCAAAGAGCTGGGGTTATCATTTGTACCTATTTTTGTGGCGGTGGATGCTATAGGGGTCTTACCCTTTGTCCTTTCCCTAACCCAGGATATGAAAGAGTCGGCGCGCTCCAGAACGATGCGCCTTGCCATGCTTACCGCCCTAGGATTCGGGCTGGGTTTCATCGCCATTGGAAAGGGTGTTTTCTTGCTCCTGGGCATTGGCGTTGCTGACTTTCTGGTCGCCGGAGGGCTGCTCTTGTTGGTACTGGCGATAAGGCACTTGATGACCGGCAAGTTTGTTGAGGTTCAGCCGGCGCTTGGGGAGCAGATGGTTGGGGTGGTGCCTTTAGGCACCCCATTGGTTGTGGGACCTGCAGTTCTCACCACCCTTTTGCTTTTGATCGACCAGTACTCCGTCGTCCCGGTGCTCATCTCCTTTGTGCTCAATTTAGGGCTTGCCTGGATTCTCTTTGCTCAGGCAAACCGGGTAGCCCGCTTCCTCAGGGTGGGGGGACTGAGGGCGGCCTCACAGGTAGCCAGCCTCCTTCTTGCCGCAATCGCAGTAATGATGATACGCAAGGGTGTTTTGAGCATCCTTGGCATGTGAGGCGGGTTTGGTTCTATATTAACTGGTGTATCGCCTGCTCGGGGTGTGGTGTTATAATTATTAGTATAAAAGCAGAGGCTCTGGCGCAAAGGAGGTCATCATGGCTCAGTTTTTGTGGGATTGGTCCCGCAGCATAGATAGCGTGCAGCGGGAGATGGACAGGCTGCTGGGGGACTTTGCCAGTCGCAAGCCGCCCTCCGTGCATTTCTCCCCCCGAGCCTGGGAACCGGCCATCGACGTCTACGAGACCGAGGATGAACTCGTTATCCTCGCCGAGCTTGCCGGGGTGAGGGAGGATGATATAGAGCTGGTGGTTGATAAGAACACCCTTATTATACAGGGGCAGAGGAGGGAGGAAAGGGCGAGCAGCAAGAAGAGCTATCATCAAATGGAGATAAGCCGGGGGCCATTTGCCAGGGGCATTCTGCTTCCGATAAAGGTTGACTTCTCAAAGACGAGAGCCTCATATGAGGACGGCATCCTGGAGGTTGTCCTCTCCAAGGTGAAGGAAGAGCGAACCCACAAGATAAAGATAAAGACCGAGTAGAGGCCCTTAAGGGGAAGATACCATGATAGATATAGACGAAAGACAAGCAAGAGAGCCAGGCAAGCCCTCCATCCCTGAGGAGTTGCCCATCCTTCCCAGCGGACAGGTTGTGGCCTATCCGTCCATCATCATCCCGCTGGGGACGGGAGACGAGAAAATAGTCAAGCTCATCGATGAGGCGATGGCGGGGGACAGGATGGTGGGGATTTTTGCCCAGCGTAGCGACCCGGAGAAATCCCTCCCCCATAACCTCTACTCGATAGGCACAGCGGCAATCATCGCTAGGATGTTTAAGATGCCTGATGGCTCCATTCGTGCCTTTTTGCGGGGCCTTGCCAGAATCCGCCTGAAAGAGCTTACCCAGACCGAGCCCTATCTCAGGGGGAGGGTGGAGGTGGTTGAGTCCAGGGCGGAGAGGAGCACCGAGCTTGAAGCGACGACCAGAAACCTGTTAGCCCTTTTCCAGAAGGTTGTCTCTTTAGCCCCCAATCTTCCCAGTGAAATCGGTATCGCAGCGGTCAATATCCCTGAGCCGGGCGAACTTGCCGACTTCATCGCCGCTCACCTCAACCTTAACGTCAACGATGGGCAGGAGATACTGGAGACGCTCGACGTCGCTGAAAGGATCAAAAGGCTCACCACTTTTATCAATAGGGAGCTCGAGATACTGGAGCTGGGGAGCAAGATCCAGTCCCAGGTGAGGGAGGAGATGACCAAGGCGCAGCGAGAGTTCTATCTCAGGGAGCAGCTGAAGGCGATTCAGAGGGAATTGGGGGAGGTTGATGAGCGCACCCTGGAGATAAATGAGCTTAGGGAGAAGATCGAGCAAGCCGGGCTTCCACAAGAGGCGCGAAAGGAGGCCGAGCGGGAGCTTGATCGCCTCTCAAAGATGCCCCCTGCCGCTGCGGAGTACACTGTTTCCCATACCTATCTGGACTGGCTGATCAACCTCCCGTGGAAGAAGAGCACCGAGGATAACCTGGATCTTTCCCGGGCGGCCAAGGTCCTGGACGAAGACCACTATGATCTGGACAAGGTGAAGGAGAGGATACTTGATTATCTGGCGGTGCGCAGGCTAAAGGAGGATATGAAGGGGCCCATCCTCTGCTTTGTTGGCCCCCCGGGGACGGGGAAGACATCGGTGGGGCAGTCCATAGCTCGAGCCCTGGGGAGGAAGTTTATCCGTATGTCCTTGGGTGGTATAAGGGACGAGGCCGAGATCCGTGGCCACCGTCGCACCTACGTCGGGGCGCTTCCAGGCAGGATCATCCAAGGGATTCGCCGCGCTGAATCCAACAACCCGGTGTTCATGCTTGATGAGATCGACAAGATTGGCGCTGACTTTCGGGGCGACCCCTCGGCGGCTCTGCTTGAGGTCCTGGACCCGGAGCAGAACTTCTCCTTCGTCGATCACTATCTCGACGTCCCCTTTGACCTCTCAAAAGTGATGTTCATCACCACTGCCAATATCGTCGATACTATCCCCCCTGCCCTCAGGGACAGGATGGAGGTTCTGGAGCTTCCGGGATATACCGAGCTTGAAAAGCTCAACATCGCCAAGAACTATCTCATCCCGAGACAGCTCGGGGAAAATGGGCTCACCCCCCAGATGCTCGAGATAACCGATGAAGCCCTGCTCACCATAATCAGAAACTACACCCGCGAGGCCGGGGTGAGGAACCTGGAGCGGGAGATCGGCACCATCTGCCGTAAAGCGGCGAGGCGGGTGGCGGAGGGTGGTGAGGGGAAAACCATAGTCGTTCCTGAGAGGCTTCACGACTATCTTGGCCCCCAGAGGTTCCGCTATGAGGTTGCCGAGAAGGCTGACGAGGTTGGGGTGGCTACCGGGCTTGCCTGGACACCGGCTGGCGGTGATGTCCTTTTTATTGAAGCTGCCCTAGTCCCGGGGAAGGGTAACCTGATCCTCACCGGCAAGCTCGGCGATGTTATGCAGGAGTCGGCTCGGGCGGCGCTTACCTATGCCCGCTCTAGGGCTGAGTCTCTGGGAGTTGAGCAGGCCTTTTATGAGAAGAACGATGTCCATATTCACGTCCCCGCCGGCGCCATCCCCAAGGATGGCCCCTCAGCGGGCATCACTATGGCGGTTGCACTGGTCTCTGCTATAACCAAGCGCCGGGTGGCTAAGGATGTGGGCATGACCGGTGAGATTACATTGAGGGGGAGGGTGTTGCCCGTTGGTGGCATAAGGGACAAGGTTCTGGTGGCCCACCGTGCCGGGATAAGGAAGGTAATTCTGCCCAAGGATAATGAGAAAGACCTTGAGGAGGTGCCCAGGCAGGTGAGAGAGGAGCTTGAGTTCATCCTGGTTGAGCACATCGATGAGGTGCTCAAGGTGGCTATAAAGGAAGGGGTTCCGGAATCGTCATAGGAGGGCGGAAGTGAAGCTCATATTTATTCATGGCTCGGGCGGGATGAAGGAGATGTGGTATTATCAAACAAAATACTTCCCCGACTCAGAAGCCATTGATCTTCCCGGTCATCCCGAGGGCAAGCCGTGCACCAGCATGGATGGCTATGTGGAGTGGCTGCGGGGCTACATCCACGGTCGGGGATATAAAGATGTCGTCCTTGCCGGGCACTCCCTTGGCGGCGGCATTGCTCTCCTCTACGGGCTGAAGTATCCTGAGGACCTCAAGGGTCTTATTATCATCGGCTCCGGGGCAAGACTGAGGGTGCACCCTATGTTCCTCGGCGCACTTGAGGAGGCAATAAAGACCGGCAGCATGCCGGAGGGGTTTCCTGATATGAGCGAGTCTCTGCCCCCGGAGGTGAGGGATGTGGTGCGGGAGAAGATGCGGGCTATAGGTCCAGCGGTTCAGCTAAATGATCTGCTTTGCTGCGATAAGTTTGACATAATGGATCGGGTTCACGAGATCAGGCTCCCCACGCTGGCTTTATGCGGCACTCAGGATGAGATGACCCCCGTAAAATATACCAAGTACCTCGCCGACAAGATTCAGGGGGCAAGGGCGGTGATAATCGAAGGGGCAACCCACGGGGTGTTTGTGGAGAAGCCGGACGAGGTAAATAAAGCTATTGAGGAATTCCTAAACAGCCTGTGATTTTCTCGCCGCCTCGGTCATTTTGGGCTTGGTAGCAAGTTCCTGATATTTACGCTGACAGTCAGCCACCCACCTCTCAAGCCCGCAGGTGTTACACTCCTCGATGCGGCAGTCCCCGGTTTCCTTTCCGCTAAGGGTGCGCCGGTATTCTCGCTTCAAAAATGCCTGACTCACCCCCACGTCGATATGGGACCAGGGGAATAGTTCATCCAGTGGCCGCTCGCGATTAGCATAAAACCTTGGGTCAAGTCCACTATCCTCGAACGCCTTGAGCCATCTCCCATAATCGAAGCGCTCCCGCCAGGCATCGAAGCTCGAGCCTAGCTCCCAGGCGCGGTGAATTGCCCTGCCCAGGCGTCGGTCTCCCCGTGCCAATATCCCCTCAAGCAGGCTCATTTTCGTGTCCTGCCACGAGAGTCGGACCCCCAACCTTTTGAGTCCTCGCCTGAGTATGTTGAGCTTCAGATTGAGTTCCTCCTCGGTGTTCTGTGCCGCCCACTGAAAGGGGGTATGAGCCTTGGGGACAAAGGCTGATACGCTTACCTTGACCTGGGGCTGCCTTGTCGATGCCCTTTTCCCCTCCTGGCATATCTTGCCAACGAGCCTGACAATGCCTTCCACATCCTCAGCAGTCTCCGTGGGCAAACCGAGCATGAAGTAAAGCTTGGGACTGAGCC
>DAOTXZ010000044.1:0-3582 GCA_034435115.1 Dehalococcoidia bacterium | reverse complement strand
CCTCGGGGCAGACCGGGCCTACCTTTATGCCCAGTTAGACGAACAGTTGTCCGGTGAGGAAGCCGAAGCCTTTGACTCCTTAATAGCTCGCCGCCTTCATCACGAGCCGGTAGCCTATATAACCGGCAGGAGGGAGTTCTTCGGCGTCGATTTCTATGTCGATCGCCGCGTGCTCATCCCCCGACCCGAAAGCGAGCTACTGGTGGAAAAGACACTAGAGTTGATGAAGGGGCGCTCCTGTCTTGTGGCTGATGTCGGCACCGGAAGCGGCGCCATCGCCATCTCCATCGCCCTCAACCTACCCCAACCCAAAATCTATGCTATAGATATCTCAGCTGACGCCTTGGAGGTGGCAAGAATCAACTCCTCAAGATACGGCGTGGAAAATCGTGTCCATCTACTTTGTGGTGATATGCTAAGTCCCCTCCCTGAACCCGTTCATCTTATAGTGGCAAACCTGCCCTACATTAAGGAATCGGACCTGAGCCAACTACCCGCCGAGATAAAGACCTTTGAGCCCCTCATTGCCCTTTATGGTGGTAACGATGGTCTGGATAGGATAAGGGAGCTCCTCGCCCAGGCCAGGGGGAAGCTTCTCCCCGGCGGCTATATCCTCCTGGAGATTGGAGAGGGGCAAGGGGAGGAGGTTGCTTCACTGGCAGGTAGACATTTTCCGGGCGCCAGGGTTGAGCTTTTAAAAGACCTTTGCGGAATAGACCGGGTGGTCATGATAGAGACCTGATCTGGCTTGACAGAGAGGGGATAGCTATGATTAAATCATGACGAGCGGCTCAGTTTGCCCCAATTTCCATAAACAAGAGGAGGGTTACCATGGAAATGATCGTTTGTGTCAAGCAGATACTTGACCCCGAAGCACCACCAGCCACCTTCAAGCTCGACCCCGCTACAAATAAGGCTGTCCCTCCCCCAGGCATTCCCCCAGTAATAAGCCCCTTCGATGAGCAGGCCACCGAGGCTGCCCTTCGCATCAAGGATGCCCACGGGGGGACAATCAGGGTAATAAGCATGGGGACAGGCCTCTTGAGGGATGTGGTCAAGAAACCGCTTTCCATGGGTGCTGATGAGCTTTATCTTATTGAGGACGCAGCCCTCACCGATCTGGATGCCTATGGCACCGCTTACGCCCTGGCAGCTGCAATCAAGAAAATCGGTAAATATGACCTCATCTTCTGTGGCAGACAAGCAGCAGACTGGGATAGGGGACAGGTTGGATCCGGTATCGCTGAGATATTGGGGATGCCATGCATAACTGTAGCCAAAAAGGTTGAGGTCATCGATGGCAAAGTGAGGGTGGAGCGCGTGGTTGCCGATGGCTATGAAATCATCGAATCAACCACGCCTTGCTTGATCACAGTCAGCAACGAACTCGGTGAGCCTCGCTATCCCACGATGAGGGGGATCATGGCTGCAGGCAGGAAGCCACTAACGGTGTGGACAGCTAAGGATATCGGGGTCGATCCCGCTCAGATCAAGGCCCGCACCAGGCTTCTCAAGGCATTCGTCCCTCAGATAGTGTCCAAGTGTGAGATCATAGAAGGGGAAACATTAGAGGAGGCCGGTGCCAAGCTGGCACTTAGACTCCGTGAGGCAAAGATAATATAAAACCGATAACAGGAGGTAAATCCCAATGGCTGAGTACAAAGGGGTATTGATCCTCGGCGAGACTTCTGACGGCAAACTCGCTCCCATCACTGCTGAGCTACTGGGGGGTGGCAGGAAACTTGCTGATGCGCTCGGTGAGGAGCTGGCTGCAGCTTTATTGGGGAGTGGGATCGGGAACCTGGCAAGAGATGCCATCGCTTTTGGGGCCGATAAGGTCTATGTCGTTGATGACCCCTTGCTCGAACATTATCTGACAGAGACCTATGTGACAGTCATGGAAAAGGTTGCAAGACAGGTAAAACCGAACATCCTGCTTATGGGGCAAACTGCCATCGGGCGTGACCTCGCCCCGAGACTAGCCTTCAGGCTGGACACTAGTGTCTCTCTGGACTGCCTCGCCCTCAGTATCGACCCGGGGACAAAGCTTATGGTTCAAACAAAGGCCGTTTACGGGGGAAATGCCCAGGCTAATTACATCTGTGAGGCTCGTCCTCAAATGGCTACCGTGAGGGCAAAGGCCATGGATCCGCTCCCCCGGGATGACTCGAGGAGGGGAGAGGTAGTTAAAATCGAGGCGGGTCTTGACCCAGCACAGATGAAAACCAAGTTTATCCAGATGGTGAAAGAGGAGGTGGTGGGGATAAAGCTCACCGATGCTCCTGTAGTAGTGAGTGGGGGGAGAGGTATGGGTGAAGCGGCCAATTTCAAATACATTGAGGAACTGGCCAAGATACTGGGAGGTGCCGTGGGGGCCTCCAGGCCACCTTGTGACATGGGCTGGGTTCCAGCCTCACTTCAGATCGGGCTGACCGGAGCCATTGTTAGCCCCACACTGTATATCGCAGTGGGCATCTCCGGCGCGGCACAGCACATCTCAGGGATGAGCGGGTCGAAGAATATCGTCGCCATAAACAAAGACCCTGATGCCAATATCTTCAAGGTTGCCCACTATGGGGTTGTCGGGGATTGGAAGAAAGTACTCCCCGCCTTCATAGAGAAGGTCAAGGAGCTTAAGGGTTAAAAGGTAGCCACAAAGAGGGGGTGAGAGGGCTTCAATTTCTCACCCCCTCTTTGAATCCTCAATTATCCTTTGTGCAATGTGGGCGGGCACCTCCTCATAGTGACTGAACTCCATCGTGTAGCTACCACGCCCCTGGGTTATTGACCTTAACTGTGTAGCGTAACGAAGAACCTCAGCAAGAGGAACCTGCGCCTCAATGATGTTCATCCCATCCTGAGGGGTCATTCCTGAAACCCTGGCTCTCTTGCCATTAAGGTCACCTATAATATCGCCGGTGAAGCTCTCAGGGACACTAATCCGGATAGTCATTATTGGCTCAAGCAGGATTGGCTGCCCCAGGGAAAGCCCCTTCTTCGTCGCCTGTGCCCCGGCGATCTTAAAGGAGATGTCAGATGAGTCAACCACATGGTAGCTGCCGTCGTATAAGGTTATCCTCACATCGGTTACAGGATATTTTGCCAATACCCCCTCCTGGACTGCCTCCATAACCCCCTTCTCCACAGCCGGGATATAGTTCTTGGGCACGACGCCACCCACAACCCTATCGATAAACTCAACACCAGCACCACGAGGCATCGGCTCAAGCTCAAGGAAGACATGGCCATATTGACCGTGCCCGCCGGTCTGTTTCTTGTGCTTATATTCAGCCTTAACCGGGATGGTGATCGTCTCCTTATAGGGGACCTTTGGCAGCTCCAACCTCACCTCAACCCCGAACTTTCGCTGCATCCTGTCACAGGCCACCTCAACATGGGTTTCTCCCATGCCGGAGAGGATGGTCTCTCTGGTGTCAGGGTCTCTATACACCTTGAGGGTGGGGTCTTCATCGGCTATTCTGGCTAGTGTTGCTCCCATTTTGTCCAGGTCTGCCTTTGTCTTGGGATGCACAGCAACACTGAAGGGTGGGGAGGGGAACTCAATTGGGGGAAGAAGGAGAG
>DAOTXZ010000043.1:0-7651 GCA_034435115.1 Dehalococcoidia bacterium | reverse complement strand
TAATAGGTCCTGCCCCGCCCCATGGAGCTTCAACTGCCTGGCAATCTTGGTACACTCAAGGAAGGTGTCCCAGGCAAGCTTATGGATCCTCTCATTGTCCTCCCCCTGCTCATGGGTCATGATGAGCTGGAGGTCATCCCCGCACCAGGTGACACGGAAATCAATGAGAAGCCCCTTCTGCCGCTCCAGTATCTCCTGAGCCTTCTCGACAAGGGCGGGGTGCATACTGGAATGCCCTACATAACCACCAACATCTGCCTTGATTACGCTTAAAGTGATCATTTTCTCCCCCCTAATGTTGAGAATCATAATACCGCAATCGGTCTATACTCTCCAAACACCTCGCGGAGGACGCCACATATCTCCCCCAGCGTAGCATAGGAGCGCACCGCATCGAGGATATAGGGCATAAGGTTTTCTGTCCCTTGGGCAGCCCTGCGGAGCTTCTCCAGTTTCTCTGCCACCTCATTCCCGTTTCGCTCACACCTGACCCGATTCAGGCGCTCCAGGTGGCGTCGTTCACCCATCGGGTCTATTTTGAGGAGGGGAATACTCACCGGCTCATCAAGGATATAGTCGTTGACCCCAACAATTATGCGGTCTTTGCTTTCGATCTCACTCTGGTAGCGATAGGCGGAATCGGCGATCTCGCGCTGGAAGAAGCCCTTCTCAATAGCCGGGATGACCCCTCCCAAGGAATCTATCTTATCGAAGTATTCGTAGCAAGCTTCCTCCATCCGGTTGGTGAGGGCCTCCACCATAAAGCTGCCACCAAGAGGGTCAACGCTACTTGTGACCCCACTCTCATGGGCGATTATCTGCTGGGTGCGGAGGGCGATGCGAACTGCCTTCTCCGAGGGAAGGGCAAACGCTTCGTCCATCGAGTTGGTGTGAAGCGACTGGGTCCCCCCCAGCACTGCGGCAAGGGCTTGTAGGGCGACGCGGATGATGTTGTTCTCTGGCTGTTGTGCGGTCAGGGAACAGCCAGCGGTCTGGGTATGGAAGCGAAGCCATAGAGAGCGGTCGCTCTTTGCCCCGAACCTTCGTCGCATCTCCCGAGCCCAGATGCGGCGGGCAGCCCGGAACTTGGCAATCTCCTCGAAGAAGTCGTTATGCACATTAAAGAAGAAGCTAAGCCTTGGGGCGAACTTATCCACATCAAGCCCCCGCTCGATCCCCGCCTGAACATAGGCGAGCCCATTGGCAAGGGTGAAGGCCAGTTCCTGAACTGCATTTGCCCCCGCCTCCCTGATGTGATAGCCGCTGATGCTTATGGTGTTCCAGAGGGGGAGGTGCTTCATGCCGAACTCGAAGGTGTCAACGACAAGGCGCATTGAGGGGGCGGGGGGGAAGATATACTCATTCTGGGCGATGTATTCCTTGAGGATGTCGTTCTGTATTGTGCCCCCAAGCCTCTCCATGGCTATGCCACGCTTTTCAGCAGCGGCGATATACATCGCCCAGATCACCGCCGCCGGGCTATTTATGGTCATCGAGGTAGTGACTTGATCGAGGGGGATGCCATCAAAAAGAACCTCCATATCGGCGAGGGAGGATACCGCTACCCCGCACTTACCAAACTCACCCCTCGCCTGGGGGGCATCGGTATCATAGCCCATAAGAGTAGGCATATCGAAGGCAACGCTCAACCCCGTCTCACCATGTTCCAGAAGATACTTGAAACGGGCGTTGGACTCCTCAGCGCTGCCAAAGCCGGAGAACATGCGCATCGTCCAAAGCCGTCCCCGGTAGCCGGTGTGATGGATACCCCGAACAAAGGGATACTCCCCGGGAAAGCCCAGAGCCTCCAGATAGTCAAGCCCGGCGGTATGTTCTGGAGTATAGACTCGCTCAATAGGGATTCCCGAGGTGGTGACAAAGCGATCCCGCCTCTCTCTGGCCTGGGAGGCCACCTTCTCCCACTCAGTTCTCCGGAGTCGGACCTCGTCGAGCTTCCTCCGCTCAAACACCGCTCACCCCTTTTTCGCTCCCCTCGCTCCGCCACCACCCTAATAATCTATCCCCTTCCGTGCCAGGATCCCCCTCTCAAAGGGGTGCTTTATGTCCAGCATCTCAGTGACCACATCCGCCATCTTGACGATCTCAGGATGTGCATTGCGACCGGTGAGGATGAGCTCTACATTCTGGGGTTTCTCATCGATTAGCTTGACCACATCACCGACATCAAGGAGCCCGAATGAAGTAGCCACATTTACCTCATCCAGTATCACCAGATGATAATCCCCGCTGAGCATCGCCCGGCGAGCCTCCTCCAGTGCCCGGCGAGCCTGTTCCCTCTCCTCCTCTTTTATATTCATCGGGTCAACAAAGTGCGGATGACCAAAACTGGCAAAGGTTACATTGGGGAGATAGGTAAGGGACTTCCTCTCGCCATAGGGGTAATCACCCTTCATAAAAAAGATGATATGGCTGCGAAGGCCATGCCCTGCGGCGCGGAGAACCAATCCAAGCGCCGCTGAGGTCTTTCCCCTACCGTGGCCGGTGAAGACCTCGACAAGCCCCTGTGTGAAATCCTCCGCTCGCTCTCGCCATACCATTGGATAAGTTCTAGGACAAAAATTCCGCCCGAGCCGCCTTCTCCCAGAGAGGAAAGTATCATCTGAAGTCTAACAGGGGGGAAGCTTGCTTGTCAAGCCAGCTTCCCCCCTGTTAGACTTGGTTTCGGGCAGACTAGCTTGGGTGAATTAGCTATGATAGAATGAGAAAGGGCAATAAATTGATGAAAACAATGGAGATAATCCCCGCCATAGACCTCCGACAAGGAAGATGTGTTCGCCTCTATCAGGGCGACTATAGTAAAGAGACGGTCTTCCCTGAGGACCCGGTTGCTGTTGCCATCAGGTGGCAAAAGGGGGGGGCAAAAAGGATTCACCTCGTTGATCTTGACGGGGCTGCCAAGGGGGAGCTATGCCATAAAGCCATTATCGAGCGGATAGCGCGCGCTGTCTCAATTCCGCTGCAACTGGGCGGCGGCATTCGCCGAATGGACACAGTGGAGGAGCTTCTCAAGCTCGGCATAAATCGGGTGATCCTGGGCACGGTGGCGGTTGAGGACCCCACCATGGTAGAGGAGGCATGCCGAAGGTATGGGGAAGCCATCATTATCAGCATTGACGCCAGAGATGGCTATGTCTCAACTCATGGCTGGAGAAGGAGCTCGACTGTCACCGCAGGCGAGCTTGTGGAGAGGATGGCAGGGCTGGGGGTGAGGCGGTTTATCTATACCGACATCGCCCGCGATGGCACCCTTTCTGAGCCAAACTTTGAGGCGCTAGCTCGGCTGGTCTCAAGGACAAGCCTCCCTATCATCGCCTCGGGCGGGATTTCGTCGATCGAGCACCTGAGGAGGCTGAGCCAGATTGGGGTTGAGGGGGCGATTGTGGGCAGGGCGCTTTATAGCGGGGAGATGGATCTGGGGGAGGCAATGGCTAAGCTTAGCGTCGAAGGGAAATGACAAAATTAGCGCCCTTTGAAAATCTTAAGAAGGAGATCGATTGAACACCGCAGCAATAGTAATTCTCAGCCTGATAGGTGCCTGGCTCATCCTCTTTTTTGTTGTGTTCAGGATAGTTCGAAAGCTCCATCCTTTCCCGATTCCCTGGCAGGTGGCTTTGGTTATAGATAACCCCCTCCGGCGGATCCTCCAAAGCCCACCAAAAGCCGTGAGGCAGGTGGGGGTCAAGAAGGGAATGAAAGTACTGGAATTGGGTCCTGGCTCTGGATATTTAACACTGGAGACAGCAAGGCAGGTGGGAGGGGAAGGCAGGCTATACTGCCTCGATATCGAGCCAAGGCTAATAGCCAGGCTTAAGCAGAAGATAACGGGAGAGGGGCTTGAGAATGTGGCTCTGCTGGTGGGGGATGGGCAGGCCCTTCCCTTCCGCGATAGTAGCTTCGACCTCGCATTTATGGTTGCCGTTTTGGGCGAGGTGCCCGATAAAGACGCCCTCCTCCAAGAGCTGAGCCGCGTGCTACGGCCGGGTGGGATATTGTCGATAACTGAGATGCTCCCCGACCCCGATTACTCACTCAGTGGCACCACCATAACCCTCGCCCGAAGAGCCGGATTTCAGCCATTTCAGAAGCAGGGCAATCTCTTCACCTATGTGGTAAATTTCCATAAGCCAAACCATAACACTAGAGAGGTTGTGAGGAATGGTAAAATTCGATGAAAAGGGGTTAATCGCAGCAATCGCCCAGGATGCCAATACCGGCGAGGTTCTCATGCTGGGGTATATGAACGAGGAGTCACTACGGAGAACGTTTGCCACCGGTCAGGCGTGGTTCTACAGCCGCAGCCGGCAACAGCTCTGGCATAAGGGGGAGACCTCGGGAAGCTACCTTATTGTCCGCTCGGTTCTCATCGACTGCGATGGGGACGCTATACTTCTCCTCGCCGACCCCCAGGGCCCAGTATGCCATACCGGCAATAAGACCTGCTTCTTTCAGGAGCTCAAGAAGGAAGACCTATAAAAATGGAGCGGGGATAAATCCCCGCTCCATTTTTCAAATTGCTAGAACCCTAACCCTCGACCTTGTATCGTTTCTTAAAACGCTCCACCCGCCCCGACGTGTCCACGATACGCTGCTCACCGGTGAAGAATGGGTGGCACCTGCTACACACCTCCACCTTCAAGACCGGCTTTGTTGAGCCAACAGTAAAGGTATTGCCGCAGGAGCAGACCACCTTGGCATCAGTATAATATTTAGGGTGTATTTTGTCTTTCATCTTCTTGTGTCCTAAGCGCTATAGACGCTTACCTTCCTCTTATACTTGGATTCCGGCTCGAACTTGACAAAGCCGTCGACAAGGGCAAAGAGGGTATGATCCCGCCCAACACCGACATTATCTCCCGGCTTGATACGGGTTCCTCTCTGGCGAACGATAATAGTGCCCGCCCGCACAAGCTGACCATCAAATCGCTTCACGCCAAGCCGCTTCGATTGGCTATCACGCCCTAATCTTGTGCTGCCACCACCCTTTTTGTGCGCCATCCGAATTCACCTCGTCTATATATATTAGCAGGATATTTCCTTTATCGCAAGCCTGGTGTAAAGCTGCCGATGCCCCTTCTTCCTGCGGTAGCGAACCTTGGGCTTATACTTGAAGACAATGATCTTCTTCCCCTTGCCCTCACCAAGGGCAGTGGCAATAACCTTTGCCCCTTTAACAATGGGCGTGCCTACCCTCACCTCGCCATCATCGGCAACAAGGAGCACCCGGTCAAGCTCGACGGTGCTGCCCTTCCCCACCGGAAGGCGCTCGACTTCAATAATATCCCCCGGAGAGACCTTATACTGTTTTCCTCCCGTCTCAATGATGGCGTAAATCTCTATCCTCCCAAATCCTTTTCGTCACGGGTATGTTCCATCGAACTCGGGAATTGAGTAAACTGTGCCCTGATCATCTACATGCCAGGTGTAATGCCCACCGACGCCAGCGGATGATGCCGGCTCCCTAGGGAGATAGTCCGGAACAAGCCTGGTGAAGTCGATGGCGCCGGCTTGTCCGGTAGCGGTGGGCAGAGTAAACAGGTGATCGAGTCTGTAGAAGAGGACTGCCATCTCGATACTGGTCTGGTCCTCGCTGTAGAGGGACATGGCTGTCATCATGTCAACCAGGTCCCGAATCTCTCCCAGTGTTATCTCGAAGGTTATGGTGACGACGGCGGCACTTCGGGAAACACCTATCTTGTCGAGCAGATCATCAATCATATTGGCCACAACAGACGGATACTGCCGCGGGACCATAATTTTGAGCAAGCTGATCATGCCATCGACCAAGTCCTTGAAATCCCCAGCAGAATCTGCGTTCTCAAAGTAGAGCTTCAGTGCCAGGGCGATTTCCGCTTGGTCTCCTGTCCCCGATTTATCAAAGCTGAAGCCCAAAACCTGGAGGTCCTGGAGCATGCCAAGTGACCCCCCACCCATCTCTTCGGGGATATTAGTCAGCATCCCAGGGGTAACGGCTATGACCGCCTTCACCCAGACATCGCCAAGGGCGTTATAGCAGTGAAGAATCTCACCGCTGAGCTTGGGGGCTTGTCCGTTGCTGGCATCAATGACATCCTCCACCACCTCCCTAGGGCCAGCGACAGCCATGGTCGAACTGAGGAAGCAGACCGCCAGCTCCTCGCCTGCATATATGCTTTTGCCGCTATATGGAGTCGGAGTCATATAATCGTCTATTACATCCTTAAGGGCTGAGATTACATCCTGAGGGGCAACGGCGATCCCGCCGAAATAATCCTGAGACTTTAGATCGCCAAAGAAGACAAGCTCGGTGAACCCCGCCAGATCGATCCCGGTCTCGGCAGTGAAGGCGGCGAGTGCATCCTCAAGATCCTCTGGGTCATCAGGGCCTCTTACTTCATCGTAGAGCGCCTCAAGGTCGGTGTCCTCAAGGATGGCGCTAATATTGATATCGACCACGAGATCGGCCCTCGCAGGCACGAGGTCTATCGCCCTCACCGCCGGCGCACCGCAGCCGGTGAGAACAGAGGTCGAAACCAGCATAAAAACCAAAATCAGAGGGGCTAACTTCTTAAGCATCAGACACCTTCTTTTTAAGACTGGAACCTCATAATATCAGCCCTGACATATGCTGTCAAGTTATATTTTGTTAACATTTGCTTACGGGTGAAAGCCGGGTTATACTGTTTAATCGGGAGAGACCGATGTACAATATGGATTTAGTCCTGCCCAGGGTCACCAAGCCGGCTCGCTATACCGGTGGGGAATGGAACAGCATTGCCAAGGACTGGGAGAGAGCGGAGATAAGGGTGGCCCTTGCCTACCCCGACCTCTACGAGATCGGCATGTCCAACCTCGGGCTTGCCATCCTCTATGATCTCCTGAATAGGGAGCCCCATATCCTGGCTGAGCGGGTATATGCCCCCTGGGGGGATATGGAGGGTGAAATGCGAGCCAGGGGCATCCCGCTATTCTCTCTGGAATCGAAGCGCCCGCTCAAGGAATTTGACATCATCGGATTCTCCCTCGGCTATGAGCTGACCTACACCAATGTCCTCAACATGCTCGACCTCGCCGGGATTCCGGTTCTATCCTCGGAGCGGGATGATTCATACCCACTTGTGATCGCCGGGGGGAGTTGCGCCCTCAACCCCGAGCCCATGGCGGAGTTCATCGACCTTTTTGTCATGGGGGAGGGGGAGGGGGTGCTTCCGGAGCTCCTGGAGCTCTTCAGAAGGTGGAAATTGGAAGGGAGAGGCAGTAGAGAGGAGCTACTGCGAGAGGCGTCTTCGATCCCCGGCATCTATGTCCCAAGCCTCTATCGTGTGGACTATCACGATGACGGCACCGTGGCCGCCATCACCCCGACGGCGCCCGAGGCAAGCCCGAGCCTTAGGCGGCGCATCGTCTCAAAGCTTCCCCCACCCCCCACCAAGCCCGTTGTCCCCTACATTGAGGTGATCCATGACCGCGGGGTGGTGGAGATCCAGCGGGGCTGCACCCGCGGCTGCCGCTTCTGCCAGGCGGGGATAATCTATCGCCCCCTGCGCCAGCGCCCTCAAGATGAGATCATTCAGGCAGTTGAGGGGCTGGTGAGGAATTGCGGCTATGGCGAGGTATCACTCCTTTCCCTGAGCTCAAGCGACCACCCAGGTAT
>DAOTXZ010000042.1:0-2877 GCA_034435115.1 Dehalococcoidia bacterium | reverse complement strand
AGCGAGCACTTAAGCCACTGCGGGGTGAGGGTGGGCTTTCCCCTTCCAGTGTTTCAGGAGCAAATAAGGCTCTCAAGGAGGCCTTCAATAACTGGCGCAACCGTGATCTCTCCACGGAAGAGATAATCTACCTCTTCCTGGACGGCCTCTATCTTGGGGTAAGAGGCAGCAGCCAAGAAAAGGAAGTCAAGAGGCTGACCAATGTGGTGGGGCGCTCCCCCGGTGAAATCTCAGCCTTGATAGAGGAGGTAGCAAAGGCGCTGGAAAGGAGCCAATCAGGCTTGAACTCCTGGAAGAAGCATTGGTTACCTAAAAGGATTGACTAGAGATGGCACAGAGGGGATAGGATTTGGCTAGATCAAATTTCCACCAGTTATGGGACGAGCCTGTTGTCGACCAAGAAGGCATGATGCATTTTTGCGAGATTGCCAGCCGCAATTTGAGCACCATGAGTGACCAAAAGTGGGGAGTGCTCCTAGCGAGGATGCAACTGAGGGTTATAGTTGATGAAACCGTGACGGTGAAGCTGGCCCTGCCGAGATCAAAGACGAAAGGGATGCGATTGCGTTGTAGTCTTCTCATACCCCAAGGCGCCCGTTACTCCCTGATAGAGCACCTGTTCTTCATCCTCCTTCAATAATGCCTCCCGAAGAAATAAAAGCCACGATTACACTATCTAAAAGCCATCCCCCTTCAGTTCCCACCTTCTCCCCCGGTCAATGACATGGATCACCTGCCACCCCCGCCTCTTGAGCTCAAAACCTATAAACCGGCGATGACATCTCCAGGGAAGGCGCTCAGCACAAACAATGGCCACCCTCCTCGCCATAGCCAACTCCTCCAGCCTCTCGATTCCCATCCTGAACTCATCCGACGAGGTGAAGGCTGGATAGCCCCCTCGCCGATACCCACCAAGTTCCCTGCCCATGTAGATATAACCGATCCCAGCCTCCCGAAGTAAACCCTCAAGTTCCCCCCTCCTGAAGTGCTCAAACCTGCTAGTAGGGAAACGGCGCACATCGAGCACCAACTCAATTCCATTCAAGCTCAAAAGTCCGAGAAACTCCTCAAATGAACGAGTGCTCGTTCCCAGGGTATATACCTCCCCACGCGGGCTAGTCCCCAAGCTCACCATAGAATAGCCTCTTAAGCCTCAAGGCATCATCATACATACTGATATTATTGAACATAAAATATGTCTCCCCCTCCACCATCCCCTTAAGTCGCTCTAGCTCCTCATCTGTATAGGTATGGCGATAGCCCGGCCCTCCATGCAGCCGAAAGTATTTCAGCCTCCCATATAAAGGCACCGCCTTCAGAGGGTCAACGCAGTGAACAAGATCAAGTTCCTCACAGAGCGCCCTCACCCTCCCCCCGTCCCACTCCCCACGCGGCTCCCAGACCAAAACAAAGCCACTCCTATCAATAGCTCGAAAAAAAACTCTGGTGTTTGCCACACTCTCCGCGGTCTCCCTGAAGCTGGCAGGACACTGAAAGACAATAATCCTCACCCCCAGCGCCTCACCCGTCTCCTTGGTCTTTCGCCAAGCTTCCATCACCTCATCGCTGGGTCTAAAGAAGCCGTAGTTCCCCTCCTTCCCCGGCTCAATCTTCAACCCAGACCTGCGATAGGTAGGGCTGGAGGGGGGGTGGGTTATCACCTGCCACGCCTTGATAGTGAACTCAAAATCGGGACCGGCCTCCCGCCGCCACCTTAGAGCAGTCTCCAGCCGGGGTAGCTTATAGAAGGTTTGCTGCACCTCGCAAACCTTGAACTGGGAGAAGTAGTGCTTCATCCCCCTGGGAAAGCCACAACAGCCTATCTTGACCTGGCTCATTCCTTATCCTGTTCCTGCCTGTTCTCCCGGTACTCAAAGCCAGCCCGTTCAGCAATGATGGTGAGAAGGGTAGCCGAAGGACCACGGGGCTTGTACATCCCCGTCTCCCACTCGCTTATCGTCTGCTGGCGCGCGCCCAACACATCGGCAAGCTCAGTTTGAGTCACTCCCAGATAGCGCCTCAGGGCACGAATGCGCTCAGTATCCCAATTCACCTTTCTTGCTCTCTTTTTGCGCCTCATAGCTGCATTTTACACGGTTCAGTGTATCCTATCAACGATTTTGGCAGATCAACTATTGACGGGTAATGCCGTGTTTGGTATAATATAGATTGAGAGTGTTAATTCGAAGTCTATGCTATAGCACAAAGAGTGCTATTTTGTTTAATCACAAAACTAGCACTCTTTGCTCTAGAGTGCTAAAATAGAGAGACTAGAAAGGAGGTCAGTATGGCAGTCCGGCTTGAGCCCTTGGGGGACAGGGTGGTGGTGAGGCCAATTGTTAAGGAAGAGGTAACCAAAGGGGGTATATATTTGCCCGACACCGCCAAGGAGAAGCCTCAGGAGGGGGAGGTGGTTGCGGTGGGACCGGGGAGGCTCGCTGAGGATGGAACCAGGATCGAAATGGAGGTCAAAAAGGGAGACAGGGTATTCTACCTCAAGTATGCCGGCACCGAGTGGAAGCAGAATGATGAGGAATACCTGATTCTGCGGGAAAGCGATATACTGGCCAAGATCATTTAAAAGCGGAAGGAGGAAGACATGGCAAAGCAGCTAATCTATAGTGAGGATGCCAGGCACTCCCTGAAGAAGGGGATAGATGCCCTAGCTAATGCCGTCAAGGTAACCCTAGGACCGAAGGGGCGGTGTGTGGTTCTGGACAAGAAGTTTGGTCCACCGACGGTCATCAACGACGGGGTCACCATCGCCAAGGACATTGAGCTTGAGGACCCCTTTGAGAACATGGGTGCCCAGCTAATAAAAGAGGCAGCCACCAAGACCAATGACATCGCAGGAGATGGCACCACCACGGCTGTCGT
>DAOTXZ010000041.1:0-6767 GCA_034435115.1 Dehalococcoidia bacterium | reverse complement strand
GGCGATAAGGGTGAGCCTTATGTCCTTATCCATCTTCGGATCGAAGGTCACCCCGAAGATGATATTTGCCTCCGGGTGAACCGCCTGTCCGATGACGGCGGCGGCTTCGTTGACTTCGTGGAGGGTGAGGCTGGGACCACCGGTTACATTGAATAGCACCCCCGTTGCCCCATCGATTGAGACATCAAGCAGCGGGCTTGAGATGGCTGCCTTGGCGGCATCCACTGCCCGGTTCTGGCCACTGCCGTGCCCGATAGCCATCCAGGCAGGACCAGCATTATTCATTATTGCCTTCACATCGGCAAAGTCGAGGTTTATCTCACCGGGGACAGTGATTATCTCGGCAATCGCCTGAACCCCCTGTTTCAAAACCTCATCAGCCATCCTGAAAGCGTCCTGCATGAGTGTCTTATTATCACTGAGGGCGAGCAGGCGATCGTTGGGGATTATGATCACGGTATCCACCACGGCGGTCAGCTTTTTGATGCCCTCCTCAGCAACCTGACTTCGCCGGGCCCCCTCAAAACTGAAGGGCTTGGTAACCACGGCGATGGTGAGGGCCCCGGTGCTCTTAGCGATCTCCCCCACCACCGGGGCACAACCGGTGCCGGTACCCCCACCCATCCCAGCGGTGATAAACACCATGTCAGCGCCAGAGATGGCGTCCTTGAGTTCGTTTCTGCTCTCCTCAGCAGCCTTAGCACCCAAATCAGGGTCACCGCCAACGCCAAGGCCCTTGGTTAGCTTCCCCCCGACTTGGATGAGATGGGGTGCCTCGCAGCGTGTCAGCGCCTGGACATCGGTGTTCACCCCGATAAATTCCACCCCGATGATCCCCTCGCGGATCATGCGATTCAGGGCATTACAGCCACCCCCCCCGAGCCCGATAACCTTTATATTTGCTGGACTTGGCGCGTAGCTACTTCTTACCATTTTTCTTCCTCCTTAACTAGCTCCCCAAGGGAGAAGCAGCCTCCTGAGGCGAAACAGGAAGCGTCTCATGGATCTGCCTATGACTCGCCAATAGCCTTGAGGGGGCAAGCCCTCTCCAACTTCATGATTTGCCGCCCAGCAAAGGAGCCCCACGCTCGTGGCATAGGCTGGATCATGAAGCAGGTCGGTGAGACCAAACATGCCCCTTGGCACACCTATCCTCACCGGGAGCTTGAGCACATCTCGAGCCAGCATATCTATGCCCGGCAGGTTGGAGCTTCCCCCACAAAGCACTAGGCCTTCGGGCACCAGCGCCACATAATCACGCGGTAGCTCCAGAAGGAGCAGCCTCAAGATCTCCTCCACCCTCACCTCAATGATCTGGCACAGATCCTCGTAGGCGAAGCTGAACCCATTCTCCGTGCCTATGGCGGAGGTCTCCCTCTTGCCATCAAGCCGGAGCATCACCCGGCCATACTTTTTCTTCATCTCCTCAGCCACCTCAAAAGGCAGACCCAAACCTATAGAGATGTCTCTAGTAACCTGATAGCCAGCGACAGGCAATATGGCGGTGTGATAGATGCTCCCATCCTTAAATATGGCTATATCGGTGGTGCCGCCCCCGATATCAGCGAGGATCACACCTGACTCCTTCTCTTCCGGGGTCAATACCGACTCAGCGCTGGCAAGCGGCTCAAGCACCAGGTCCTCGATATCCACCCCAATGCCACGGACGCACTTCACCAGATTCTTCACCGAAGCCACAGCGGCGGTGATAATATGGGTTTCCACATCAAGTCTGAAGCCATGCATCCCTACCGGATTCCTGACCCCCGCCTGATTGTCGAGTGTATAGCGGCGCGGGATAACATGGAGCACCTTCCTATCAGAGGGGACCTCAACACTGCGAGCACTGTCAAGCACCCGCTCAAGGTCAGCAGGGGCGACCTTGCGGTCAGTGCGGCTAATTGCCACCGTGCCACGACTATTGAGCGAACCGACATGCCTCCCGGTAACCCCTACATAGGCTGACCCTATTTTGAGCCCGCTGGCGCGCTCTGCCTTCCTTACTGATTCCCGAATTGACTCCTTAGCCTCATCGATGTTGACCACAAGACCTTTATGCAGACCCTTCGAAGGGCCAATACCAACCCCCACAACCCTGATGCCACCGGCCTCACTAATATTAGCCTGTATGGTGCAGATCTTAGTAGTGCCAACATCGATGGCAGCGAAAGTACCTTTCTTTGGCATCTGCTCCTCCTTTCGTGATTTTTCCCGCCATCTGATGTATAATATCACTCACATTTTTGTGACCTCCTTCGGGCGACAATCCGAGGGAACTGGGCAGTGTTGTCGATCATTGAGGCTGCCACAAGTGGGGCTCAACGAAGAATTTTTGGGGGTTGCTGCTGCCAGCGGTGATACAGCAGCAGAGAAGTGGGGGCTCCGGCACTTCATCTTGCTTGTTCCTTTGAGCATCGACCCTAGAGAGCGGAGCCATGGCCCTGCCAGCGAGAGAGGATAGTAGCAGCCCATGTCCACAACACTGCCCAGCATTGCCCTAAATGCCTCCCTAAATTTTTTCTGCCACCCTCATTCTAGCGCTACGACTACGCGGATTGGACTCCACCTCGGCGCGCGAAGGGGTAACCACTTTTTTGGTGATGACCTTTAAGGTAGGTGTGTAGCCACAGGTGCAGGTTGGTACACCCCGGGGACAGAGACACCCCTGTGATTCCTGGCGCAGGAATTCCTTGACCAGGCGGTCCTCCAGAGAATGATAGCTAATCACCACTAACCTGCCACCAAAGCTGAGAAGGTTGACTGCCTGTATCAGAGCGGCTTCTAGGTGCTCCAGCTCCTGATTCACTGCAAGGCGCAGCGCCTGGAAGGTCTTAGTGGCTGGGTGGATCCGGTCTCTCTTTCCCACTGCCATCTCCACCACCCTGGCAAGCTCAAGGGTGGTATTAAGGGGTCGATTTTGCACAATGTACCTTGCTATCCTTCTGCTTCTGCGCTCTTCGCCATACCTCTCAATGAGATAGGCAAGCTCCTCTTCAGGCAGGCTATTAACAATCTCGGCTGCTGTAAGCTCCTGGCTGGGGCTGAAGCGCATATCCAGCGGGGATTCAAGTTGAAAGCTGAAGCCTCGGCTTGCATTTTCAAGCTGTAGCGATGACATCCCAAGGTCGAAAAGTATGCCATGCACCGGGCGAAACCCCAGCCTTGAACAGATCTCCTCCAGGTGGTCAAAGTTTTCATTGACCAGGGTGACCGCCCTGCCGTATCGCTCCAGCCTTCCTCTTGCCACCTCGATCGCCTTGGGGTCGGCATCAATTCCGAGGAGCTTTCCTGCTGGGGAGCTCTTCTCCAGAATGGCAGCGGCATGCCCCCCGCCACCTACAGTGCAATCTATATAATGTCCACCAACATGAACCCTAAGCGCCTCAACAACCTCCCTAAGGAGCACGGGTATATGGGTGGATGTTCTAGCCTCCTGCTTCACGAGCGCGCCTCGAAGCTTTCAGCGATCTGCCAAGCCTGTTCATCCATAAGCACCCTCTCTGCCTCCCACAGCTCCTTGTCCCAGATCTCGATACAGGTGTTTAACCCGGCTATAACTACGATCTCTTTTATCTCCGCATACTGGCGCAGGGGTTGGGGCAGAGCAATCCTCCCCTGCCCATCAAGCTCAAGGTCAAATGCGGAGGAGAAGGTAAAGCGGCTTATTCTCCTTGATCTACTGCGCGTAGCGGGCAGAGCGGCGAACCTTTCAGCAACCTTTTCCCACTCCCGAGGGGGGTAGAGCACGATACACTTCTCAAAACCTCTAACAGCAATTAGCCCTTCTCTGAACTCTTCCCTAAACTTGGGCGGGATAGCTATTCTGCCTTTTTGGTCGATGCGATACTCGTACTGACCAAGGAACAAGCTGCTCCACCCCCTCTCCCACATTCCCCCACATTATACCACAATTCTCCACAATGTCAATACCTTTTCCCACCTTTTTTCCAATTTTTCACCCGCACCTTTGCAATAAGCCCTCTATATGATATGATAAGCCAGGGTTTTTCAATGTTTACCTTGGGTATTCTCACCATTAGCGATAAGGGGTCACGGGGGGAACGGGAGGATAAGAGTGGTGAGGCGATCAAGGAGTGCCTTGCCCCTCTGGCTCCTACTGTGGCGAGGTATGAAATTGTGCCTGATGAGATGGGCATTATTTCGGAGAGGCTTATCGAGTGGGCAGATGAGGTCGGGATAGACCTAATCTTGACCACGGGGGGGACGGGCCTCAGCCCTCGTGATGTCACCCCGGAGGCAACACTGTCCGTAGTGGAGAAAATCGTGCCCGGGTTCCCCGAGGCAATGAGAGCGGCGAGCCTAAAAAACACCCCGCGAGCGATTCTTAGTCGGGCGGTGGCTGGCATTCGGGGGCATAGTCTCATTATAAATCTGCCCGGGAGCCCCAGGGCAGTGCGCGAGTGTCTCGAGGTAATACTTCAGGCTCTCCCCCATGCCCTGGAGACCCTTAAAGGGGAGGTTGGGGAGTGTGCTAGAGGCGAGGAAAGGTGAATATGCAGATACATATCTTGACCCTCTTCCCTGAGATGTTCAGCGGCCCCTTTGAAAAGAGCATCATTAAGCGGGCAACCGAGCGTGGCTTGGTGAGCATCGCGATTCACAATATTCGTGACTATGCCCGGGATAAACATCACGTTGTGGATGACTACCCATATGGCGGTGGTCCCGGGATGGTGCTCAAGCCTGAGCCTCTGTTCGAGGCCGTAGAGTCTATAAAAGGGAATGCCCATGGTATACCAGTGGTTCTTCTTAGCCCCCAGGGACGGCTCTTCTGCCAGAGGATCGCCGAGGAGCTATCGCAGCGGGAGCAACTTATCCTCATATGCGGGCACTATGAGGGGGTTGATGAGAGGGTGAGAGAACACCTAATCACCGATGAGATCAGCATTGGCGACTATGTGCTTACGGGTGGGGAGCTAGCTGCCATGGTCGTTGTTGATGCTGTGGTGAGGCTACTACCTGGCGTCTTAGGCTCGGAGGGCTCGTGGCGGGAGGACTCCCACTCCAGTGGGCTTCTGGAATACCCCCATTATACCCGCCCTCAGGTCTATCGCGGGTGGTCTGTGCCCTCGGTTTTGCTTTCGGGAAACCATGCCGCGATTGCCAATTGGAGACGAGAGCAATCGCTGCTTCGCACACTGAGGCATCGTCCTGACCTAATAGAGAAGGCTCACCTTTCTGAGGAAGAGAGAAAATTCATAGAGAGGATGCGAGAACATGGATATCAACTCCATAATTGAGCTAAAGCCAAATCATGAAATCCCCCAGCTCAGCCCTGGCGACACGGTGAGGGTTAGCACTAGGATGGGTGAGGAGGGGCGGGAGCGCACCCAGTCTTTTCAGGGGGAAGTGATTCGGGTGCGAGGGAGAGGTGCTAGCGCTAGCTTCACTGTGAGGCGTATCGCCTATGGTGTGGGTGTGGAACGCACCTTCTTCCTTCACTCGCCGAGCCTGGTGGGGGTGGAGGTCTTGCGGCGTGGACGAGTTCGCAGGGCCAAGCTTTACTACCTGCGGGGTCTCTCTGGCAAGGCAGCCCGTATCAAGGAGAGGACGAAAGCCAAGAAGACAGGCCGGAGCGAGGCAAGGACAGAAGGCGGATAACCCGTCTGGGCTTCCTTTTGTTTTAGGCGCGTGAATGAGATATGCTGAGGTTGCCGTCAACTCGCCCATAGCGCAGCGCCAAACCTTTAGCTATGCAATACCCTCCGATATGCCACTATCTGTAGGCCAAGCGGTGTGGGTACCGTTTGGGCCCAGGCTTTTGCAGGGTATTGTCTTTGAGTTAACCGATCGCCCGTCGGTGGAGCAAACAAGGGAGATAGCGGGTGTTATCGACTCGCGTCCACTGCTCCACCCACATCAGGTCGAGCTCGCCCGCTGGCTCTGTGAACGCTACCTGTCCTCCCCTTTTGATGCTGCCGCCTTGATGCTGCCCCCAGGGTTTGAGCGAAGGGTGATCACTTTCTTTCACCCTCTCCCCGACCAGGCGAACCTATCCTTTTTTTCCTCCACCCAAAGGAGTGTACTTGCCCTCCTTCAGAGGAGGGGCAAGCTAGGGATGGATGAAATCGAAAAAATGCTTGGGAAGAAGAGGGCACAGCTAGTCATGGGGCAACTCTTGCGCAGGGGTCTAGTAAGAAGGAGCCAGGAACTGGAGCGGGTGAAGGTAAGACCGAGAACCGCGCTACATGTCCGGCTCACTATTGATAATGAAAAGGCAAAGGAGGAGGCGTTTCATCTTCATGGGCGAGCCCCCAGACAGGCTACACTTCTGGAACACCTTGCAGCGGAGCCGCAACCCCTTCCTCTTTCTGAGGCCAGGCGACGTTTTGGCACCTCAGCGGTCAATGGACTGAGGAGTAAAGGGATGATTTGCCTAGAGGAGGTCAAGATGCCCCGCGACCCTCTGGCACATATTGTTTTTCCCTCATCTAGCCCCCCCACTCTGAGTGAAGCCCAGGAGAAGGCATGGCATGAAATCAAAAAAGCGCTCCTCAGACAGGGGGATGGCACCCCGTCAGTCTTCCTCCTCCACGGCGTCACCGGGAGCGGAAAGACCGAGATCTACCTTCGTGCTCTCGCTGAGACTGTCTCCCTAGGCAAGCGAGCCATTGTTTTGGTTCCGGAAATCGCCCTCACTACTCAAACGATCGAGCGTTTTGCCGTGCGATTCCCCAACAGGGTGGGGGTATTTCACAGTGGGTTATCATTAGGTGAGCAGTTTGACGAGTGGCAGCGGATAAGGG
>DAOTXZ010000040.1:0-34502 GCA_034435115.1 Dehalococcoidia bacterium | reverse complement strand
GGGCATTGGGGTGAGTCTATATAACCTTACTAGTGCAAATTTAGGGGACATTGCCAGAGACCTCGTTGATTCACGGGCGATCGTTTTTGGCACACCGACGGTGATGGGGGGAATGCACCCCCTTGCCATATATGCGGCATACCTGGTAAGGGCGCTGCGTCCGCCATTAAAATATGGTGCTGTCCTCAGCTCTTATGGCTGGGGCGGGGGCGCTGTCCGTCAAGCGCTGGAAGTTCTAGGACCGACAAAGATTGAGGTGGTTGGAACCCTTGAGGTAAACGGTCCCCCTTCGGCTGAGGAGCATGAGAAAATAGTCGAGATGGGGAGGCAACTTTCACGTAAGATAAAGGGGTGAGACAGTGAAAGCTACCGAAGGGTTAAAGGAGGAGCACCAGGCGGCGAAGTTAATGAAAATCGGCAGGCATGAAGATTTGCATAAGCTTCCTGAATCGCTTAAAGTGGGTTTATTTAGAGTAACCATATACTTTGAGGTTAGAAAGGAGAAGAAATGGTCTATACTGCCAGGGATTACAGCAGCTTGATTGGTATGGAGGGTTTCAGCGAGGCGCTTCTTAAAAATCACTTTACCCTCTATCAAGGCTATGTAACCAATACCAATAAGCTCCTGGACACTCTCACTGCCATGCTCAGGGAGGGCAAGACGGCAACACCGGAATATGCTGAGCTGAAGCGGCGTTTGGGTTGGGAGTTCAACGGTATGCGGCTCCATGAGTATTACTTCGAAAACCTCGGCGGCAAAGGGGCGCTTGACAGATCGGGCAGGCTGGGAAAGAAGCTAGCTGAGCAGTTTGGCAGCTACCAAGATTGGGAAAGGGATTTAAGGGCCACCGCCACCATGCGTGGGATTGGCTGGGCTATCCTCTACCAGGATAACCAAACCGACAGGCTTTTGAACCAGTGGATCAACGAGCATGATGCCGGTCACCCCGCAGGCTGCACCCCCATTCTGGTGCTCGATGTTTTTGAGCATGCCTTTATGCTCGACTACGGGCTCAAGCGAGCCGATTATATCGGGGCCTTCTTTAAGAATATAAACTGGGGTGCGGTTGAGGCTCGCCTCAAATAGAGGCATTAGTTGCCAAAGCGGAACTTTTCCTGGGGTTTTAATTGTGAAGAGAGTTTATCTGGATAATGCTGCTACTACCCCTATATTGCCTGAGGTGCTGGAAGCAATGCTTGCCTACCTCGGGGATGTCTATGGTAATCCCCAATCATTGCACGAATGGGGGGATGAGGCTCGGGAGGCCATTGAGGAGGCAAGGGGGCGGGTGGCAGCTCTCATCGGGGGACGGCCGGAGGAGGTCATCTTCACCGGCTCGGGCACCGAGGCTAATAATTTCGCTATCAAGGGGCTGGCTCAAGCCCAGCAGTCCAAGGGGAAACATATTGTCATCTCCGCCATAGAGCACTTCTCGGTGCTCCATTCAGCGAGGACGCTGGAGAAGTGGGGCTTCGAGGTAACCGTGACCCCGGTGGATGGGTATGGGGTGGTGAACCCCGATGAGGTGGGAAGATGTCTCAGGGGGGATACCGTCCTGGTCTCGGTGATGCATGCCAACGGTGAGGTGGGCACCATCGAGCCCATCGCCGAGATAGCTAAGGTGGTGAAGAAGGAAGGGGCGCTCCTGCACACCGACGCCGTTGCCTCCGTAGGGACAATACCTGTCGATGTTGAGGAACTCGGTGTTGATGCACTGAGCCTGGCGGCAAACCAGTTCTACGGCCCCAAGGGCGTGGGGGCGCTATGGCTTAAGAAGGGGACGCGCATCATCCCCTTTCTCGATGGGGGGGTGCAGGAGGGGGGAAGAAGGGCAGGAACCGAGAATGTGCCCGCCATCGTGGGCATGGGGAAGGCGGCGGAGCTGGCGCAGCGCGACATGCCCTCGCGCATAGCACATCTATCTCGGTTGCGCGATAGGCTGATTCAGGGGCTAATGTCCAGGATCGACCACGCTATCCTGACCGGACACCCCAGCCAGCGCCTCCCTGGAAATGCGAGCTTCTGCATCCAGTTCATCGAGGGGGAGGCCATGCTCATGCTGCTCTCAAGCAAAGGTGTCGCCGCCTCCAGTGGCTCAGCCTGCACCTCAAGGGCACTTAAGGCATCCCACGTCCTCACCGCCATGGGCATAGCCCCTGAGATTGCTCAGGGGTCGCTCCTTTTCACCCTCGGCATTGAGAATAGCGAGGGGGATGTAGACTATGTCCTGGAGGTGCTGCCCCCAATAGTGGATAGACTGCGTCAGATGTCGCCACTATACGCCAAATTCATGAAAGGGGAGAGGGGAGGGAGATAGAATGCCGATATATAGTAAAGAGGTTATGGAGCACTTTATGAACCCCCGCAATGTGGGGGAGATCGAGAACCCCGATGGCGTCGGTGAGGTGGGAAATCCGGTCTGTGGTGATATGATGACCTTCTATATCAAGGTTGATGATAATCGCCTCAGCGATGTCAAGTTCCAGACCTTCGGCTGCGGGGCAGCAATTGCCGTCTCCAGCATTGTAAGCGAGATGGCCATCGGAAAAACACTGGAGGAGGCGAGGAAGATCACCCCGGCACTTGTTGCCAGTAAGCTTGGAGGGCTGCCCAAGAACAAGTATCACTGCTCCAACCTCGGCGCCCAGGCCCTAAATAAAGCCATCGACGACTACCTAAGTAAGCAGGGCAAGAAGGTGAAAACAAGAAGGAGGAAGAAGCATGAAGGAGAGTGAGAGGCGAAAGGGGACGGCGACCTATTGCCCCTATTGCGATGAGGAGATAGTCACAAGTTCCTTCCCTTATTGCCAGCCCTGTCAGGTTGAACTGCGCTATTGCCTCAGGTGCAATATCGTGGTTGAGAGAAAAGCCAGGCTCTGCCCTCAGTGCGGGCAGCCAGTGGAATAGGACTAGGATGTCCGGGAAGGAGAGCATAACCTTAGTCGTATTTAGCGGCGACTTGGACAAGGCTTTGGCCGCTTTTAATATCGCCATCGGGGCTGCCTCCATGGGGATGGAGGTCAGCATGTTCTTCACCTTCTGGGGGCTCAACATCATCAAGCGGAACGATGGTGGTATCCGCAGCAAGGGGATAATGAGGCGGATGCTCAACCTCATGAACCGGGGCGGCTCGAGGAGGATTCATCTCTCCAAATTCCATATGATGGGGATGGGTACCTGGATGATGAAGCGACTGATGAAGGATACGAACTTCCCCCAGCTTGAGGAGCTCATGGCTATGGCCAAGGAGATGGGGGTCAGGTTTATCGCTTGCACCACCTCCATGGGCATTATGGGCATCGGGAAGGAGGCCTTTATCCCCGAGGTGGATAGCTTTGCCGGCGTTGCCACCTATCTGGCTCAGGCGAGAGAGGGAAAGGTCAATCTTTTTATTTAGGTGGGCAGGGCTATGAAAGCGGATGTGACATTGGACTGTATCGGGCTCTATTGCCCCATGCCGATTTTTCACACCGCCAAAAAGCTTAAGGAGCTGGGGGTGGGGCAGGTGCTGGAGATATTGGCCGATGATGAGGGGATAAAGGAGGATATGCCCGCCTGGTGCAAGACCACGGGCAATGAGCTGCTGGGCATCGAGGAAGAAGCGGGGCAATACAGGGTCTATGTGAGGAAATCCAAGTAGGAAAGGAGAGACTGATGGAACTAAAAAAGAGCAGGACCGAGAAGAACCTGGAGGCTGCCTTTGCCGGGGAATCCATGGCGCGCAACAAGTATACCTATTTTGCCGACGTAGCTAAAGCGGAGGGCTTTGAGCAGATAGCCGGAATATTCATCGAGACTGCTGAAAACGAGCGTGAACATGCCAGAAGGCTCTACAACTTCCTCAGTGGGTTCGGGAATACTTTGGCTAATCTGAAGGCAGCAGCCGATGGTGAGCACTACGAGTGGACTCAGATGTACCCCGAGTTTGAGAGGGTGGCTCGTGAGGAAGGATTCACCGAGATCGCCACTTTCTTCAAGGAGGTTGCCGAGGTAGAAGAGCAACATGAGAAAAGATACCTCGCCTTGCTCCAGAATGTGAAGGATGGGAAGGTCTTTAAGAAAGACAAGGTGGTCAGGTGGAAGTGCCGCAACTGTGGCTATGTTCATGAGGGCACAGAAGCCCCCAGGGAATGCCCCGCCTGTGGCTTTCCCCAAAGCTACTATGAGCTTCTGGCGGAGAACTACTGATTTGAGAAGGCGGTACGAGGGGGCAAGACCGCGCCATGTGGAAATGCACCAACTTTCACCATGTAGAACTTGCCGCTGACTAACCTGTAGGCCGGAGGTCGGGCAGGGCCGACAACGCCATGGGGCACCGCAGCGGTCATCCCCCCGCCGGACTCCTTGCGATCCGGTAAATCTACAAGATCTGATGAAGTCCGGTGCCAGGTAGTTCTATGCTAAAACGACTGTTTACCATCAAGTCTATCTCCGCCACTCTATAAGGGAAGCCGTTGGCTGGCCCAGTTTTGCGTTTGGGGATATCACGAGCCAGTATTGAGAATAACGGTCGGGGGTGGGGTTTTCTGCTCAAGAAATACAGAGAGGAAAGTATAGCGCTGCCCACTTTGGCTATCATCTAAAAGAGGAGGACCTGGAACGGCGGGTGGAGTCGGGGGGGTTGATTTTTTCCACTGAGTAGCCAGGGGTAATAGACTTGGAAGCTGAAAGCCAGGCGTGAGTCGATAGCTAATAGGTGTGCTCATCATGATCAATTGGCTCCGCCTCTTTGATCTCGCTGAACTCGATTCGGTCAGGAAGTTCGTCTTCGAGAAAACGGCGGAGAGGGGGATGATCCTGCTTGAGAGGGTCTGGTGGTGCCTTATACTTCGTTGCCCCTGTGGTGAAGGAGCTTAGGACCTCAGCCGGTTGCACTGGCGGGGACTGGGGCGGCGTTGCGAAGGAAGGCACTTTAATTACTATACACCCAGTTTCACAGCCATTTTCCTAGATGCTATAATTCCACTGGAGGGGCGAGGACCACCCTGATCGGGGCTTCTAGCCTATCCGGAACCGCAGTCTTATCAGATAAAGGGGTGGGGAGGGCGCTACTGGGAGCAAATTCTATCTGCCTCACTGACCTTACCACCGCTCAAATCCGAGAGCTGGTAGCCAGTCTTGGTGAGCCCGGCTATCGGGCAAGGCAGCTCCAGCAATGGATCTACCAGGGGCTTGCCGTTTCCTTTGACGAGATGACTAACATTCCCAAGCTGCTCCGCCAGAGGTTGGCCCGGGAAACCCGGCTTCATAGCCTCACCCCGGTGCAAGAAGTTTTGGGATGTGATGGCACGGTCAAAGTCCTCTTCACCCTCCTGGACGGAAAGACGATAGAGTCCGCTCTCATGCCCTATCCCGGCGCCAGAGGCGGACAACACTATACTGTCTGCCTCTCCACTCAGGTGGGCTGCCCGATCGCCTGCCCCTTTTGTGCTACCGGACAGCAGGGCTTTGAGCGTAACCTCACTCCTGGTGAGATAATTGACCAGGTGCTCTACTTCGCCCGTCGTCTCAGGGATCAGAGTAATGAGGCAGGGAGTAGCCCACATCAGCAGGTGAGCCCTATCACCAACTTGGTGTTCATGGGCATGGGTGAGCCCCTAGCTAACTACGAGTCCCTTTTGCAGGCTATAGAGATGCTGAACTCGCCCCAGGGCTTTGGGCTTGGCGCTCGTCACATCTTTGTCTCCACTGCGGGGCTGATACCTCAGATAAAGCGCCTCAGTCGGGAGAGACTACAGGTAGGGCTGGCTGTATCCCTTCACGCCGGCGGAAATGAGCTACGAAACAGACTGGTGCCCATCAATAAAAGGTATCCTCTCGAGCAGCTCATTCCCGCCTGCCGGGAATACTTCGAGAGGACAGGTCGGCGTCCCAGCTTTGAGTATGTCCTTTTTGATGGTATAAACGACTCAATAGATCACGCACGCTCTCTGGCCCGACTGCTCACGGGGTTGAACTGCCATGTGAACCTCATTCCGGCCAATCGCACTGCCAACAAGAGCTTCCGGCCGCCACATCGAAGTACTATCCTCGCCTTTGAAAGAGAGCTCAGACGGCAGCAGATCGCCTGCACACTCCGCCGCGGGAAGGGGTTGGACATAGATGCAGGCTGCGGGCAGCTACGCAGCCGTTTTATCAAGCCTCCCGATGCGTAGATATGAGCCTTTCTGTTCACGACATGGAGACTGCGATCGGCGAAGGCGAATCGTCGTCGGAAAAACCCGGGCTAGTTGTTTTATGTCATAGCCGCAATGCCGCGCATCGATGTTTATTGTTTAGCGGCCAATCAACCTGCTGGTTTCAAGGTCTTCCCTAGCCGCTCGTAAATGGCTATTGCCCCGTTTATTATACTATCGACAACCTCTTTCATGGTGGGCACGTCGTGGATGAGACCCACAACCTGCCCGCAGGCCATGAGCCCGCTGTCAATATCGCCCTCCGCTGTTGCCCTCCTGCGCGTGTCTCCAGCGATGAAGGGTATTAGCTCCTCAAGTGTGGTGCCCCTCTTCTCCATCTCAAGCACCTGGAGGGCGGTCTTGTTCCGCATCACCCTGATTGGATCGCTAAGAGAGCGCTGTACGATCACGGTGTCTGTTTCATTGGCTTTGACGAAGGCTTTCTTAAAGTTCGGGTGGAGATTGCACTCGCGGACGGCCATAAATCTGGTCCCCATGAGCACCCCCTCAGCCCCCAGGGCAAGGGCAGCAACAAATCCCCTGGCATCGCCGAAGCCCCCTCCGCCAACCACAGGTATCTTTACTGTATCGACCACCCGAGGGAGGAGAACTAGGGTAGTAACCTCCTCCATGCTGGGGTGACCGCCACACTCAAACCCAACTATCTCTACTATATCTACCCCGATGCGCTCGGCTGTTCTGGCGTCTCTAACCCGGGCACACTTGTGCATCAGCTTCACATTTGCCTTTTTGATGCGGTCGATATAGGGCTCAGGGCTTCTTCCTGAGGTCTCGATCACACCAACCCCCTCCTCTATCACGGTATCGATATATTCTTCAATACTTATCGGTCTCAGCATCGGGAAGAGGTTGATGTTCACCCCGAATGGCTTATCGGTGAGGCTTTTGGTTTTCCTGATTTCATTTCGGAGTGTCTCCTTGGACATGAACATCGCAGAGGCAATGCAGGCGAAAGCACCAGCATTGGCGGCGGCGGCGACGAACTCTCCTGTGGAGATATCCTGCATTGTTCCCACAATCAGTGGATAGTCAACCCCTAATATCTCGGTAACCCTTGTCTTGAACATAACTAGTTCCTCCTCCTGTCAGGCGCGGACTTTTGCACTAATTGCGCCCATCACTTGCTCGGCTTCAGCTATGATTCGATCAATCAGTTCCTTAACAGTTGGCACGTCATCGATTCTACCAGTAACCTGTCCAATAGGCAAGAGGGCATCCTTTTCATCGCCGCCGTCCAAAAGTGACCTGAGAGATGAAACGGCGACCGCCTGACGGGCCAACTCTTGAGGACTCCTCCCTCTCAAGCCGCTGGTGATAAGTCGCCACCATGAGACACCCAGCATTCGTTTTATCTCCAGCGCACTTGACATGGACCTTATTATGGAAACCCTCTTTGATGCCATAATTTCAGCTATTCTTGTTTTGAGGAATCTGCCGGGTAGCCCATCAATGGAATCGGTATATACGGTATCCTCGATGCCAGCGTTGAGGCAGAGGCGTTTGACGGTTTCATGGACCTCAGCCTCTTTAGTGAGCAGAAACCTGGTGCCCATGGATATGCCTTCGGCCCCTAGCGCTAGAGCTGCTACCAGCCCCTTGCCATCGCAAAAACCACCAGCCGCTATAATGGGGATCTTCACATTGCTGGCGATGTGGGGTATTAGTACCAATGAGGTAACATCGCCTCCGTGCGCCGCCGCCTCGTGACCGGTTACGATGAGAGCGTCAGCCCCATCTTTTTCAGATCGCACTGCATGTCTCATCATTACCACAGTCCCTATAACCTTGCCGCCATACTCGTGGACTGCGTTAATCAGCCAATCGCCTCTGCCTAATGCATAATTTACAACAGGCACCTTTTCCTCTATGATTACCTGTGCGTTCTCCCTAGCGTTAGGAAGTATGAACGTAACATTTACTGCAAAGGGCTTATCGGTGAGCGATCTAATTTCTCTGATAGCTTGCCTCGTTTGGTCGGGGGTGAGGGGACCGGTAGCTAGCATGCCCAGTCCACCGGCATTGGAAACAGCAGCTGCCAGCTTAGGCACCGCCACCATGCTCATTCCGGCAAGCATAATGGGGTGCTTTATTCCAAATAGCTCGGTCATCCTTGTTTTCATTGATGGCCTCCTTTATAAGCCTGATTGCCGCTAGCCTCTCCTACTAGCTTCGGTAGTCAAGATTGGCCAGCGGGCGTTGTGAAGTATATCACGACAGGAGGGTAAAGTCAAATTTTCAGATACCCTGCCAGGTGACCAGCCTGTCAACTGGCTCTCGGTTGCTCCTGAAATTATTTATCGGGGCATCCCAATCAGGGTAGCCAATGGCGATCCCACAAATGATCTGCTTCGATTCCGGGATATTGAGCATGTCTCGTAGCACCTCGGGGTATTGCACCACCGCTGCCTCGGGACAGGTCCCCAGGCCGTAGCCGAGAGCGGCTAGCATTATGGTCTGGAGAACTATCCCTACATCTACCAGCGACCAGGGGCCGAGAGACCTATCTACATAGATGATTATCCCGTTTGGGGCATTGAAGAACTTCATCATCTCCAAATTCCAAAGAAACCTTCTCTCCCTATCCTCCCTTGCGATCCCCAGTATCTGGAAGATCGTTCTTCCAAGCTGCCGTCCCCGCTCACGGTATATCTCGGGCAATCGGGCTAGGGGGATATCGGGGTGGGGTGCCTCCCCCGATGATAGCTTTTCTACCAAGGCACTTTTGAGTTTCTCCATAACCTCGCCGCCGACGATGGTAAACTCCCACGGCTGGCTATTTTCGTAGGAGGGAGCGCGTAGGGATACCTCGATAAGCTCCCTCAGAACTTCCTTCGGGACAGGGTCTGGCTTATAGGCCCTGATGCTCTTTCTGTTTCTTATTGCTTCGAGGACATCCATGGTGCTACCACCTATTTTAACGTTAATAACTTAATATAATATTGTAATGCCAATCACGTCAAGTCCGAGTTGAAAACCACCTTTCAACAATCTATAATGCTTCTAAGTATCTTATAAGGAGAGACCTCTTGCTCAGGACCCATAGCTGTGGCGAATTAACCAGGGATCAGGTGGGAGAAAGGGCGACCCTTGCCGGGTGGGTACACCGGCGCCGCGATCATGGAGGGCTTATTTTCATTGACCTCCGTGATAGAGAGGGCTTGACCCAGGTGGTGTTCAACCCGGAGATATCGAAGGCAGCGCATGAGATTGCAACTAGTATGCGTAATGAGTATGTAATCAGGGTTAGCGGCGAGGTTGCCAAGCGTCCCTTGGGAGCTGAAAACCCAAAGCTGGCTACCGGTGACATTGAGCTTATTGCCAAGGAGGCTGAGATCCTGAGCCCGGCGAAGCCGCCTCCATTTTACATAAATGAGGATGTCGAGGTGGATGAAGGCCTGCGCTTAAAATATCGCTATCTTGACCTGCGCCGTCCCCGGATGAAGGAGAATATTATCCTCCGCTACAGGGTGATAAAGTTCTTCCGTGATTTCCTCGATGCCAGGGGGTTTATCGAGATCGAGACCCCGATACTGATAAAAAGCACCCCCGAAGGGGCACGCGACTACCTTGTGCCGAGCCGCCTCCACCCGGGGAGGTTCTATGCCCTGCCCCAGTCTCCCCAGCAGCTAAAGCAACTCCTGATGGTGGCAGGCTTTGATAAGTATTTCCAGGTGGCTAGGTGCTTCCGGGATGAGGATCTGCGTGCTGACCGCCAGCCGGAGTTCACCCAGCTTGACATAGAGATGAGCTTTGTCGAGGAGGAGGACATCCTAAACTTAGTTGAGGAGATGTTCACCTCTTTGGTGGAGACGGTAAAGCCCGAGATGCGGGTGATAAAGCCATTCCCTCGACTTTCCTATGCCGATGCGATGCGGCGATTCGGCACCGATAAGCCGGATCTTCGCTTTGGGTTAGAGCTTCGGGATTTGTCTGACATTGTTGCCCAATCAGATTTTGCCCCCTTCCGCTCTGCCATCGCTGAGGGGGGGAGGGTGAAGGGGATATGTGCTCCGGGATGTGCCTCTTATACCCGCCATCAGCTTGATGAGCTCACCGAGTTTGTCAGGGCTCGCGGGGCAAAAGGACTAATTACTATGGAATTGGGCGAGGACAGGCTAAGGTCGGCGGTTGCCCGATTCTTGACCGAAAGGCAGGTGGATGAGATCATAGGTCGCTTTGGGGCTAAGGTGGGTGATCTAATTCTCATCATTGCCGGGGAGGAGAAGCTGGTGAACGGGGCACTGAGCCTGCTTCGTGAGGAGATGGGACGCCGCCTCTCCCTGGCTGACCCCAAGCTTCTCGCCTTTGCCTTTATTGTCGACTTTTCACTGCTTAAGTGGAACGAGCAGGAGGGGAGATGGGAGCCGATGCATCACCCATTTACTGCGCCAAGGGATGAGGACATTCCCTTGCTTGACACTGCCCCGGAGAAGGTGAAGGCGAAGCATTATGATATCGTGTGTAACGGGTACGAGCTCTCCAGCGGAAGCATCAGGATCCACAACCGAGAGCTTCAGGAGAAGGTGTTTAGGCTCCTTGGCTACAGTGAGGAGGAGGTGAAGGAGCGCTTTGGGCACATGCTTGAGGCTTTTGAATATGGGGCCCCCCCTCATGGGGGCATTGCCCCTGGGATCGATCGGATTGTGATGCTCCTCGCCGGGGAGAATACTATCAGGGAGGTCATCCCCTTCCCCAAGACCCAGAGCGCTGTGGATCTAATGACAAATGCCCCTTCACCGGTGGACGACGAGCAGCTTCGGGAGTTGCATATTGCCCTTCGAGACGAGTAGGTGGCTTGCACCCCATGGCCATGTCGGGATATAATAATTTGGGACAGAGACAGTGAAGGTATCCACAGAGAGGCTGGAAAATTGCCAGGTGGTTCTTAATATTGAGACGGAGCCTCATGAGGTGGAGCGTTCCCTCGAAGTGGCGTATCGCCATTTGGTCAAGAGGACCAGTGTGCCCGGTTTTCGGAAAGGGAAGGCGCCACGCGCTCTGCTTGAGCGTCACCTGGGAAGAGAGGCTATCCTTGGGGAGGCTCTAGAGCACCTGATCCCCGAAGCCTATAACCAGGCAATACAGGAGCAGGGGATCGATGCCATCGCCCAGCCTGAGATTGAGATCATCCAGACCGATCCTGTGGTGTTTAAGGCGACGGTTGCTGTTCGTCCCACTGTGGAGCTGGGGGATTACCGTCAGATCAGGCTCACCCCGGAAGGCGTCGAGGTCGGCGAAGAGCAGATCGACGAGGTGGTGGAACAAATCCGCCACCAGCACGCCATCTGGGAACCTGTGGAGCGTGCGGTGAGTTTCGGTGACCTGGTGACTATCGATGTTGAGTGCAGCATCAACGGCAAGCCTTTCTTAGCCCAGAAAGGGGCTCAGTATCATGTGATCCAGGATTCTCCTAGCCCGGTGCCGGGATTTGCTGAGAAGCTTGTCGGGATGGAGAAAGGGGAAAAGGAGTTTACCATCTCCTTCCCCCCTGATTATGCGATAAGCGAGCTTGCCGGGAAAGAATACCTTTTTAAGGTCTTGCTCGCTGAGGTTAAGGAGAAAAGGCTTCCGGAACTGGGTGATGATTTTGCAAAGGGGGTGGGCGAAGGCTTCGAGACGGTTGAGCTCCTGCGGAAGCGCATCGCTGCTGATTTGAAATCGAGGGCTGAGGAGATAGCCAAGAGACGCTTTGAGGAGAGGGTGGTGGAGAAGGTGATTGACGATGCTAAGCTTGAGTTCCCCCCGATCTTAGTGGAACGGGAGATCGACCGCCTTATCGCGGAACGGGTGGAAAGTAGAATAGGTCTGGATGATTATCTCAGGGGGGTGAAGATGACAAGGGAAGAGCTCAGGGATGAGCTCCGTCCCTTGGCAACAAAACGGGTCACCAGGTCCCTTGTTTTAGGTAAGGTGGCTGAGGAGGAGAAGATGGAGGTGGGCGCGGCGGAGATCGATGCCGAGATCGAAGCTATGGCAAAGCGGGCTGGGGAGCAAGCGGACGAGATACGTCGGATATTCAGCTCGCCCTCATCCCGCCAGTCGCTGGAACGGATGCTAATCGCCAGAAAGACGGTAGAGCGTCTTGTGGCGATCGCTTCAGGAGGTGAGAAAGGAGGGGAATGATATGAAAACCCTGCCACAGAATGTGATACCAATGGTTGTTGAGACGGGCACAAGGGGGGAGCGTTATTTCGATATATATTCTCTGCTCCTCAGGGAGCGCATTATCTTTCTTGGGATGCCGATAAACGATCAGGTCGCTAATCTCATCATCGCCCAGCTTCTCTATCTAGATCGGGAGGACCCGGATAAGGACATCAGTCTCTACATCCACTGCCCCGGTGGCATCATAAGCGCTGGCCTTGCCATCTATGATACCATGCAGCTAATAAGACCTGATGTTTCCACCATCTGTGTCGGGCTGGCGGCAAGTATGGGCACGCTGCTCCTCTGTGCCGGGGCGAAGGGGAAGCGCTATGCCCTTCCAAACTCAACTATCCACATGCACCAAGCGTTTGGCGGGGCCCAGGGGCAGGCGGCAGATATTGAGATCGCTGCCCGCGAGATCATGAGGATGCAGGAGAAGATTCGAAATATCATCGCCAAGCACACCGGGCAGCCGGTTGAGAAAATCGCCCACGATACTGACCGTGACTTCTACCTGAGCGCAGAGCAGGCGGTAGAATATGGAATCGTGGACGAAATCCTGAGCAAGCCGGGGAAGTAGGGTGATGAACCCCAAGGCTGGCGGGGCGCTTTATCACTCTCTAGAGGGGGCGGTTGTACACTTCTTCATAGCATTGGCGTAGCTCAGGAAGGGAGGGGAGTCCGGCTCTCGCTCCGGCTCTGGTTATAGAGAAGCGCGCCATAATATCCCCCAAATAGCCACATTCCTCAAGTTCTTTACCCTGAAGAACTCCCCAGAGGAAGCCCGCAGCAAAGGCATCGCCGGCACCAATTGTGTCGGCGATAAGTTTTTTATCCATCCTCTCGGCCTCGATGAAAAATTCCTTATCCTCGCTGGTTATGTAGCAGGAGGCGATTTTTGCTCTCGACTTCAAGTATGTGACCCCTTTACCCAGTGTGATAGCTACGATGTGACAGCCCTGCTTTAAGCACTGTCGAGCCCCGCCCCGGAACTCCTCGCCTGTTAGTTGTCTTATCTCATTCTGGTTTGCAAAGAGGATGTGGGTTCTTTTTAATAGCGGGGCGAGACCATCTATCCCTTTTGAGGCATATATAGCTCCGGGTGCAAAGCTAAGCTTGAGCGATGGGGCAAGACTGCTGACTAACTCCTTTTGGATATCGAATTGTTTGTCATTGATGAAGGAAGAGAGGTGAAGTATCTTCGCCTGATTTATATACCCCAGGTCTATATCCTGCCTCGTGAGCAGGCTATTTGCACCGGGTGAGATATAAATAGCTCTCCTCCCGCGCCTGTCTGCTAGGCAAAAAGCGGTGCCCGTTCTAGAATCACCCTTCACTTTGATTTTTTCTGTATCCACCGCAACGGCCTTAAGATCCTCGAGGAGCAGTCTCCCCTCCTCATCATTGCCGACAGCGCCAACAAGGCCGGTTCTTACTCCCAGCTTTGCCAGCCCATAAATAGTGTTGGCAGCGGATCCACCGGGGAATGGGGTGTATCTTTCAACCGGTGCTTCGCCATCGGTAAGGATGCGCTCCACCTGATATACAAGGTCCATATTCATTGCCCCAAGCCCGACAACTTCGATCATGTCCACCTCACTGTGTTGATAAGGTTAGCCTAGTTTTGCTGCCTCTTCCCTCACAATCCTGCGGATGAGCTTGTGAATCCGGAGCGGCTCACTGAAGTCTGCTCGGCCGGCAAGCCAGTGGAAGTGCCCCCTATTTCCTATGCCACCACTTGTTTCCCTCTCCTTCACCAGCCTTTCTACCTCCCGGCGGCCCCCTCTTTCCCAAGCCTCAAGCACCGGGGCTAGATCGCTCAGGTGTGTCGAAGCTAAGCCGAGGGTTGAATGGGGCAATGCATATTCATTGGCATTAAAAGCGATGGCAAGCCCCCTGGCGTTATTCACTGTCTCCAGCATTCTGGCATCGGTGATGCTATCGCCGACAACGACCACTTTGCTGAGAGGCATACCACGATCCTCGGCGAATCCCTTTAGGGCTTCCACCTTCCTATTTCCCCCCACCGGTTTCACCCTTTTCATCACCTCTCCAAGCTTTGTTGGGGGCAAATCGGACCAGAAAAAACGGTTAAGGGTCTCCTTTATCACGGTATCATCAACAAAAGGGCGCATTCTTAGGATATTTCTCTCTATTTGCGCTACTTGGAAGAGGTCCTCCTTTTCCAGCTCGCGGCGGAACTTATCCAGTGGGAATCGGGTGGAGGAGACATTCTCTGGGGCAATACCCACCCTGTGGGCGATTCGGTGGGCATACTGTTCATAGCTAGTGCTGATGCAGAATACCTTCCACCCTCGGGCATTTAGCCCTCCGATAAGTTCACGGGCACCCTCCACCAGCCCTGCCCTTTCAGAAAGCCTTAGAATATCTCCCTCAGAGATGCCGTGATAGATTAGGAAGGGGACGATGAGGGCTAGGGTATCCCCAGGCTCATAGTCCTCCCGCCCTTCAAGAGCGAGAAGGTCATCATAGCGACTGATGACCTCGAACACCCGCTCGCCATCGGGGAAGAGTTTCATCAGCTCATAGGCATTGTCCTGTGGTGACAATGGTCCCTCTAGGTCAATGCAGATGAAATTCATCCTCAGCCTCCCCTCACTATTTCATCGATCTCCTTTGTCAGATCGTGACCACTGATGGGCTTACCTCTGGCATTGAGCACCCTTCCATTCTCTATCCTGACCATTCCTTCACTAAATGCCTTTAGAGTGGCAACGATCAAGGGGAATTCCCTTTTAAGCCCATGCTCTCGAATCAGCCTGAAGAGGGGATTTTTTTCTCCCTCCCTGGCTTTTACTTCTTCAATGGAGCGTCCCTCTATATCTTTCCAGTATCTATCGAAAGGCTCACCACGGATAGAAAAGGTGCAGTAGGTCACTGGTGGGCCCTTATCCAGCTCCGGGGTAACTAGGTGCATCATCACCCCTGTATCTTTGTCCTTGCTCTCTATTAGTTTCCAGATCACCTCCTGCCAGGTGCCTGTGGGGCCGCCGGGGGCGGCGGGGTGGAGATTGATCATATTATACCTTTGGCACATCTCATCCCCAACAATGAGCATGTAACCGGCGAGAACACAAAGGTCTGGCTTGAGGTCTTGGAGTCGCTTCATCGCCTCTTTTTCGAACCTGGATCGCCATTCTTCGCCAAAGACTTTCTTGGCTCTCTTGGATGATAGACAGATGAGGGGTATCTCATAGCCTTTAACGAGTTCAAAAAACAGGTCGCTCTCTTTAGTCTCCCCCGGCTCTCGATTGCTGAAGACAAAGGTGATCTCCGCCTTCAGCTCACCCCGCTTGATGCTACTTTGCACCGTTTCAAGCAGGTCGTGGGCTGCCTTGTCTCTGCCTGTGGAGAACCAGCCAATCTTGTACATCTTAGAACAGCTTTCTCAGCCTTGCCCAGCTACTTAGTAAATGGACCCAGGGGCTTGACCGTCGACCAAATATCCTGCCTTGTGCCAGTGCGGAGAGGAACTCCTCTCGACCGCTAAATTCTGGCATTTCTACATAGGCGTTGCCGATTTCGCCGATGGTGTGGGCATCGCTGCCGGCGCTTGAGAGGAGACCGTGATTTTGGGCAAAGGCCTGGGCCCTGTCAGAGTCGCTGAGAATGGCAGCACGAGAGTTGAATACCTCGATGATATCGACATGGGGCAATAGTGCCTCAAGCGTCTGGCGATTGAGGGTAGGGCGGCGGAAGCGGTCGAACGGATGGGGAATCAAGACCAGTCCGCCCTGGGCCTTAATGCGGACGACTGTTTCTTCAGCGGGAAGTCGGCTTGGTATCTCGTTGGTGAGAAAGAGCCCGATGACCTCCCCGTCCAGCGTCTGAACCTCCTCTCCAACGATCACGGTGAATGGAGCCTTTTCCTGCATGTGGATGGCGCCGGCAATGGTGTTATGGTCAGTCACAGCAATGCAATTGATACCGATCTCAAGACAGCGGGAGACAATCTTCTCTAGTCGTGTGGTAGAGTCTGGCGAAAAGAGGGTGTGGATATGGAGGTCGGCTCTTAGCAAATGGGTTCACCCTATAATTAACTAACCCTTTCTAGATACTCCCCGGTGCGGGTATCAACACGGACTGTATCCCCACTGTTTATGAACAGGGGAACCTGAATGGTAATGCCTGTCTCTAGTTTTGCGGGCTTATTCCCAGCCGTTGCTGTGTCCCCTTTGAAGCCGGGGCCTGTCTCAATAACCCGGAGTTCCACCGAGGTAGGTAATTCCACCCCAATCGGCTCATCTTTGTAAAAGGCTAGATCGAGGGACATACCCTCAGTCATATAGTGGAGGGCATCCTCTAGCTTGGCGGCATCGAGGGCAATTTGTTCAAAGCTTTCCTTATCCATGAAGTAATGTAGGTCTCCCTCCCCATAAAGGTATTGCACGCTGCGATATTCGAGGTGAGCTCGAAGGAATTTATCGCCCGCCTGGAAGGTGCGCTCAATGGTGTGACCTCCCCGAAGGTCGCGCAGCCTCAGCTTAACCTGGGCGGTGCCCCGTCCCAATTTTATATGCTGGTAGTCGAGGATACGGTAAAGCTGCCCCTCTAGTTCAATAGTGATCCCCTTCTTGAGCTCGCTTGTGGTGATCATTTTTGACCTCTTTTTTACTTGGTGGTTGATTTGCTAGCCAGGCTTAGCTGTGTCTCAGGCTATCTTTTTCGCCTTAGAGAGAACTCTAGTTTTCCCATTCTCCAGAAGAGCCACATCCTCAATCCTCACCCCTCCCCACCCGGAAAGGTAAATGCCGGGCTCGACGGTGAAAACCATGCCATCGGCCAGCACGCTGGGTGAGCCCTTCCCCAGGCGGGGCTGTTCATGGGGGGCTAAGCCGATCCCGTGCCCCAGTCCATGCCCAAAAGCCTTCCCGTATCCCCCCTGTTCGATGATTGCCCGGGCAAGGCGGTCTGCCTTCTCACCACTCATACCTGCCTCGATAGTGGCGATGGCGGTGAGCTGGGCACGGAGGACAAGGTCGTATATCATATTGAAGGTCTTGTCCGGGGAGCCAAGGCAGATGGTGCGGGTAAGGTCGCTACAGTAGCCTTGGACCCGTGCCCCGATATCGATAACCACTGGCTCACCCATGGAAATGGGGCGCTCTGAAGGCCGATGGTGGGGCAGGGCGGAGTTGGGACCCGAGGCAACGATGGGCTCGAAAGGGGGGCTCTCGCTGCCATTCTCTCTGAGGTAACACTCCAATCTCCAGGCTACCTCTTTCTCCGTCGCACCCGGCTTGATAACGGACGAAATATACTCAAAGGCAGCGTCAGCTAGTTCCACCGCCTTTACGATAAAACCCAGCTCCTCTTCATCCTTTATAGCGCGAAGCGATTCGACAAGTCCATCTGTGGGGACAAGCTCAACCGGGTCTTTGCCCTGGATTTTGCCCACTGCTTCCAGTAGCTGCTGATAGGTGGCAAAGGTGAGGTCGCTTGCCTCAAAGCCCAGCCTCCTCACCCCTAGCTCTGAAGCTAGCCCGGGGAACCACCTGGCAAGCTCGCCTTCAATCCTGAAGGTGACAAAATCGGGCGACTGGCTCCTTGCCTGCTCGACATAGCGAAAATCGGTTGCCAGGATGGCACTCCGCTCGGAGATGATTAGAAAGCCCGCCGAGCCGGTGAAGGCGCTCAGGTAGCGGCGATTCTCCGCCTGAGAGATGAGGATGGCGTCAAGGTCATCCTCCTCAAGCCTCCGACGCAGCCTTTCAAGCCGATGAATCACCAATCCCCCTTCTTAATATTGACCATTATCTCCAGCGCTGTAACATACCCCCTCCACCCCAGCCCGCTTATCTGCCCCCTGGCGATGGGGGCGACAACCGAATGATGACGCCGTTCCTCACGGGCATAGATATTGGAGAGGTGAACCTCGATCACAGGAAGAGCGGTGTCAGCCAGGGCATCCCGCAGCGAAAGGCCGTAATGGGTGAGTGCCCCTGGATTTATGATGATGCCGTCTGACTGTGGCGATTGAGCCTGAATGAAGTCAATCAGCGCCCCCTCGCTGTTTGACTGAAAGGTCATTATCTCCACTCCAAGCTCCTGGGCCCTCTTTTGGAGCAGGTCATTGATTTCAGGGAGGCTCTTACTCCCGTAGAGTGCCCGATCTCGCCTGCCCAGCATGTTCAGATTCGGCCCGTGAATAACCAGGATTTTCATGGCTTAGCCTCCTCTTTCTCCGCCCTGGGGTGTGCTGCTAAATAGACCTTTCGCGCCCTGCTTTGAGTGACATGGGTGTAGACCTGCGTGGAGGAAAGGCTGGCGTGACCGAGGAGCTCCTGGACAACCCTGAGGTCGGCACCCCCGTCAAGCAGATGGGTGGCAAAGGTGTGACGCAGCATGTGGGGGAAGACCCTCTTATCCAGCCCTGCCTCTTTTGAGTATTTCTCGAGTATATGTTGCACCCTGCGCTTGGCAATCCTTTGGCCATAACGGTTGAGGAAAAGGGCGTTTGTTCTCCTCTTACCCATGAGCTTCGTCCTGCCGTCGTCGAGATAGAGACTCAAGGCTCGGGCGGCAGGCTCGCCTATTAGCCCCACCCGCTCCTTGCTTCCTTTGCCCCAGACGTGGATCTCACGGGTGGCTAGGTTAACCTGGTCGAGGTCTAACCCGACTATCTCGCTCACCCTCAGTCCCGAGGCATAGAGAAGTTCAAGTATTGCCCTATCTCGCTGCCCTGCCGGGGTGGAGGTATCTGGGGCATGAATGAGTCGAATTACCTCCTCTGTCGAGAGGAAGGAGGGGAGGCGTTTTTCTAGCTTGGGCGATGGTGCGGCTTTAAGAGGATCGGAGGAGATTATCTCCTCTCTGATAAGGTAGCGATAGAAGGAACGGATGGCGGAGAGCTTGCGGGAAATGCTCGCCTTGACAATTCCTCGCCACTGGAGCTTGGCAAGATACTGGCGCAGGACAGAGCGATCAACCCTCTCCAGCGACTCCACACTTTCCGTCTGGAGAAACTCGAGGAACTCACGAATGTCTCTGGTGTAGTTTCGCACCGTATATGGTGAGACATTGCGCTCGAGTTCTAGATAGCTGATGTAGCTATGGAGCAGTTCCTCAGTGTTGCCCTCTTTGAGCATAGCCTTGCCTCTCAAATAACTGCTGTCTCTGCTTTAAGCTCTTCAAGTCCGCCTTTATACTCGCATTTTATACACTTTGCCCATTTCCTACGATACAGGGTGAGAAGGCCGCCGCACCGAGGACAGGGCTCAGGGACAGGCCTATTTCGGGTGGTGAAATTGCAATCGGGGTAGTTGGCACAGCCATAGAAAGTGCGCCTTTTCCTTCCTTGTCTCTCTACAAGCTCGCCCCCGCACTGCGGGCAGGTGACACCTACCTTGATAAGGAATGGCTTGGCGGTCTTACAGTGTGGGTAACCGCTACAGGCCAGGAATTTGCCGAAGCGCCCACTTTTGATCACCATTGGCTTGCCGCACATCGGGCAGGTCTCCCCCGCTGGCTCGTAAAGAGCCTCCACTTTCTTGATGCGGGAAGCTGCCTCTTTGATGGTCTTCTCAAAGGGGGTATAGAAATCCTCAATAACCGGGACCCACTCCCGTTCTCCCCGGGCTATCTCATCGAGCTCCTTTTCCATTTGGGCAGTAAAACCTACATCGATGACCTCAGGGAAGTGCTCCCTCAAAAGCTCATCAACAATCAGGCCAAGCTTTAGGGGGTGAAACTGTCCATCTTGCTTTTCTACATAGCCTCTTTCCTGGATGGTGGAGAGGATGAGGGCATAGGTGCTCGGTCGCCCGATGCCGTTCTCCTCCAGCGCCTTTATGAGGGTGGCTTCGGTGTAGCGGGGTGGTGGTTGGGTGAAGTGCCGCTCCGGGCGGAGACCCAAAAGCTCCAGAAGTTCCCCCTTTGCCAGCCCGGGCAAGGTGGCTTTCCCCTCGTCACTGGCTTCACCATCGTCTTTTCCCTCTTGGTAAAGGGTCATGAAGCCAGGGAATTTGATGACTGAGCTGGTGGCTCTGAGAAGATAACCCCTTCCCGACTTTGGGTTTTTTGCTTCTATCTCTGCGGTGGTGCTATCTATCAAAGCCGCTGCCATCTGGCTGGCAACCATCCTCTTCCATATAAGCTCATAAAGCCTGAATTGGTCGCGGGAAAGATAGGGTTTTAATAGAGATGGCTCACGCCTTACTGAGGTGGGGCGGATGGCTTCATGTGCTTCCTGAGCCCCCTTCACCTTCTTAGTGAACTGACGGGGGTGGGGGGGAAGATACTCTGAGCCATACTTTTCCTGGATATGGTGGCGTGTCTCTGTTAAAGCTTTTGGAGAGACCCTTTTTGAATCGGTGCGCATATAGGTGATGAGCCCCACCGAACCCTCCCTCCCAATGGGCAAGCCTTCATATAATTGCTGAGCAACAGCCATGGTATGCTTGGCGGTGAAGCGCAGCTTACGCCATGCCTCCTGCTGGAGGGTGCTGGTGATGAAGGGAGGGGGCGGTTGACGGGCTGTCTCCTTCTTATTGAGGTTGGCAACTATGTAGCTTGCCTCCTCAAGTTCAGCGGTGATCCTCACCGCCTCATCTCTATTGGGTATCTCAAGCTTGGAACTGGTGTCAGAGAAACCGACAAGGGCGGCGGTGAAACTCTCTCCAGTGCTCTTAGCTAGTTCAGCCTCAATAGTCCAATATTCCTTGGGGACAAAGCCCTCGATTTCAAGCTCGCGGTCAACAATCATCCTCAGTGCCACCGATTGAACCCTTCCTGCTGATAGCCCACCTTTGACCTTCTGCCAGAGTAGGGGGCTAAGTTTATAGCCTACCAGCCGATCAAGGATACGCCTCGCCTGTTGAGCGTTGACTAGACACATATCGATTGCCCGGGGGTGGCGAAATGCCTCGGTGATTGCCTCTCTGGTTATCTCGTGAAATACCACCCGTTTTACTGTTGCCTTATCCAGCCTTGTCGCTTCGACCAGATGCCAGGAGATTGCCTCTCCCTCTCGATCCGGGTCGGTAGCCAGATAGACTGAGGAGGCGCCTTTTGCTGCCTTGCTCAGCCTGCTGACCACCTCCCTTTTTTCCTTAGGAACCAGGTATTTTGGGGCGAATCCATTTCCCACATCCACCCCCAAAGCACTTTTGGGGAGGTCTCGAACATGCCCCAGGGATGCCTTGACCAGGTAGCGCCCCCCCAGGATTCTTGTCAGTGTCCTCGCCTTGGCGGGGGATTCAACGATAACCAAATCCTTAGCCATCACTCTACCCCAACGTGGTAGTCCGCCCTCGATTCACGCTCGATTCACGAGCAAGGACATAATTCATGCCCCCCACCTGCTTTATCATCCCCTTCAACTCCATCATCGCCAGGGTGCTTGAGACTATTGATATGGATAGACCTGAGTTACGACACACCTCATCTATGTGGGTTGGCTCTTGTGAGATATGCCTCAGGATCAGTGATTCCATCTCTGTGGCTGGGATAAGCTCCTTCATCTCCAGTTGTTGAGCCACCATGGTCAGGTTCAGCTCTTCAATGATATCGCTATAGTCTTGAACTAGCTTCGCTCCCTCCTGGATCAGCCTGTTTGTCCCCTTACTTGCTGGTGATAGCACACTCCCTGGAACGGCGAAGACCTCCCGGTTCTGTTCGAGGGCAAATCCTGCGGTGATGAGAGCGCCACTCCCCTCAGGGGCTTCAACGACGAGCACCCCCAGGCTCATCCCGCTCATAATTCGATTGCGGCGGGGGAAGTTGTCTGCCTTGGGTCTGGTACCCAAGGGGAATTCACTTATTAAGGCACCCTGTTTCATAATCTCTCGTGCCAGTCCCACATGGTCACTGGGGTAAACGATGTCCAGACCGCAGCCAAAGACGGCGATAGTTCTCCCTCCTGCCTCTAAAGCGGCACGGTGCGCTACGGAGTCGATCCCCTTGGCCAGGCCGCTGATGATGGTGATTCTGTTCCGTGCCAGATCGCCGGCGATCTGCTCGGTGACCTGTCGCCCATATATGGTCGCGCGTCGTGTGCCCACCACCGCGATGGACCATTCATCCTCCGGGGCAAGCGAACCCCTGAGATAGAGAACAGGGGGGCGGTCGTATATCTCCTTGAGTCTCTTGGGGTAGGCATCGTCATTCCAGGTGAGCACCTTCACCTTATATCGATCAAGCCTCTCCATCTCAGCATCGAGGGAGATCTTGGGGCGACTGGCTATAATTGCCTGTATGGATTTTGCATCCAGCCCCGCTGAGGTGAATTCGTCGGGGCTGGCATGCCAGGCATTCTCCAGGGTGCCAAAGTACTCCTCCATCAGGGAAAATTTCGCCCTCCCAATACCGGGTATCAGGTTGAACCCGACCCAATACTTAGTATCACCCATAATTAGGGGATTTTACCACAGTTACTGTAAGAAAGCACTACGTCAGAAAGCGGAGAGGGTGGGATTCGAACCCACGAGGCATTTCTGCCCACGCGCTCTCCAGGCGCGCCTGATCGACCACTCCAGCACCTCTCCGTCTATCTATAAAGTAGAGCATCTAACCTGGTCAACAGTTTTGCGATGCTTGAGAAGGTTATCCTAAAATCATCCATGTCCAAATGACTCTCATAAAGAATTAGTGTGTAAGCTCTCAGCTTCACGAAATAACTTATAAATAAAGCTCTTTATCTCCTCCAGCTTTCATAGTTGGCGAGAAAATCTCTTATGATTTCTGAGGCTTGCCCAGCATTTCTGACGGTCATAAGCCTCCTTTAATTTGGCGGAGAGGGTGGGATTCGAACCCACGGGGCAAAACCTGCCCACCGCTTTTCGAGAGCGGCACCATAAACCACTCGGACACCTCTCCATACTCTTCAGTGAACAGATTATATCATATATCACCCCCAGTCAGAAACCGTTTGATGGCTTCGCCTTGCTGTGGTATAATGCACGACTGGTTTATAGGGCGCATCCTGAACCGGGGGTGTCTTAATAGGGCTTGAGGTATATTTTAAGTTTATCTTAACCTTCGCTCTGATTCTGATCGCAGCAAGGATTGGCGGAGAGATAGCGGAGCGTTACCTGAAACAGCCACCAGTTCTCGGGGAGCTGGTGGCAGGTATTATTATCTCGCCGTTTGCCCTGGGGGGTCTTCTGCACGACCCGATAATTCTCAACTTCGCCACTGTAGAGGCATTTGGCATCCAGAAATTTAATATTATGGAGATTATCTCCCAGATAACCGTTGTAGCATTGCTCTTTGTGGCTGGCGTTGAGACCGATGTCAGGGCTTTTCTAAGGTATGGAATAACCGGTGGTGCGGTCGCCTTTGGTGGGGTCATTCTGCCCTTCGTTTTCGGCTTTCTGGCTCTCATGGCGCTTCGCCCTGATGTTGGGCTTGCTGGGTGGCTATTCATGGGAGCGGTGCTTACAGCAACCAGCATCGGGCTAACTGTGAGAATACTGATGGATATGGGCAGACTTCAAACCAGGGAGGGAACAACCATACTGGTGGCTGCGGTAGTAGATGACATAATTGGCATAGTAATCCTGTCGGTTGCTGTTTCAGCAGCAAGGACGGGGACGATAGATTTTGGTCATACAGTTTTCATCGGCGCTATCGGTTTTGCCGTTTGGTTCGCCCTGCTCATCATCGGGGTCAGGTTTAGTAAATACATATCCAGAGTATTCCTTAACCCATTTAAGAGATCAGGCACAATGCCCATCTTCGCCATCCTTATCGGTTTCCTCATCTCCTATCTAGTGACATTAGTTGAGCTCCACCCGGTGGTGGGGGCATATGTGGCTGGGCTGATGTTTGCTGCCACCGAGGAGAAGGAGGAGATAGTGGAGGGTGCAAGACCAATAATGCTTTTCCTTGCCCCCTTCTTCTTTTGCTACCTGGGGATGCAGGTTGACCTCCCGCTCGTGGCGACGGCAGCCGGGATAGGAACTTTACTAATAATACTGGCCATCATCGGGAAAATAGTAGGTTGCTACATACCAGCTAGACTTGTAGGAAGAATAAGTCACAACGGCTCGATGATAGTCGGGATTGGGATGGTCCCGAGGGGAGAGGTGGGGTTGATCATTGCTGGAGTGGGGCTTCTCGCGGGGGCAATAGATAGGGAACTATTCGGGGCTGTGGTTGCCGTTTGCATAATTACCACCCTTATTACCCCAGCAATGCTTAAGCCCTTCTTCCGGAGGACAGGACCTGAAGATGATAGCTTGGAGTCTCCCTTGCCAAAAAACGGGTAGTGGAGTATCATATTATGGGCCCCTGTAGCTCAGAGGATAGAGCACCAGCCTCCGGAGCTGGGGGCGAGGGTTCGAGTCCCTCCAGGGGTGCTATTTTTTGGCTATGGGGGATAGAACGGAGATGAGTGAAATGATCGAGATCCGCTGGCATGGGAGGGGTGGGCAGGGAGTGGTGACCGCATCTAAACTCCTCGCTGAGGCAGCCCTTGAGGATGGGAAGTATTTCCAGGGGTTGCCTGATTATGGGGCGGAGCGCATGGGGGCGCCGGTTCGGGCATTTACCAGGATCAGCTCGGAGCCGATTATACCTTATTGCCAGGTTACTGAGCCAGACGTGGTGGTAGTGCTTGACTCCACTCTCATTGGTGTTATCGACTTGACCGAAGGGCTAAAGGAGGATGGGATCCTGCTCGCTAACTCCACTGCATCCCCCGATGAGGTTGGCTCTCAAGCGGGTTTTAAGGGAAGGGTGTATACCGTCGATGCCACTGGTATAGCTAAGGAGCTTCTGGGCAGAAATCTCCCCAATACCCCTATGCTTGGTGCTTTAGCCCGGGTGACCGGAGTGGTGAGTAAGCAGAGCCTGGAGCGGAAGATCAGATCCAAACTTGGGGCAACTATGAAAGAGGAAACGGTAGAAGCAAACATCAAAGCCTTTGAAAAGGCATACAGTAGTGTTAAAGGATTAACAACAGAACCAAGGAGATTATCGGGGAAATGACAAAAGAGTGGAGCAAGCTTGAGGAGGTAATAGATAAATACCAGGCTGACAAAAGCGCCTTGATCCAGATACTTCTTGACATTCAGCGCGAAAACCGTTGGCTTCCCAAATCGGTGTTAGTGCGGATTAGCCAGAGGTTAGGTGTTAGTATTAGCCAGATCTACCAAGTAGCTACCTTTTATAAAGCCTTCAGCTTGGTACCGCAAGGCCGTCATTCTATCTCAGTATGCATGGGTACTGCCTGCCATGTGCGCGGCTCACCGCGCCTTTTGGAGACGGTGGTGGATGTCCTTAACATCAGGCCCGGGCAGACTAGCCCGGATCGGAGATTCACCCTGAGCACGGTAAACTGCCTCGGCTGTTGTGCCTTAGGGCCGGTGATGCTAGTTGACGGCGAGTATTATAGTAGGCCTTCTGCTAAGGAGATTGAGCAGATTATTGGTGCGTGCGATTAGGATATGGGGAAAGGAGCGGGTTATGCCTCGATTAAACTCAGCCGCTGAGCTAGAGAAATTTAGGCGAGAGATATTGGCCAGAAAAGACCCCAACAGGCCCTGTGTGACGATCTGTTCAGGTACAGGGTGCCGCGCTTACGGCTCTGAGAAAGTAGCTGAGGCCTTTGTGGATGGAATTGAACGAAGCAAACTCAGGGGGAAGGTGGACATACGTCGGACCGGATGCCATGGTTTTTGCGAGAGGGGTCCTCTAGTCGTCATCTTCCCCGAGGAGATTTGCTATCTTAGTGTAAAGCCAGACGACGTTCCTGAGATTATCTCTACGACATTAATAGAGAATAGGGTTGTTGACCGATTGCTGTATGAAGATGTTAGTGGTAAAAGGATTGTGCATGAAGGTGAGATACCTTTCTATAGGTATCAAAGTCGAATCGTTTTTGGAAACAACCGGCTCATTGACCCCAGGAGCATTGATGATTACATTGCCCTCGGTGGCTATACTGCTCTGGCTAAAGCTCTTTTTGAAATGACTCCAGAGCAAGTTCTCAACGAGGTTAAAAAGGCTAATTTGAGGGGTAGGGGTGGCGGTGGTTTCCCCGCCGGGGAAAAGTGGGAGACCACCCGCAATGCACCGGGTGAGATAAAGTATGTTATCGTCAATGCTGATGAGGGTGATCCTGGGGCCTATTCGGATAGGAGTTTGCTTGAGGGGAACCCCCATAGCGTGCTGGAGGGTCTGATCATTGGTGCTTATGCCATCGGTTCGCATCAGGGGTTTATTTATGTGCGACAGGAGTACCCCCTGGCTGTGGAAAACATTACTATCGCCCTAGAGCAGGCACGGGAATATGGTTTTCTGGGATCAAACATTATTGGCTCTGGCTTCGACTTTGATGTTAAGGTGCACCGTGGTGCTGGTGCCTTCGTATCTGGTGAGTCCAGCGCCCTGATGACAGCCATAGAGGGAAGGGTAGGCGAGCCCAGGCCAAAGTATATTCGTACTGCGGTAAGTGGTATTTGGGAGAGGCCAAGTAATCTAAACAATGTGAAAACCTGGGCTACTGTTCCCCTAATAATCAATAGGGGAGCTGAGTGGTTTACCAATATCGGAACAGAGAGAAGTAAGGGGACAATGATTTTCTCCCTAGTGGGCAAGGTAAACAATACCGGATTGGTGGAAGTGCCTATGGGGTTGACACTCAGAGAGGTCATCTTTAACATCGGCGGTGGCATTCGTAAGGGGAAGAAATTTAAGGGTGTCCAGACCGGTGGTCCCTCGGGGGGTGTTATCCCAGAGGGGTTGCTCGACCTTCCAATAGATTTCGATGAGCTTACAAAAGTGGGCTCTATGATGGGATCAGGCGGCATGATCGTCATGGATGAAGATAGCTGCATGGTGGATATAGCAAGATACTTTCTCAACTTTCTTACCGAGGAATCCTGTGGCAAGTGCGTTCCCTGCCGTGAAGGAATAAGGCAAATGCTTAAGGTGCTGAATAGGATTTGCAACGGGGAAGGCAGGACGGGAGATATCAGGCTTCTGGAGGAGCTAAGCGAGGTGGTCCGCGAGGCCTCCCTGTGTGCTCTGGGGACAACGGCTCCAAATCCGGTGCTAAGCACCATCAGATACTTCAGGGATGAATATGAAGCTCATATCGAGCAGAAGCGTTGCCCTGCTGGGGTTTGCAAAGCGCTCATCACCTACTACATTCTGCCTGAGAAGTGTCAGGCCTGCCTCATCTGTCTCAGAGAATGCCCAGTGGGGGCAATTCAGGGTGGTAAGAACCTGGTTCATGTTATCGACCAAGGTAAGTGCACTAAATGTGGGACCTGCATGGAGGTCTGTCCGCCACGCTTCGGTGCTGTGGTAAAGGTGTCCGGTGAGCCAGTTCCGACGGCACCTCCCCTAGGGACAAAGGTGGTGCGCAAGAAGGGAGCACTAAAATGAGAGAGGTCAGGCTAAATATTAATGGTGTAGAGGTTAAGACGAAAGAGGGGATGACTATCCTTAAAGCAGCTAGAGACGCTGGGATCTATATACCGACGCTTTGCTACCATGAGGAGCTTGTCCCCTATGGTGCCTGCCGGCTGTGCACTGTAGAAATATCGAGAAATAAGAGAACCAGGCTCGTAACCGCTTGCGTTTATGTCGTGGAAGACGGACTAGTGGTAAGGACAGAGTCACCCCAGGTCGTTAAGATCCGCAAGATGCTCCTTGAGCTAATGCTTGCTTCTGCCCCGGCGAAGGTGATAGAAGACCTTGCGTACCAATATGGAGTAGAGAAACCCAGGTTTGAAGCAGAAAGAACTATGTGCATCCTTTGCGGCCTATGTGTGCGTTATTGTGCCGAGGTTAAGAAGGCAAATGCTATTGGATTCGTAGGGAGGGGTACGGAGCGCAAGGTTGTGTTCTTCCCAGAGATAGCCTCCACAGTATGTGCCAGTTGTAGAGAATGTTTTGGCCTTTGCCCTACAGGCAAAATCCCTTCAGAAACCGATGGTGTTTGCTTTGAAGGCCTCACAGTTCAGGATTTTCTTTCAGCCCGTGTCCAATGACTTTAGGAGGGGCTATCACGCCCCTTCGGCAGCGACTCATTTCAAGGGAGAGAGAATGAAGATAAAGGGATGGAGAGACATAACACCGGGTGGATTGGTGACTGAACCTGGGTGCTCAGTGGCATATGAGACAGGGGTGTGGCGATCCTCTCGACCTATTCGCGATGAGGAAAGGTGTAATAGCTGTCTAGTTTGCTGGATTCATTGCCCTGACGGGGCTATACAGGTCGAGAATAGCAGAGTGGTAGGGGTCGATCTGAAGCATTGCAAGGGCTGTGGCATCTGTGCCAAGGAATGCCCAAGAGAGTGCATCAGAATGGTCGATGAAAGTAAAGTCAGGGTGGAGGCGGTAAGATGAGCGAGACATATGTAAAGGGCGAGGTTAGGGCACTTGAGGGTGATTTGGTGGTTGCTGAGGCGATGCGTCAGATAAATCCTGATGTTGTTGCCGCCTACCCGATAACGCCGCAGACGGAGATCGTCCACGCATTTAGCGAGTTTGTTGCCGATGGGCTCGTCGATACCGAATTCATCGCCATAGAGAGTGAGCATGCTGCAATGAGCGCCTGCATCGGTGCCTCTTGCGCCGGGGCCAGGGCTATGACCGCGACCTGTGGCGCGGGTCTAGCCCTCATGTGGGAGGTGCTGTGGTGCGCCTCAGGGCTTCGCTGCCCTATCGTGATGGCAGTGGTCAATCGCTCCCTTTCGGCGCCCCTGAACATCCTTACCGACCAGACTGACATGATGGGGGCCCGGGATGCTGGCTGGATCCAGATATATGCGGAAAACCACCAGGAGGTTTATGACAATGCCCTTCAGGCGGTTAGAATCGCCGAGCATCCGGATGTTGTGCTCCCGGTGATGCATGGGCTGGCTGGCTTTGTCCTCGGCCATACCCTGGGGAGGGTTGAAATCCTGCCCGATGAGGTGGTGAGGCAGTTTGTCGGTGAATATACCCCTTCCCATTCCCTGCTAGATATAGATCACCCCACCACCTTCGGCGCTTATGATCACTGGGATTACTTCTTTGAGCACAAACGCCAGCAGTGGGAAGCGATGAATAACGCCCTGAGGGTTATCCCGGAGATTGGGCAGGAGTTTGGAAGGCTCACCGGTCGATACTATGGCTTGGTCGAGCCTTATAAACTTGATGATGCTGATATAGCTATTGTGATTATCGGGTCGGCAACTGGCGCAGCCAGGGTTGCTGCCGATCGAATGCGTGCCGATGGGGTTAGTGCTGGGTTACTGAAACTTCGATGCTTTCGCCCTTTCCCGGCACAGGCGATAGCCGATGCTCTCGATGGTCGAAAAGCGGTGGCAGTGATGGAGCGCTCTACCTGCTTTGGCGGAGAGGTGAGTCCAGTTTGTGCTGAGGTTTGCTCCGCTTTACATCAGAGGGGCTTGCCGATAAAGGTGGTGAATTACATATATGGGGTTGGGGGAAGGGATACAGTTCCCGAGGAGTTTTGTCAGGTTTACCGTGACCTGCTGAAGATTTTGGAGACTGGCGCCACAGGACCCGTTTTCAGGTACCTTGGACTTAGGGACTTCTAGGAGGGATCGATGGCGATAAGCTTGACCGAGATTTGTAATCAAGAGGAAAAACTGGCACCGGGCCACCGGGCATGTCTTGGGTGTGCCGAGACGATCATTGTCCGCCTGGTGTTACACGCTATAGATAGCCCTGTGGTGCTGGCTAATTCTACGGGATGCCTGGAGATTGTAACCTCCCCTTATCCATTTACTTCGTGGCGTGTGCCTTGGATTCACAATGCGTTTGAGAATGTGGCTACCACCCTGGGAGGCGTTGAAACTGCCTATCGGGTTCTGGTAAAGAAGGGGAAGATCAAAGATAGGGGGATCAAGTTTGTCGCCTTCGCTGGTGATGGTGCCACCTATGACATCGGGCTTCAGTGGCTAAGCGGGGTTATCGAGCGGGGCCACCGGCTCCTTTATGTGTGCCTTAACAATGAGGCATACATGAATACCGGTATCCAGCGCAGCGGAGCCACCCCGATGGGGGCATGGACCACCACCACACCGGTGGGTGATGTTATCCCGGGAAAGAGGGAGAATCGAAAGGACATCACTGCCATAATCGCGGCTCACGATATTCCTTACGCCGCCCAGGCAGCCCCACATGCCTGGCGAGACCTAATGACTAAGGTTCAGAAGGCGATCGCGGTCGACGGCCCTTCCTTTATTAATGTTCTTGCCCCCTGTCCAAGGGGATGGAGGTATGAGCCGGAGGATACCATCGCCATATCAAGGCTAGCTGCCCAGACCTGTGTCTGGCCTCTTTATGAGGTTATCGATGGACGATGGAAGCTCAACTTTAGACCCTCCCCAAAGAAGCCTGTTGTTGAGTGGTTCCAGTCTCAGGGGAGGTTCAGCCACCTTCTGAGACCAGAGAATAGACACCTGGCTGATACTATCCAGCAGGTTGTGGATCGAGACTGGGAGAGGCTGGTGCGGAGGTGTGAGGCGACCTCCGATTAGTTTCTCCTTGACCTTTCGAGGATGGTTTATTTATATTGGGAGAGCGGGGTGTAGCGCAGTGTGGATAGCGCGCATGGTTTGGGACCATGAGGTCGGCGGTTCGAATCCGCCCACCCCGACCATGGATGGAAAACCAGGGCTTAGACCTCATGGTTTGCCCCCTGAGCCAAACCTAAATCCGCCGTCCCATCAGTTGAGAGCAACCACGCTCAGTCTTCCCTTCCTGAACAGGCGCTTTGCGCGATTCTACCATTTCCTTACTGGGGGCCATTATGGGCTCTGGCGAGCTCGTTGTGATGGATGAAGATAGCTGCATGGTGGATATAGCCAAATTCTTCCTCAGCTTTACCGAAGATGAAGCCTCGGTAAGTGTGTTCCCTGCCGAGCCGGGATCCCGAAGATGCGAGAGATTTTAACCAGAATCAGCCAAGGTAAAGGAACGATGGAGGATATGACCTCCTAGCAGAATCGGGTGAGGTGGTTGCCTCCGCTTCCCTATGTTGTTTGGGGCAAACAGCCCCTAATCCGGTCCTGACCACAGTGCGCCACTTCCGCGAGGAGCATGAAGCTCATATTATTGATAAGAGATGCCCCGCTGGGGTATGTAAGGCACTGGTAGCTCATCAGGCCCTTGGGGACAAGTTCCTGCCTACCTTGAGACTGTTGCTCGCTATGATGCTGGCGGCTGTGAGGCATCAGTGTGGTGCTTCCCGAGCTTGTTCCTGAGCGCCTTATCGCTAAATTACAGACCGCGGGCTTTGCCGTTGATCTCGCCTGTTTCTCCCTGACTTTTCCAGCCCAAGACAGGTCTTGCACTAAATGCCCCTCCCGCCGTTTGGGAATAGCCCAGGCAGTGCACATCTTGTGTGACATCGCCACGGGCAAAGGCAAGCCCGAGATGATCAACCTGCTCTTTGAGCTTAGTGATACCATGAGGTTGGCCTCAGAGTGTCCCGTTGGTAAAGCTGCCCTGAATATAGTCATGTTCACACTACAGCATTTCCGCAACCAAATGTCGAGGGTTTGCCTGCCCCTTGCACCACCCACGTGGCTATAGGAATGGTGGTCTATACTGATACAAGCCATGTCAACCAGGTTCGCCAGCGCATTGTTGAACTACTTCTCTCCGATCATCTAGAGAACTGCCTGGTTTGCCCCAAGAATAGCGCTGCAAGCTACAAAAGGTGGCAGCCTATGTTGGCCTGGCTGCGTCCCATAACTGGTGGAAATTTGATCTAGCCATATCCTATCCCTATTGGCTCCTGTTCCAGCGACTTGCTGCCTCCTCTATCCAGACTATGTCATCAGCTCTTATCCTGACCTTCTGCCACTTCTCAGCCTCTCTTCCTCAAGGACACCAAACACCACTATCAAGGCTGAGATTTCACCGGGGAAGCGCCCCACCACATTGGTCCGCCTCTTGACTTCCTTAAAAGGCCTCTCAATAACATTGCTGGTGCGGATATGTTTCCAGTGGCGCTCGGGAAACCGGTAGAAGGTGAGGCATTCTTCAAGATGCTTGACCAAGGTCTCGGTGGCAGTGGGAAGCTCCCGGCTATAACGAGTAAGAAAACCCTTTGCCCCCTCTGTGGCATCCTCAAGACAGGCAGCGTGGAAAATGCGACTCAGGGCCTTCTTCACTTCATCCTGGCTTCTCTTCGGTACCTTGGCCAGAACATTGCGGATGCGGTGGACGATGCGCCGCTGCCTGGGCACATCCGGCTATATCTCCTCAAGCGCTCTCAAAAGGCTATGGTTACCATCGGTTAAGAACCACCTGGCAATTTTCCAGCCTCTGTATGGATTTGAATAGTATCATCAAGCTTGCGTCGGTATCATTGCCAGTCTTGCAGCCGGAGGCATCGGCAGTCTTTTCATATTCAAGGCAATCCCAAACTGGAACAAAATATTGATTGCCCATCTATTGACGCCTTAAGTAGATGATGTTAGTATTTCAGCATTAGGATTTATTACTTGTTAAACTGTGATTACAAAATGAAAAGAGATACAAAACAGAGAGAGGCAATTCTGAGGTTTCTGAGAGGGACGTCTTCACACCCAAGTGCCGACCAGATATATGATGAGGTCAGAAAAGAGATACCCAACATTAGCAAGGGAACGGTTTACCGTAACCTTAAGGTATTGCAGGAAATGGGGCTGATTACAGAGCTGAACCTTAACGGCACCGTCAGCAGATTTGAAGCGAAGCAGGAGAGTCATTACCACTTCCGGTGTGGAAAATGCGGCAAGGTATTTGATGTGAATGTGCCGGTGGAGAAAGAACTGGACCTCCAGGTTTCTAACCAAACTGGGTTCAAGATATTCAATCATCAGCTTGAATTCCGGGGGCTATGTCACGATTGTCAGAAAGAGTAACTCAAAGGAGGGCGTGCATGGCAGTTAAAAAGGCAGGCGAGAAGTACAGGTGCAATATCTGCGGGGACGAAGTCACCCTGACCCAGAGCCGGAGGCGGTACACTCGTATGCTGGGGCAAACCCATAGAGAAAATAGGTTAGAAAAACCATTGCTGCAGACCGTATGTCGATCATGATACTTATGGGCTCGAAACAACAAATTAGCAAGGAGGAACTGAAATGGAAGAAACAAAAGAAAAAGTAATTAGTATCCCCAGAATTGGCGAACCGGCGCCAGCGTTTGAGGCCCCAACTACTCACGGGGTACTGAAACTTGAGGACTTTAAAGGCACTTGGCTTATCCTCTTCTCCCATCCGGCTGACTTTACCCCGGTCTGCACTACCGAGTTTATAGCCTTTGCTGAAATCTACCCTGAACTCAAGAAGAGAGGGGTTGAGTTACTAGGCTTGAGTGTGGATAGTATTAGTTCCCATATCGCCTGGGTACGCAACGTAGAGGAGAAAACCGGGGTAAAAATACCCTTCCCCATTATCGCTGACCTGAACAAAGAGGTAGCCACGGCTTACGGTATGATTCATCCCGGACAGAGCAAGACGGAAACAGTAAGGTGTGTTTTCATTATCGACCCCAATCAGATTATCCGCACCGTACTATATTATCCGTTGACTACCGGCAGGAACATGCAGGAAATATTGAGAATTATAGACTGTCTGCAGACTACCGATAAATATCAGGTAGCCACTCCGGCCAACTGGAAGCCGGGTGATAAGGTAGTAGTACCACCACCCAACACCCAGGAGGGGGCTGAGGAGAGACTTAAGCAGGGGTACGAGTGCATTGACTGGTATCTCTGTAAGAAGGAGATTAAGTAAGGAGGGCAATATGGCATGTATTAGCCCTGATGGCAAACCGACCGAATCCGGGACGAAGATGTTGCGTGCTCTCAAATCAAATTTAAAGACGCCCGAAGATATTGCCCGAGAAACCGGCTTGCCGCTATTCCGAGTCAGGAGCGGGTTACGCGAACTGGTTCAGGCTGGTGTGGCTGAACAGGATGGCAGTAAGTACCGAATCACTGAAAAGGGGGCTGCTCTAATAGCCTAGTGGGTAGTGACAGAATACATATCGTCGCCCCCCGTGCGGGGGCGTGGTGGGGTTGCCATGGGGGATAGGCGCGGTGGCAACATTGGCAAAGCACTACTGGTGGGCCATTCTGGACTCGAACCAGAGACCTCAGTCTTATCAGGACTGCGCTCTAACCAGCTGAGCTAATGGCCCACTGGCTAAAACACCTTAACCCCTGGATAGTGGAAGGA
>DAOTXZ010000039.1:0-3020 GCA_034435115.1 Dehalococcoidia bacterium | reverse complement strand
GGGCTATTGGGGATAGGGGGTGGGATTGTTTTAGTCCCCCTCACGATCGCCCTCTTAGCATTAAGCCAGCAGGAGGCGCATGGGACCTCGCTCGTGGTCATTGTCCCTCTTGCCCTATCAGGCGCTATTCCATATATCCTTCGAGGCGATATAGTCTGGGCGCCTGCTGTAGGACTGGCGCTGGGGGGCACCATAGGCGCTATAATAGGGGCAAGGCTAATGATGAGGGTGCCAACCAAGAGGCTCAGTCAGGGATTTGGCATTTTATTGCTTTTGGCTGCGGTGCGTATGCTGATTGGATGGGTATAGATATGAGTAGTATCTTGATTACGCTAGCCCTTGGATTAGTGACAGGGTTACTAGTGGGGATGTTTGGGATCGGGGGTGGAATAGTGTTTGTCCCCACCATGGTGATCCTGCTAGGGGCTGACCAGCACCTGGCTCAGGGTGTGTCGTTAACCGCAGTAGCCCTGGTGGCGACGGCGGGGGCGATAACCCATTACCACCAGGGCGTGGTGAAGCTAAACTGGGCACTATGGATGATACCGAGCGCCGTTATTTTCGCTCTACTGGGGGGGTGGCTAGCGGGCTATATTGACCAACTCTTGCTGGGGCGAATCTTTGGTGTCCTGCTCTTGTTTGTGGGCATGAGAATGGTATTGGGCAAATAGGCAAACACAACAGCATGGAGAAGGGGGTGACTCTTAAAGAGCTTTACGACCAGATCGCCCGTTGTGAGGACTGTGAGCTGGCAAGACACCGCACCAGGGTTGTACCCGGTGAGGGAGCGGAGAATGCGGCTATCGTTTTCATAGGGGAGGCTCCTGGATGGCATGAGGATCAGCAGGGGCGCCCCTTTGTTGGGCCGGCAGGGAAATTCTTGGATCAATTGCTCGCCTCGATCGGCCTGAGACGAAAGGATGTATATATCTGCAACGTGATAAAATGCAGGCCCCCGGCAAATCGTGACCCTCTACCTGGGGAGATAAAGGCGTGCCAGAAGTGGCTCGACCGCCAGATTGAACTCATTAATCCTAAGATGATTGTCACTCTGGGGCGCTACTCGATGTCCAAATTCTTCCCCGCGGAGACCATTGGCAAGCTCCACGGCACAGCTAGAAAGAGGGGGGGGATCATCTACTACGCAATGTATCACCCCGCCGCCGCCCTCCACCAACAGAGCCTAAAGAAGACCATTGAAGAAGATATGCTCAAGATTCCATCCCTCCTCGCCCAGGCGGAGAGGATCGCCGATGAGGAGAAAAAACCAGAGCAACTAAGCATGTTCTAGGAAGCAAAATGGCTAGGGCTAAACGCAGTAAGAAATCGGAGAAAAAGGGCACCCAGACCAGGCGATTTTTGAGAGTTCTACTCTGGCGCCCCGTTCGTTGGCTACTCCTGCTGACCCTCGTCCTGGTGATACTATTCTGGCAATCTCCGGTCATCATCTCCTTCATCAGCAATCAGTGGGGTAGCCTAGTCAGGGTTTTCGGCTTCGGTCTAACTATAATAGCAGCATGGCTTTTGGCAATAGCGTGGGTTATAAGGCAGAGGAAAGCACCTCTCTTCATTCGGCGGTGGAACGGCTGGCTGGGTGCCTTTGTCCTCTCCATTGCCCTTTTTGGGCTGCTCGCCTTTTTTGACCTGGGTGGTAGTCTTGGTAAGACGATCATCGGGGCCTCTGTAGTTGGTGGTTCCTTCCGCCTCATCATCTTAATTATGGCAGGGGCGGCCTTGATAACCCCACAAGCTGGCTGGCGCCTTGCTAAAAATAGCGTCACCTGGTTCAAAGAGCTTTATCGCCATTACCCTGTCCACAGCCGGCTACTGAAAGCGATCAGGGCCTTGACTGCAGGACACCGCCCCGCAGTCAAGGCTCCAAGTGAGAGGCCAAAGCCAGCAACAGCTGCACCTATAGCTACTAAAAAAGTGACTGCCCCTGCCCAACCCGAGACTGCCGGACGGTGGCAGCTACCATCAATTGAGCTACTACACAAAGGCCCAGCCTTTGAGTTTGCGCAAGCTGATAACGAGAAGAGGGCAAGGCTCATCGAAGAAGCCCTGGCTAGCTATGGAGTGGAGGCCAAGGTAGTGCAGATAAACCCGGGCCCAACTATCACCCAGTTTGGCGTAGAGCCGGGGTGGGATCGCAAGTATAAAGAGACAAAGGAAAGGGATAAGAACGGCAATCTCAGGGTGCATCTCGAGGAGGTATCGAGGACAAGGGTTAAGATAGAGCGTATCACTTCTTTGGCCAATGATCTGGCGCTGACCCTAGCCGTCCCCAGCATCAGGATAGAGGCCCCGGTCCCCGGGAAGTCTGTGGTAGGAATCGAGGTTCCCAATATAAGCACAGGGGTGGTCACCCTGCGCAGTGTCGTCGATAGCCCTGCATTCAAGAAACTCGTGGCCAAAACAAAGCTCGCGATTGCCTTGGGAAAGGGCGCCGGTGGTGAGCCGATTGTTGCCGATCTGGCTCGGATGCCCCACCTGCTCATTGCCGGGGCGACTGGAAGTGGAAAGTCGGTTTGCATAAACTCGATCATCTCCTGCCTTCTTCTGCATAATACCCCCGACGAGTTGCAGCTTCTCCTGATCGATCCCAAGCGAGTGGAGCTTGTATGTTTCAATCGGGTGCCCCATTTGATCTCCCCGGTCATAGTTGATAACAATAAAGCGGTTCAGGCACTGAAATGGCTAAACCAGGAGATGGACAATCGCTACCAGAAATTGGCCTCGGTGGGGGCGCGCAATATCGAAGCTTATAATAGGAGCCCGAAGGCGGATCAGCCTCTGCCCAACCTTATACTCATTATCGACGAGCTCGCTGACCTCATGGCATGGGCATTGGATGAAGTGGAGCGCTCCATCTGTAGACTGGCTCAGCTTGCCCGCGCTACCGGCATCCACCTCATTGTTGCCACCCAGCGCCCCTCGGTGGATGTGGTCACCGGACTGATAAAGGCAAATTTCCCGACAAGGATCAGCTTCGCTGTCACCTCTCAAGTGGATTCCAGAAC
>DAOTXZ010000038.1:0-10161 GCA_034435115.1 Dehalococcoidia bacterium | reverse complement strand
GTGTATAAGAGGCAGGCCTGGGGCTGGGGGATGAGGTCATGATGGAGAGGAACCCACGGCTCATCTGCATCAACATGCCCGCCTACGGCAGGAGCGGCCCCTATAAGGGCTATGTCGGCTGGGGTGCGATGCATGAGGCAGTGGCTGGTCACGATTGGATCAGGGGCTATGCCGATGAGGAGCATCCGACGCATAATACCTATCGCTTCCATATGGACTCCTCCGGTGGGGTGATGGGGGCATTTATGGCAATCATGGGGCTCTTCTATCGAAAGCGCACCGGCAAGGGGCTCTGGGTAGACTTCGCGCAGATCGAGAGCGTCATCCCCCACCTTGGCGAGATTTATATGGACGCCGCCTGGAACGGCAGGAACCAGAGGACCATCGGGAATCGCCACCCGACGGCTATCCAGGGGTGCTACCGATGCCGCGGCCCTGAGCCCACTCTTGATACTGCCCGCTTTGGGGGGGAGAGGTGGATCAATATCACCATCAACAACGATGAGGAGTGGGAGGGCTTCTGCAAGGCATTGGGGAACCCGGAGTGGACAAAGGACGAGAAATTTGCCGACCACTTGAGCCGCTACAGGAACCACGATGAGCTTGACAGGCGCATTGAGGAATTCACCCGCCAGCGCGACAACTTTGAGCTTATGTATGTATTGCAGGAGCACGGCGTCCCCGCTGGTGTGGTTCAGGACTGGAGGGATGGGCATATGTGTCCCCAGCTAAACGCCAGGGGATTCTTCCAGACAATCTCCCAGGCCGACACGGGGACATACCGCTACCCCGGTTTCCCCTGGAAGTTCTCGGAGACGCCCTTGAGGGTTACCCATCCACCCTGCATGCTCGGTGAGGATGATGACTATGTCTTCAAGCAGGTTATCGGGATGGCTGACGATGAGATAGCTAGGCTAAAGGAGCAGCAGGTGATCGGCGTCAAGGAGTATCCCTGGGCAGGCCCGCGCCCTGACTGGCTGGCTGATGAGATATAGATGTGGGATGGTTTCCAAGGGGCCAAAGCCCCTTGGAAACCATCCCGAAGCAATCGAGCAAGAAAGGGGATGAGCACCAAGGGATAAGTCCAATTTACAACTCATCAAATCTCAAAAAGGAGGAGAATATGCCAGAGCAAGCCTTATCCGGTGTTAAAGTATTGGATCTCACCTGGTACATCGCCGGTCCCATGTGCACCAAATACCTGGCTGACTTTGGCGCCGATGTCCTCAAGGTCGAAAAGCCAGGCGAGGGGGACCCGGCAAGGAGGATGGGGCCTTTCCCCAACGATGAGCCCCATCCCGAGAAGAGCGGCTTCTTCCTCTATCTCAACCATAATAAAAGGGGGATCACCCTCAACCTCAAATGCGCCACGGGAAAGAAGATATTCAAAAGGCTGGTCGGCGAAGCTGATATACTTGTTGAGAGCTTCAGCCCCGGTGTCATGGAGAGGCTTGGGTTCAGCTACCAGGAGCTTGAGAAGATAAACCCAAGGCTCATCATGACCTCCATCTCCAACTTCGGGCAGACCGGCCCCTACCGCGACTTCAAGATGACCGAGCTAGTTCTCAATGCCATGGGGGCTGATATGGCGCAACACGGGCTGCCCGATCGCGAGCCCCTCAAGCGGGGTGCCTACTGCCTCCAGCACCAGGCGGGGCTTATCGCCGCCGTCGCCACACTAGCCGCCCTCTTCACCCGCCAGAGGCAGGGCTTTGGTCAGTATCTGGATATCTCGATGATGGAGACCCAGGCGGGAACCATCGACTGGCGGAGCATGACCGTCCTCACATACCTGTATACCGGTGAGCGCTATCTCAGGGAGGACCCCAGGGTCGGCGGGATAAGCATCCTCCCCGGAGGGGGCTATCCCTGTAAGGACGGGTTTATTTGGTGTCTTATGACCGTGCAGTGGTTGGGCAGGCTCGCCGACCTGCTGGGGATGCCGGACCTGCCGCAGAGGTTCCCCAACGTTTTTGATATGACGCGAAAGGGAGAGCTTGACGCTATCTTCATGGAGTGGCTTGCCGAACGCGGCAAGTACCAGGCCTCCTACGAGGGGCAGGCGAAGAGAGTCCCCATCACACCGGTGTGCACCTCCGAGGACCTCTTGAACGACCCCCACTACAACGAGAGGGGGCTCTGGGTTGAGGTTGACCACCCGGTGGCGGGGAAATGGAAGTATGTCGGCCCTGTGGCCAGGATGTCCGAGACCCCTTATCAACTGAGGAGACGGGCACCGATGCTGGGCGAGCACAACGTTGAGGTCTACTGCGACCAGCTCGGCTACACCAGGGAGGACCTGGTGCGGCTAAGAGAGGCTGGTGTAATCTAGATAAGGCTAGGAAAGGAGGTATCAGAGATGGCAAAGCTACCACTTGAAGGAATAAGAGTAGTCGATCTCACCGTGGTCTGGGCCGGCCCCTTTGCCACGATGCTCCTCGCCGACCTGGGGGCGGAGGTGATCAGGGTGGAGACGGTGCACCACTTTCAGAATGCAACCAGGGGCATCATGGCCTTTCCACCGCCTATACTATATCAGATCCCTATGGGCAGGGATTACTACGAGAGGGATGGCAAGGATGAGCCCTGGAACCGCGATGCCATGGGCGGACGACAGCTTCGCAACAAGCTTAGCTGCTGCATCGATCTCACCCGCCCCAAGGGGCTTGAGGTATTCAAGAAGCTGGTTGGGATCTCGGATGTGTTTATCGAGAATAATACTGCCCGGTTCACCGAATCGATAGGTATAACCTATGATGTGCTGAGCCAGTGGAACCCGAGGATAGTCTATGTCAACATGCCGGGCTGGGGGATGAGTGGTCCCCACAAGTACTGGCTGGGCTATGGTGTCAATGTTGAGGCCACCACTGGCCATACCTGGATAAGGGGCTACCCCGATGAGGAGCACCCCCTGCACAATACCAATGTGTTTCACATGGACGCTTCTGGTGGGGGGACCGCTGCACTGGCGATCATCCTCGCCCTATATCACCGTGAGCGGACCGGAAAGGGGCAGTATATCGATATCGCCGGAGCCGAGACTGCGGTGGCTCACTTCCCTGATCCCATCCTTGACTACCAGATGAACAGGCGCATCTGGAGAACGATCGGGAACCGCGACTTCCACGGGGCGGTTCAGGGGTGCTACCGCTGCCGCGGCGAGGACCGCTGGGCGGTGATCACCATCAGCAACGATGAGGAGTGGCAGGCGTTCTCGAACGCCATTGGAAACCCGGAGTGGACAAAGAACGAGAAGTTCGCCGATGTCATCAGCCGCTACCAGAACCACGATGAGCTCGATAAGCACATTGCGGAGTGGTGCAGCCATCATGACCACTATGAGGTGATGTTCATCCTGCAAAGGGCGGGGGTTCCTGCCGGTCCGGTCATCGACCATGATGAGGCGATAAAGGACCCGCAACTGGCATATCGCGGCTTCTACGAGGTGGTCGACCACAAGCCCACAGGGGTTCACCTTTTCCCTGGGGTGCTCTTCAAGATGTCACGGACGCCGCTCAGTGTCCGCACTCCTCCATGCAAACTCGGCGAGCACAACGATTACGTCTTCAAGCAACTCTTGAAGATGTCTGACGAAGAGATCGCCGAGCTTGAGGCTGATAACTACGTTATCGGTGGCACTGCCTACCTTCCCGGGGCTTGATGAGGGGGAGATTCGCTCGGGGATGGTTTCCAAGGGGCCTTAGGGCCCCTTGGAAACCATCCCCTAAAAGCAACTGGCAAGTAAAGACCATACCGGAATCAACTATGCCCCACAGGTTAAGATACGGTAATCCCTTGCGGCTACCTCATTGACATTGTGACAAAAAGATGCGATACTAGAAACACTATAGGGGAGAGGTGGCTCATAAAGACAGCAAGGAGGGTGAGCTAGGTCAGAGGAGGTGATAAGCCCAAAGTAATAACTAAACCTAGAAAAAACCGCGAGGAGGTAGGCAAGTTGGCTTACAAGATTACCGAGGAATGCATAAGTTGCGGCGCCTGTGAATCAGAATGTGATAAAAACAACGCCATCAGCGAGGGGGAAACCATTTATATTATTGACCCGGATAAATGCACCGAATGTGTGGGCAATTACCCCTCGCCGCGGTGCGTCGAGGTATGTCCCATTGACAACTGCATTATACCCGATCCCGGCCATGTGGAGACAAAGGAACAGCTACTCGCGAAGTGGCGCCGTCTGCACCCCGGGGAAGAGCCAGTTCCGGGCACCTATTAGCCTATCCAAGGCGTAGGGGAGGGGGCGAGATAGGCTTCGCCTATCTCGCCCCCCATATGAATTAAACCCTGTTTTTTCTCCCCGCCACCAAGGTCTGAAAGCCAAATAGAGAGTTCAGCCACGAATTTTCAAAATGATATACCTTTGTTTTGGTGAGCTGAGCTAGAAGCCTTGCCCCGATCTCTCTGAAGCTTGGTGGCAACAGCGGGTCGAGCACAAATGCCTTAAAGCTCCAGAACTGGCAACCAAAAGCAAAGCCATCCCACTTAAGGGCGGTGAGCCCAGAGTGAGATAGCAAATCAGATAGCTCGAAGCGAGATAAACTCCGCTCTGGGTAAAACAGAAATCTTTCCCCTAGCAACACCTTGGTCAGGGAGTGGAATACCGCCAATTTATTGGGCACCGACACAATTACCAAGCCCCCCTCCCGACATACCCGAACATGCTCTTTGAGCATCTGCTCAGATTCTTCGCTTGAGAAGTGCTCGATGACACCTTCAGAATAGACCACATCAAATGTATTGTCCCTAAAAGGGAGAAGGAACCCCGAACCCTTCACCGCCGCTATCTCTACCCCATGGTACGCGGAGAAAAATGAAAGGGCTTTAAACGCCCCTTCATCAATATCGACACCTACACACTGGCAATTCAGCTCTTTGGCAATTCGAGTTAAGATGCGCCCGCTTCCAAAGCCGATCTCCAGCACCCGTGACCCGTAAGGGATGTATTTAGAGAAGGTCTTATAGGCATAGGGATGATGCCATATATCACCGATGAGCCACTCAGGAACCCAGGGCCAATAGGGAGATCTTTGGTTTTCAGCCACAGCGTCGCTTCCCGGTTGCGATCTACCGAGGTTTTAAGGCTTTCACCCTGAGGCTCACCAGCCTGCCCACAGGCTAACTTCGACATCGCCTGAACTCACCTCAAGGCTCCCTCTCACCTCCTCGGGCAGGCCACAAGCTCCTCCACCCAATAGAGCCCTTCGGCGTGTCGGGGCGGCTGGTCGCTTTGAGAACTACAGCAGGACAGAAACTGCTCACGGGCTATCTCCGAGTAACGCTCCTCTAGCAGGTTATATGGATGATTGCGCCCACCTTCTTGCCCTGGTGAGCAAGCTCGTTTAACTTTTCCACCGCCTCCCGGGTGGGGAGAACAAAGAGCTTAAGGTTAAGCTCCCTGGCATAATTCTGTATCTCCTCCGACACCTTTGCCTTGGAGTTTGTCCCTATCCCCACTATTACCAGCTCCGCCCCCGCCCTGGCGAGCTCCTCAATCTCTTCCTTCTTTATGTTGTGATCGCCAAACATCCAGAAGCCACCGGCTCTCTGCCTTACAGCTCCGTCAGGAAGAAAGACGAGGTCTTTTCGGTATTTCTTCCCATCGACCACAATCAAGCCAAAGCTGAAGCTATTGATCTTGGGCATAGCCACCACCTCCTTTTTTCATCCAACGTGCCCTCACCTGAAAAAGTCGCGCACCACATCAAACTCCGATGGGAGTAGAGCAAGCACCGCGGGGAACCAGTCAAGGAGAAACTTGGCAACACCCGATCCCTCAATCGCCCCTGAACCCAGACCGAACCTTATGCACACAGCCAAAAGGGCAGCGCAGACCAAAGCACCGAGAGCCAGACCAAGGATCGCCCCGCCAAGGCGATCGACCCAGCCCAAGAATACCAACCTGATAAATCCCCTCAGGATGCGGGCCAAGACGAACGCCAGTATAAGGACAACAACAATAATAATCGTATAAGCCGCCCATCTGGCATGGTCGGGGTTACTGATCGGCAGCCATCCACCAACCGTATCACAGAGCTGCCCAGCGAGAACAACGCCAATGATCAGCCCGATCAATGGGAAAGCAATAGCAATCACCCCCCTCCACAGCCCGATGAAGGTCACCACCGCCAAAAAAGCTAAAAGGAAGATATCTAGCCAGTTCACCAACCTGCCTCCGGCGAGTCTACTAGAGCTGTTTTTAGCACCTCCTCCATCCTCTCCACATAGACAAACTGGAGCTCCCGCCTGACATCCCTGGGGACATCCCACAAGTCCTTCTGGTTCTTCTTGGGCAGAACAAAAGTCTTGATACCAGCCCTATGGGCAGCGAGAACCTTCTCTTTGACCCCACCCACCGGGAGCACTCGACCGCGCAGGGTGATCTCGCCGGTCATAGCCACCTCCCGGCTCACCGGGCGCCGAGCCAGCGCAGAAACCAGAGCGGTGGCCATAGTAATCCCCGCCGATGGTCCATCCTTGGGGATGGCCCCTGCTGGGACATGAATGTGAACATCAGTGGTATCAATAGGCCGAGGCTCACCCATTAATCCCCCCTTAACCCACCTGTCTATATTGGATCTGGCATAGCTGAGAGCCGCCTGTGCTGACTCACGCATCACCTCCCCGAGATGTCCAGTTAGGATCAGGTTGCCCTTGCCCTCCATCAGCGTTACCTCTATGCTCATCACATCACCGCCCTCCTCGGTTCGAGCCACCCCGGTGGCCACACCAATCTCGTCCTTCTCCTCAGCAGTGCCCCAGAAGAACTTTGGTGCACCGAGGTATTTAGCAATAGATTGGGCAGCCACTAGATGGGGGGCACTCTCCCCCTCGGCTACTAGCCTGGCTACCTTTCGGCAGATGGAGCCAATCTCCCGCTCCAGGTTTCTCACCCCGGCCTCTCGGGTATACTCACGAATGATGCGACGGAGTGCCCCCTCGGTGAAACGCAGTTGCTCTTTACCGAGCCCGTGCTCGGCAAGCTGCTTGGGCACCAGAAATAGCTCTGCAATCTTGAGCTTCTCCTCCTCGATATAGCCCGGAAGCTCGATAACCTCCATGCGGTCCCGAAGTGCCGGTATTACTGGATCCAAGATATTGGCGGTAGTGATGAAAAGCACCTTGGATAGATCATAGGGCACATCTAGGTAGTGATCGCTAAAAGCAAAGTTCTGCTCTGGGTCGAGCACCTCGAGCAGCGCCGCTGAGGGGTCACCCCTGAAATCAATCCCTACCTTGTCGATCTCATCCATCATGAAGAGGGGATTAACAGTTCCCGCAGTGCGCATAGTCTGGATAATTCGCCCCGGGAGGGCACCAACATAGGTGCGCCGATGACCCCTGATCTCGGCCTCATCCCTAATCCCCCCCAGGCTGATGCGGACAAATTTTCGCCCCAGTGCCTGAGCGATCGACCTGCCCAGGCTCGTCTTCCCGGAACCCGGGGGACCAACAAAGCAAAGAATCGGGCTTCTCAACTTTGAGCCAGCGAGCTTACGCACCGACATATACTCCAGGATTCGCTCCTTCGCCCGGGACAAGCCAAAATGGTTCTCTTCAAGCACCCTCGCTGCCTGCTTAATGTCGAGGTTATCCTCCGTCTGTTTGCTCCACGGTAGGGCGGTAATCCAGTCAAGGTAGGTGCGGATGACGGCGACCTCCGGGGCGGCGGGAGGCATCAGGGAGAGCCTCTCCAGTTCTTCGCTAGCCTTCTTCATCACCGCCTCGGGCATCCCCGCTGACTGAATCCTCTCCCTCAGCTCATTTACGTCTCTCGCCAAGGGGTCAATCTCGCCCAGCTCCTTCTGGATCGCCTTCAGTTGCTCCCGCAGGAAATACTCTCGCTGGGTCTTGTCCACCTCCCCCTGAACCTGGGAGTGGATCTTGCTCTGGAGCTCAAGCACATCAAGCTCCTTAGCCAGGAGGATGCTAACCCGCTGCAGTCGCTCATGTGGATCGAGGGTCTCCAGTATATCCTGGCGTTTAGATAGCTCAAGATCCAAGGAAGAGGCGATGAAATCGGCAAGCCATCCCGGCTCATCTATGTTCATCGCTGCGATATAGGCATCCTCAGGTAGACTTGTGGAGAGCTCGACACACTTCTCGAAAAGGGCGAGCACCGCCCTCATCAGGGCCTCGGTGGGTAATGGTTTCCCTGAGGGCTCCTCAAGGGGAACCACGCCAACCCTAAAGAACGGCTCATCCTCGATAACCTCCCTCACCCTTACCCGCCTTTCCCCGTGCACCCAGACGCTCGTGGTGCCGTCGGGCATCCTCAAGATACGCCCGACGGTGCCCTGGGTACCAATAGAGTAGAGGGACTCAAGGCTCGTCTCCGTCCCCTGCGGGTCCCGGCGGGCGACGACAACAATAGCGCGGTCATGCCCGAGCGCCGCCTCGACGGCACGAATAGAGCTTTGGCGCATCACCAGGAGCTGAGCCACCGTATGGGGGAAGAGAACAGTATCCCTTCGGGGTAATAGCGGCAATACCAGCACCCCCTCTTCAGCCACCAGTTGTCACCTCCAGGGTTAGTTTAGCATAATGCAAATTTTAGGGCAAGTTCTATTTGGCCCAAAAAGCTCTTGCCAAAACATTAAAAGGGATGTTATAATCTAGTTGCAAATGAATTTCATTAGCAAAAAGCATCATGAAGGATAAACCTATTTCCAGGATAAATGACCGAGAGGCACTATCGCGGATCGGACAGAGGGCCACCTCACAGCGAGCCCTGCTCCTCGAGCTTATAAACGAGGTGGAGCATCTGGATGCCGGAGACCTTTACCGCCGGGCTAAGGAGAGGCAACCACGGATCAGCCTTTCCACCGTCTATCGCACCCTCCAGCTATTCAAGAGGCTTGGATTGGTCCAGGAGCGGCACTTAGACAAAGCCCATCACCACTATGAGGCGAGAGCAAGGGCGGAGCATCATCATCTGGTATGCCTCGGCTGTGGCAAGATTATAGAGTTTGACTGCCCCCTTTGCCGGCAGAAAAGGGAAGATATGGCCAGGGCGAACGACTTTGAGATCACCGAGGTTGAGGTTCGCTTTGCTGGCTATTGTGCCAGCTGCCGCAAGGATAGAGGCTAAAGTTTTTGCGAGGCTTATTGCAAATGAGAAGCATTAGTAGAAGGCCAGCTTTGAGCCTAGGGTGTAGAGGATATAGATGAAATACGCCTCACTACAGTTAATGTGCTGCCCCGTCTGCAAGGGTGATTTGTCGCTATCGGAGGTGCGAAGAGAAAACGGCGTCATCCGGGAGGGGAGTCTTTATTGCCCCCAATGTGGGCGTGACTTTCCCATTGAAAGGGGCATCCCCAGGTTTGTCATGACCCGGGAACTTGTTGGCGCAAACAGGAGATTCGAAGGGCTATACAATTGGCTCTCTCATCTCTACGATTCAGATTTTCTCATAGCCCGTTCCTTTCGAAAGCGCTTCTGGCCCTCGGGCGAGGCAGCGGCACGGAGGGAGGTTATAGAGAGGCTGGAGGTGAAAAGTGATAGCAGGGTTCTGGAGACCGGCATTGGCACCGGGGGCAACCTGCCCTATTTGAGAAAGTTAGCTCCCGGGGTGGAGGTCTATGGCCTAGATACCTCCATAGGAATGCTGCGACAGTGCGCCAGGAACCTCGAAAAGTGGAAACTCCAGGCTGAATTATTCCTGGGAAATGCCGAGGCGCTGCCGTTTAAGGATGAATGCTTTGATGTTGTGTTTCACCTGGGAGGGATAAATTTCTTCACCCAAAAGAGAAAGGCAATCGAGGAGATGGTCAGGGTCGCCAGACCGGGAACCAGGATCGTTATCGCCGACGAAACGGAGAGGCTGATCGGCAAGGAGCTTGGCAGGATCACGGCAAGCCTACTATTTGGAAGGCAATTGGCAAAGGAGATATTGAGCTTTCACTCCGAAGATATGTTTAAGATGGTCCCCGGGGGTATGTCGGAGGTTCGTTTCGATTACATCTGGGAGGGCAATGGCTATCGGTTGGAGTTCAGAAAGCCTTTGAAAGGAGCTTATGTATGCCGACCAAACCCCTGAGCGAGCTAAAGCCGGGTGAGAGGGGAAAAATCATTAGGGTTGGGGGGGAGGGGAGCATCCGACGCCGGCTCCTTGACATGGGGCTGGTCCCTGGGAGCGAGAT
>DAOTXZ010000037.1:0-6578 GCA_034435115.1 Dehalococcoidia bacterium | reverse complement strand
GTGCTGCCGCCTTAGGCGACATCGGGACATACTTCCCGCCAGGAGACCGGAAATATGAGGGCATCTCGAGCATCGTTCTTCTCCAGAGGGTGAGAGAGATAATCGATGAGGCTGGCTGGCAGATTGAGAATATAGATGCTACCGTAATCGCTCAAGAGCCAAGGCTTCTGCCCTATATTGATGAGATGCGCCGAAATATTGGGGAGGCCCTCGGTATTAGCAGGGAGCAAATTGGACTAAAGGCAAGCACCTCGGATGGACTGGGCTTTGTTGGCAGGGGGGAGGGGATTGCCGCCCAGGTGGTAGCCTTGATGGAGAGACTTTAGGAGGTTGTGGAAGTGGCTACTGAGAGAAATCCCCATCTGAACGAAATTATAGATTTACAAAGACTTCGGAGATCCCATGGTGAGCCTATAAAGGATTTTTATAAAGATTGGACACCGCTTGCAGCCGAGAATGGCTTCGAGTCTACCGAAGCATGGAGGAGGGACGAGTTTAGATGCGACCTGCGTTGGCAGAAAAAAGTTGAACTCTTCCAGAAGGGTGCGTGGAGATGGTTCTTGGACGCGAAACGGAACCTTGAAGATGATTCCGAAAGAGGATGGGCAGGGGCGCTAACTGACGCTGATACAGCTATAAGGTGTCGCGTGGATGAACTTTTAAAACTACTTAACTTAATGCCTTTCTTTGTTGGACGTAATCTAGGGGCAAAGTTGGAAGGTCTTAAGCCTTTTGGAGTGCCTACTCCAGGCATATTGCAGAGATGGGTAGGCCGAGCGCGAAACCGATTGAGGCATGAGTATATCAACCCCAAAAGGCAGGAAAGCCAAGATGCTGTAGAGGTGGCGGAGCTTTTTCTAAAGTCGACTGATAGCTTTCTTGAAAAGGGATATATAGTCTCCGCTACGGTGGTTAATATCTCGTGGTTTAAGCCGGCAGTTTTTGCCGCAACATGGTTTGGGGGAGAACTTTCCCAAAGCGTAACCTCAAAGTACGGATATCACGATGGTTTGGGCATTGAATATAAACTTGAGTTTGATTTAGAAAGGGAGACAATAACATTGTTGTATTCAGATAAGGAGTTTTATCGCAGATGTGATTTAAGGACTGGGAAGGAGAGAGGAAGGCGTGAGCATGTTGTGAAGGAAGAAGGACCAGTTACGATAGCTATCCGTGATTGTAAGAAGGAAGAGATTATAGACCTTATGATTCTACTTCGGGAAATAGGAAGCGAATTTTAGATTCTGTTCTAAAAAAAGAAATGAGAGTCTATAATACCCTCTCAGGTCAAAAGGAAGAGTTTATACCCCGGGGCGATCCGGTACGGATGTATGTCTGCGGCGTTACCCCCTATGATGAGTGCCATATCGGGCATGCCATGAGCTATATTGTCTTCGATGTCATTCGCCGTTATCTCGAATTTCGGGGCTATAGGGTTAGGCATGTGCAGAACTTCACCGATATCGATGATAAGATTATTGAGCGTGCCAGTCGGCTGGGCGTTTCTCCTAAGGAGCTTGCTGAGAAATTTATCGCTGGGTATTTCTCCGATATGGATGCGCTCAATGTGAAGAGAGCTCATCTCTACCCCAGGGCTACCGAGGAGATACCTAAGATCATTGAGATTATTGAGGGGCTTGTCGAGAAAGGGCATGCCTACCAGGTAGGGGGCAACATCTATTTTCGAGTCCAGAGCGATCTAGACTATGGGAAGCTGAGCCACCGTGACTTTGAGGGAATGGTCTCTGGAGCCCGCATTGAGGTGGATGAGGCCAAAGAGCATCCGATGGACTTTGCCCTTTGGAAGGCGGCAAAGCCCGGAGAGCCATGCTGGGAGAGCCCCTGGGGGCCAGGGCGGCCGGGCTGGCATATCGAATGCAGCGCTATGTCTCTTAAATACCTGGGTGAGACACTTGATATTCATGGCGGGGGTCAGGATCTAATCTTTCCTCACCATGAGAACGAGATAGCCCAGTCTGAATGCTTCACTGGCGTTGTCCCTTTCGCCCGCTACTGGCTCCACAATGGTCTCATGCAACTGGGCAGGGAGAAGATGAGCAAATCGGTGGGGAACCTGGTAACGGTCAAGGAGGCGCTTAAGAAATATAGTGCTGATGCCTTGAGGCTTTTTATCCTGAGCTCTCATTACCGTAGCCCACTTACCTATACTGAAGAGGGGCTTCAGGCGGCTGAGAGGGGAGTTGAGAGGCTTCGCCTTGCCGCAAAGAGAGGGGGGGGTGGTGGCGCGGCGGCGATTGATGCTCAACCCTATCGAAGCCGGTTTATCGAGGCTATGGACGATGACTTCAATACCCCACAGGCTATTGCTGTTTTGTTTGACCTGGCTAGAGAGATAAACAGGGGTGGTGAGAGAGGCTTATCTATAATAGAGGCGCAGAGAGAACTTGTTGAACTGGCTGGGGTGCTCGGCCTGACCCTTGGGGGGAGGGAGGTTCATCTTGATGCCGGTCCTTTCACCCGACTACTGATTGAGGTTCAAGCTAGGCTGAGCGGTGCCGATCCAGAGATGGCGATGGAGGCCTTCGGGCCCGGCGGGTTTGATGTCGAGCAGATACCTCAGACGGGTGCTGGGCTCATCGTCTCACAATTGATTGAGGTCAGGAGGAAGTTGAGGACTTTGAAGGAATGGGCCTTTGCGGATTGGATCCGCGCCGAATTGGCAGGGCTGGGCGTAATCCTGGAGGACACCCCTCAGGGTACGGTGTGGAGATATAGGGGCTGAAACCTTGACTTGCCCTCAAGTAGGGCATATATTTGGAAGCCAGAGGAGGTGAAATGGTGCAAAAACTGGCTTTTACACTGATTGCAGTTGGCGTACTCGGGATTGTCTTCTACCTTGGCTGGGGGTTTTTCGGAAGTCCCCTTATCCCTCTGGTGTTCCGAATACTGGCGGGGCTGGCGGTTGTGGGGTTTGTCTTGCTCCTGGCGTATGTGGGCTGGGATAGGTATCAAAGCTATAAGAAAGAGTCCAAGGAGATCAAGGAGGTGGAGCGATGATCATCGTTACCTCAAGTGAGATAGAGGGTAAGAGGATCGTTAAGACCTTGGGGCTTGTCAAGGGGAGCACCATAAGGGCAAGGCACCTGGGGAGGGACATAATGGCTGGGCTGCGCAATGTGGTCGGCGGCGAGATAAGGGAATATACCAAGCTGATGGCTGAATCGAGGGAGGAAGCGATACAAAGGATGGTCGAGGAGGCTGAGAAGTTAGGCGCCAATGCCATTGTGGACACCAGGTTTGGCACCTCGATGATTATGTCCGGCGCTGCCGAGATTCTGGTCTATGGGACTGCGGTGATGGTGGAGTGAGCTCTATTGAGTGTTAGGTAGCTCTCATTGGTACCATGTCCCGAAATAGGGGAATTTTAGCTAAAGGCAAGAGTCTTGATGAGGATGCCAAGGGACATCAAGAGGGGGGTTAGAAGCACAACGAATACGTTCATGCCCATTGCTGGAATAAGATTGCGGGGATCAGTGTGAGACTTTAGCACGCCTCTTATAGCCTTTATGCCTAGTGGTAGTGTTGCCAAGCCCAGTAGCGCTAACAATGGAAGCACCTCTGCTATAGATGCCCCCAGGATCAAGATATAGGCCAATGCCAATACTGAGCAATAAATCTTAGCCGCTCTTTCTGTCCCCAGGAGTATGGGGATGTGCCTCCTGCCAACGGTTTTATCGGCTTCGACATCGGGAAACTCATTAAGCAAGAGAAGATTGGCGATAAGGAGGCCGGCAACTCCACTGACTACTATGGCTATGGCACTATAGGCTCCAGTTTGTGTAACGTAGGTACCAAGCACCATAAGCGCGAACCCTAGCCCAGGACCTAAAAGCTCAGTCATGCCGGTCAATTTAGTAATGTAAGGTGTATATAGAAGAACTAATGCTATGCCCAAAAGTCCTATTGGAAGTATTGCCCATCTATAGACGAAAAGGAAATAGATACCTATAAGGGCCACAAGGGCTAAGCTTCCCATCCCGAAGAGATAAACCTTTCTCGGTTCAAGTAAAGCCGAAGGCAGGATGCCACTGCCGCCGCTGAAAGGGGTTCTCTTGGTCTTGAGATCTATGCCACTTTTGTAATCGAAGTAATCGTTGAGGACATTAACGCTTATATGAGCGAACAAAGCGCCGAAAAAGGCTAAGACAAGGTGTAAGGCGTTAAAAGGGTAGCCCATGTAGAGAGAGGCTACTGCTCCAGTGAAGACACAAACCGGGGTGAGCAGTAGGAAGTGTGGCCTTGTCTCCATAAACCAGGTCTTAGAAGCACTCATTCCGTTTTCTTTTTCCTCCTTAATCATAGAGTGGTTATGCTCACTTGATCGCCAACCTTTGCCCTGAGTATGGCAGCAGCATCACCGTTTCTTAGTGATATTTCCAGCCTATCGCTACTGCCAATTATCGCCAGCAGGTTATTCCCATCGGCATATGACTTGCTTAAGCCATTGATGCGATGACCGGCAATATTTATGGAGACCTTCCCCGCGGGTAAGTCGTCCCTTCTCACATCGGTGATCAGATTGCCAAAGTGGTCGATATGGATCACATGTCCAACGATTTCTCCATTCTTTTCCAGGCGGGGTCTGGGGATGGGGAGGGCAAGTAGGCTATCGGTAGCCTCGCCGAATTCATTAGGGGGTATGCCCAGGGAGAGGTGAGCGGCAACCGGGGCGAAGATGTCTCTTCCGTGAAATGTGGAGCTAACCGGTAGGAGCCAGAAGCGGGGATTGGATAGGACGATTGCCTGGAGCCCAGCCCCAAGCCTTCTTGGCTGGATACCCTCTACCCCAAATGGTTGACCCGAAGCTTCATCTATTACATAACTCAAGACGCCATTATCCGGGGCAACGAAGAAGGCATTTGGTGTTACTAAAATGACTGCCCTCCGCCCGCTTCCTACTCCAGGATCGACGATGGTGAGATGGATCGAGCCCTTTGGGAAGTAACGGTAAGCAGTACCCAGTACGAAGGCAGCCTCATGAATATTCTGAGGCTTGATGTTGTGGCAGATATCGATAATACTCGCTTTAGGATTGATGCTGAGTATCACTCCCTTCATGATGCCGACATATGCGTCCCTGGCCCCGAAGTCGGTGGTCAGGGTGATGCAAGCATCCATGGTCTAAATCCCTCTGACACTCAATATCGATAGAATAATGAAGATCACTGCCAGGACAATAGTGAGCTGCAAAAGGGTTCGCTCAACGCCGCGCCTGGTGCGATAGACCGAATCGGGCTGCCCGAATATCCCCCCCAGTCCACCCCCCCTCACTTGGAAGAGGAGAACAACGATCAGCCCTATGGCTACGATTATCTGAGCGATATTGAGATAGCTTATCATTGTGCCCTTATCCTTCCTTCGTGGTGAGCTTCTCGCGGAGGAGGGTATTTACCAGCTTCGGGTTGGCGCAACCTCTAGTTGCCCTCATTACCTGCCCGACTAGAAAAGTTAAGGCTTGCTGTTTCCCCCTCCTAAAATCAGCCACTGCGTGAGCATTGTCGACGATCACCTGTTCGATGATACCCTCTATTTCCCTTGCCTCGCTGATCTGGAGGAGCCCCCGCTCGGCGATGATATCGGGGGCGCGCCTGCCGGTATTGAACATCTCCTCAAAGACCTCCTTGGCTGTGGTTCCACTGATTTCGCCCTCTTCTACTAGGTCAAGTAGCTCTACAAGGTGCTCTGGTGTGACCTTGGAGTCCTGAATCTCGATGTTGGCTGCGTTGAGCAATCGAGCAAACTCACCGAGAAGCCAATTGGCTACCCTCTTTGCCCTTTTCTTGACTTGGGCGCTGGGCCCCAGCCTGAGGCATTGTTCAAAATAATCTGCCATTGCCTTTGATGTGGTGAGCAGGCCTGCATCATAGAGGGATAGTCCATACTGTTCCATAAATCTATCACGCCTTGCATCCGGGAGTTCAGGGAGTCGTGCCCGTAAGCTGTCAACCCAGGCTCGGTCAAGTACGAGCATCGGCAGGTCGGGCTCGGGGAAATAGCGGTAATCATGGGCATATTCCTTGCTTCGCTGCACCACGGTTATCCCCTTTTCATCAACCCACCCTCTAGTTTCCTGAAAGATCCGTCCGCCCTCCTCCATAATCCTCCGCTGGCGCTCTGCCTCATATTCCAAAGCGAGATATACCGCCTTAAAGCTATTCATGTTCTTCACTTCTACCTTTGTGGTGAGGGCGGTATCGCCGACAGGTCGGACGCTAATGTTGGCATCACACCTGAAGCTCCCCTCCTCCATATTTCCGGTGCACACCCCGAGGAACTGGAGGATGGAGCGCAGCTTGATGAGGTATTGCCGTGCCTCCTCAGGTGAGCGAATGTCTGGCTCACTTACAATCTCCATAAGCGGCACCCCCGAGCGGTTGACATCCACCATGCTATAGGACTCCCCGGAGGGGTCGGTGCGATGAATTAACTTGGCGGTATCCTCCTCAAGGTGAATCCTCCTGATCCCAATCACCTTTTCTTTGCCCTGGACATCGATCTCAATCCAGCCACCAACCGCCAAAGGTGCATCGTATTGAGATATTTGGTAGCCCTTTACA
>DAOTXZ010000036.1:0-17724 GCA_034435115.1 Dehalococcoidia bacterium | reverse complement strand
CCCCATCCCTAAGCGCTCGCTCAACTATGGTCTTTATCTCGTCATCGGTGAGGGGGTTCAGGGTGAAGACGCGGCAGCGCGACAGAAGGGGGGATATGACCTCGAATGAGGGGTTCTCAATTGTGGCGCCAATCAAGGTAATGGTTCCATCCTCGACAAAGGGCAGAACAACATCCTGCTGGGCTTTATTGAAGCGGTGAATCTCATCGATGAAGAGGATTGTCCTCTTCTGATACATGCCGCGGCGCTCTTTCGCCTCATCGATTATCCTTCTAAGGTCGGTGACCCCAGCGGTCACCGCGCTTATGGGGCTGAAGTGCGATTTCGTGGTGTTGGCGATTATCCTGGCGAGGGTTGTCTTGCCACAGCCCGGCGGACCCCAGAGGATTATAGAGGGGAGCTGGTCAGCCTCGATGCTCCTTCTGAGAAGCCGCCCCTCACCGACAATATGCTCCTGTCCCACAAACTCATTAAATGCCTGCGGGCGCATCCTCGCCGCCAGGGGCGCCTCGCGGCTTAGCTGCTCTTCTCGATTGAGGTCAAATAGCTCCATATTTACCCCCACCCCTTTGGGAGGCTCACGGCCTCCCCGGCTGCTGGCATCAGGGAACCAGACACGCGTCGAAGTAGTCATCCGGGGTTAGCTCCTCAGCGCTCTTTAAGCCGAAGAGAAGGTGGTTCCTTTCAATCTCCTCGCTGCCGCATCTCGGGCAGAGAAGCTCGCTCGAGCCCAATTTGCCAAAGGTATGCCCGCAGCTTTTGCAGTTATATTCGTCTGAATATGAAGGCATCCTGCTCATCCCTCCCTAAGTATACCTCTTCACCTCAAAGCGGTATAGCTTTATCGGCTCGCCGGGGAGTATCCCCGCCTTCTGGCGGCAGATGTCTATCTGTTGGTCAACAGTTTCCACCCCCTCGAGGTCGGGGAGGAGTAGCCCCCTCCGTCCCCCGCACTCAACGATAACCCCATATCTCTTGGGGTCGAGCTGGCTGGTGCTTTGGATGGGCTCAGGCTTGGTGAGGACGTCCACACTATATTCAAGCTCAGCGAGCTCATCTACAGTCACCGGGAAAAACCTCGGGTCTCTAGTTGCCGAGTTTATAGCGTTGGCGATTACCTCCTCAGCTATATTACGCCTGACGGGCTCGAAGGTGCCGATGCAGCCGCGTAGTTGGCCATGTTTTTTAATGGAGACAAAAACCCCAGCCCGCCCCATCATCTCCGGGGTAAGCTCGCCGGGCTCGGGGATCTTCCCCTCCCTGACATAGCTCTCAACGGTCTTCTTTGCCAGCTTTACTAAAGGGTGCATTCTCTATCCCTCCTCTACCTTCAAGGCGGCAACCAGGTAGCCAACACCAAATGGACCCTCGTAGGAGAGAACCTCGGGCTTTACCGATAGCCCATCAAGCGCCCCCAGCAGGATAACGATGGAGCGTAGTCCGCACTCCCCGGCGTGTTCTATGAGTCCCTCATCAAGGTTCAGGATTGCCTCGGTATCGTATGAGGCGATGGCACTGGTTAGCTTCTCATCGAAGAGCTTGCCCATGGGGTCATAGCCGGCGGGGGCACCGGGGGTAAGGCGATGAGAGAGGTCTCCACTGGCGATTATGGCTACCCGCCTTCCTGCCCGCTTGGCAGCCCTCCCCAGCGCCTGGCCGAAGGCAAAATGGGTAGCTAGGGGCAGCCAGCAGAAGGTGAGGGGCACCAAGGGTATCCCCCCTATCCCCTCGATTAGATAGTGCATGGGGACAAGAACGCCCCAGTCGAGGTCATACCCTTTCTCTCCAATAGATCTCAGCGGAATGTGGGAGGCTTTAGCCTCCTCCTGAAGGGCAGCCACCAGCTCTAGGTCATTTTCAAAATGGTAATCAGGCTCCCGTGCGCCCCAATTGCTTAGATTGCCGGTCGAGGAAGTGGCGGTCACCACCCCCATAGCATTGTAATGGGATGCCCCATGCGGGCTGATTATGACCGCTGTCTCCGGCTGATGGCTTGCCAGCTCTTTGGCGAGCCTCTCCATTGCCCTTATGGTGGCTATTATCTCCCGTTCATTCCCTCTCCCTATATCTGGAACCATTAACGGGGGGTGGGGGACAATACAGCCAAAAACGATCCCTGCCATAATTCACCTCCAGTCGGTTGTTCTCATATTAAGCTCGGCGCCACAGAACCTGCACTTTGAACCATCGAGCCCGAGAACCTTTGTTTGATAGCCTATCCGCTGGACAATGAGGCTGTCACAGGAATAGCAAATGGTATTCTCCCTAGAGTGCCCGGGGACATTGCCTACATAGACAAAGCGAAGCCCCACACTCTTTCCAATCTCATAGGCATGTTCCAGGGTGGCTATTGGTGTTGGGGGGAGGTGGCGCAACTCATGGTGAGGGTAGAAGCGGGTAACATGCCATGGCGTAAGCTCGCCCAGATTATCACGAATCCAGGTGGCAATGCCCTCAAGCTGCTCGTCGTCGTCATTCATGGTGGGGATGACATTGGTAACAACTTCAACGTGCATATCCCATTTCTGTTGAGCTCGTTTGGCAACTTCAAGGATCCCGCGCCAGCGGTGCACCCTGGCAAGTTCCTGATAGAAGGAATCGGAGAAGCCCTTGAGATCAACCCGATAGGCATCGAGGTAGGGTCCAATGATATCTAGGGCCTCCGGGGTAAGGTAGCCGTTGGTCACATAGACGGTATAGAGGTTATTCTTTTTAGCCAGTTTTGCCCCGTTGAAGGTGTACTCAAACCAGATGCCGGGCTCATTATATGTCCAGGCGATGCCGCCGCACTTATACTCTTTAGTCAACTCAATGGAATCTTCTGGGGAGATCTTTTGGGAGACTCGGCCGGTCTCCTCGGGCGTAGCGTGTGAGATCTGCCAGTTCTGGCAGTGCTTGCAATGGAAATTGCACCCCCAGGTGCCCAGTGAGAATACCGTAGTTCCCGGGAAAAAGTGAAATAGTGGTTTTTTCTCGATGGGGTCAACCGCTGCTGATGAGCAGTCGGCGTAGTTCAGGACATGGAGGATGCCGTCTCTGTTCTGGCGCATCCGGCACACGCCAAGCTTATCGGGTCCGATATTGCATCGCCACTGGCAGATGTGGCATCTAACCCTGGAATTGGGGAGCTTCTCGTATAGCATTGCCTCTGGCATCTCAAACTCCTGAGGACAGTGCGTGGGTCCAGAAGAAGCGTGTCCCTTTCGATTCTTGCGATGACCGGTGGGTTCTGGCATCGGAGCCTCTGGGCAAGCCACTTTGCCTTGCCCATTCCCTTAATGGCGAGGAGCCTTGTCGGCAGTGTTCCTTCAGGAAGACTCCCTCCTCCCACCATTGACTCGCCATCGAGGACATAAGCTGGCTTCCCCACCGCCTCTGCCCAACCCTTGGCTCGCCTATCAATCTCCGCTACAGGCATGGAGATCATCCGCCATACTGGGATCTTGGAAAGTGCTTCCCTTTTAAGGTAGTGGAGGAGGGTGGCAGCAAGTGCGGCAATCCTGATCTTATCTATTCTGACGGCACGGGCAAGAGGGTGCCTCTTTAGCCTGTCAATAAATTGCTTTTTCCCCACAATGACCCCTGCCTGTGGCCCTCCCAGAAGCTTGTCACCGGAGAAGAAGGCGAGGGCAACCCCCTTGGCTATGCTCTCTTGCACCATAGGCTCGTGGTCAAGTCCGAACCTTTCAGTATCAAGCAGGCAGCCACTACCGAGGTCATCGAAGACAGGGAGGTTGAACCTCATCCCAAGCTCAACCATCTCCTCGATGGGAACCCCTTTGGTGAAGCCAATCACTTTGAAGTTGCTGGAGTGGACCCGCAGTAGTGCCGCTGTCCTTGGTGTGATCGCCTGCTCATAATCGCTGATGCGGGTGCAGTTGGTGGTTCCAACTTCCACCAATTTAGCCCCGCTCTGGCGCATCACATCAGGGATGCGGAAACCGCCCCCGATCTCCACCGCCTGACCCCGGGAGACAATCACCTCACGCCCCTTTGCCAGTGCGGTTAGGGCGAGGAGCACGGCGGAGGCGTTGTTGTTCACAACAAGGGCGGCCTCAGCACCGCTTAACTGACATAAAAGCCCTTCCACATGCTCCTGGCGGGAGCCCCTCTCCCCGCTATCAAGGTCGAACTCCAGGTTGCTATATTCCCTGGCAGCGAGGTTCATTGAGGCGATAGCATCCTCGCTTAAGAGCGCCCGACCTAGATTAGTATGGAGGATCACTCCGGTGGCATTGATCACAGGGCGGAGGCTTGGTTGCCACAGGGCATGGGCGCGGGCACAGACAGAATCAATGATCTCCTCCAGGGAAGGGCAGACCCCACCAGCGCTTATCAGGAGCCGTATCTCTTGAAGCTGGTTTCGCACTAGGTTGGTCACTGTTTCATGTGAGTAGGCTTCTTCCAGCTGTCTGATACGCTCGTCAGAGATCACCTTATCCACGCTGGGAAGGTTGCGAAATTCCCGCTCCATTTTCCATAACACCTATTGTTATTCTAACATATTGGCGGTGGGACGCAACCCATGACCTTCTTCTTGACTAGCTCCATCAAAGCTGGTAGACTGGCATATGATAATCTGCGGATAGGGGGTGCCGGAAGTGGCTAGTTTAAAGGATAAGGCTGCCATAGTAGGTATTGGTGAGACTGAGTATTCTAGGAACTCTGGAATGAGCAACGTAGCGCTACTCCTCCAAGCGGCGGTGAGAGCCATCGAAGATGCTGGGCTGACCCCTAAGGATATTGATGGGATAATCCCAGGAATCATGGGCGTCACCGCAGAAGACTTCATCAGCAATTTTGGCATCGAGGACCTAAGGTATACGGTGACAGTGCACATGGGTGGTGCCAGTGCTGTGGCATCGCTTCAGAGTGCTGCTATGGCTATCGTACTGGGGATTGCCAAGAATGTGCTTTGTGTCACTGGATGGAATGGCTATTCGGGGATGCGGGTCGCCCAGATCGGCGGGCAGGCAGGGTTTCAGCTCCCGATGATGCCTGTTTTGAGGGATTACGAGATGCCCTATGGGGTTTTTGTCCCCGCCCAATGGTATGCCCCTATGGCGAGGAGGCACATGCATGAATATGGAACCACTAGCCTTCAGTTTGGGGCGGTTGCCGTCGCCATGAGAAAGCATGCCCAACTAAACGAGAAGGCAATGATGCGGGGCAGGCCGATGACCCTTGAAGATCACCAGAATTCTCGGATGGTCGTCGACCCCTTCCGTCTCTTCGATTGCTGTCTGGAGAGTGACGGGGCGGCGGCGGTGGTGGTAAGCTCAGCGGAGAGGGCTAAAGACATGAGGCATCGTCCCGTTTATATAATGGGGGTTGCTGAGGCTCATCCTGACTCTCCAGACTGGATCGCCGGTCGCAAGGTTATTACTGAGTTGGGGGTTAAAAAGGCAGCACCGAAGGCGTTTCAGATGGCCGGCGTCACCCCTAAGGATATCGATGTCGCCGAGATCTATGACTGCTTCACCTGGAATGTCATTTGCCAGTTGGAAGACATCGGCTTCTGTAAGAAGGGCGAGGGGGGGCATTTTGTCGAGGGGGGTCGTATCGAGCTGGGGGGAGAGCTCCCGGTAAATACTCATGGCGGGCTTCTTTCTCAGGCTCATGTATTGGGAATGAACCATATTGTTGAGGCAGTAAAGCAATTGAGGGGTGATGCCGGACCAGCCCAGGTTAAGGATGCCGAGATTGCCCTGGTCTCGGGTTTTGGCGACCTCGGCGATGGTTCAGTAGCAATACTAAGGAGGTAAGAAGGGATGGCTCAATATAATAAGCCTCTCCCCGTTATAACGCCGGAGTCTAGGGAATTCTGGGAGGGGTGTAAAAGACACGAGCTCTTGATCCAGAGGTGTAAGGACTGTGGCACCCTTCGCCATTATCCTCGTGTTATGTGCCCAGAGTGTAATTCCTGGAATACGGAGTGGGTCAAGGCTAGCGGGAGGGGGAAGGTTTACTCCTGGATGGTGGCTTTTCAGCCATTCCACCCCGCCTTCTTCGGTGATGTCCCTTATGCCGTGGTGATGGTCGAGCTTGAGGAGGGGGTAAGACTGACCGCCAACATGGTGGATTGCAAGCCAGATGATCTTTACATCGGGATGCCGGTTGAGGTTGTTTTTGACGATGTCACCGAAGAGATAACATTGCCCAAGTTCAGGCCCTCTCGTGAGCATTGATGATGGTTGTCATCGGTCTTACTGGTGGCATTCTTAGTGGTAAGAGCACGGTAGCCCAGATGCTCTCGGAATTAGGCGCGGTAGTCATCGATGCCGATAAGATTGGACATGAAGTTTATAGACCCCAAAGTGAGGCATGGAAGGAGGTCGTTGCTACCTTTGGTAGTGAGATCCTCAAGCAAGATGGGGAGATTGACCGAAAGAGGCTTGCGGATATTGTTTTCCACAACCCCGAGGCGCTTGAGAGGCTTAACCAGATAATGCATCCCAGGATGCACGACGTAATGAAGGAGGAGATCGAGAGGTTGCGAAGGGAGGGGGTCGGGGTGGTGGTTCTTGAGGCGGCGCTTCTGGTGGAGGCGAAGTGGACCGACCTTGTGGATCAGGTTTGGGTTACTGTGGCTCCTGAGGCTACGGTGATCAGCCGCCTAAAGAGTAGGGCCGGGCTGAGCGAGGAGCAGGCGCTGGCTCGAATTCGCTCTCAACTATCTTTGGAGGAGAGGGCGAGGCATGCCGATGTGGTGATCAACACCGATTGCAGCCTCAATGAGACCAGGGCAGTAGTGGAGGGGCTTTGGGAGAGGATTCACTGCAACATAAAGTAGATGGAGAGGAAGTGAAGATGTCTTCTGAAGCGATGAGAACGGTCTATAAGGAACACGTGATTGAGGAATACGTGGTCGCAAGGGAGCCATTTTACCTGCCGATAAAGGATGAGATCAGGATATTCGAGGCTGCCTATGCCCAGAGGATACCGGTTCTACTAAAGGGTCCCACCGGCGTCGGGAAGACCAGGTTTTTGGAGTATATGGCCTATAGACTCGGCAAGCCGCTCACTATAGTAAGATCGCGTTCTAAGGAGGGATCAACCAATATAGAAAGGCGAGGCCTCCCGCTGATTACCGTGGCTTGTCACGAGGACCTGACCGCAAGCGACCTGGTGGGGAGGTATCTACTTGAGGGTGAGACAACTAAGTGGATAGATGGCCCTCTAACCAGGGCCGTAAAGGCGGGCGGCATCTGCTATCTTGATGAGGTCGTTGAGGCGCGCAAGGATACCACCGTTCTCATCCACCCCCTAACCGACCACCGTCGCATCCTTCCTATAGAGAAGAGGGGGCAGGTAATCGAGGCGCCCGATGGCTTTCTCTTGGTCATATCATATAACCCGGGGTATCAGAGTGTCCTCAAGAACATAAAACACTCAACCAGGCAGCGGTTTATCGCCATAGAGTTCGGCTACCCACCACGGGAGGTGGAGAAGAAGATTATCCAGCATGAAGCCGGTGTCTCTGAGGAGGTGGCTTCCAATCTGGCGAAGCTCGGGGAGAAGGTGAGGAATCTCAAGGAGCATGGTCTCGAGGAAGGGGCAAGCACCCGCACACTCATCTATGCCGGGAAGCTCATCCGTGAGGGCATTCCCCCAAGAAGGGCTTGCCAGGTGGCCATAACCTGGCTACTTACCGATGATGCCGAGGTTCAGCGAAGCATCGACGAGGTTATCTCCACTATCTTTGAATAGACCTCCTGGCTAGGAGTTTTTATTTTGACACTGGAAGAGAAGGTTAGAAACATCCTTTCTCAAAGGAAGAAAAACCCCCTCATCGATGAGAAGCGCGGGCTCGCCGCAGTCCTCATCCTCCTTTACAGGAAGGAAGGCGAATATTATATCCTTTTTACCAAGAGAACCGAGCTTGTGGAATATCATAAGGGGCAGATCTCCTTCCCTGGGGGGGCTCGCGATGAGGAGGACAGAGATCTATCCACCACGGCTATTCGAGAAAGCGGTGAGGAGATAGGGATTAAGGCTGGGGATGTGGAGATACTCGGAGAACTGGATGATGTGTTCACGGTCACCAGCAATTTCGTTATTACCCCCTTTGTGGCTACCATCCCTTACCCCTACAAATTCGAGATAAACCCCTTCGAGGTCGAGGAGCTGGTCGAAGTTCCTATTTCGGTGCTTCTGGATAGGAATAATCTTAGGGAGGAGGTTTACCTCTACGAGGGTAAACCGCTCTCCGTGTATTATTTTCAGTACAAGGACCGAGTAATTTGGGGGGCTACAGCCAGAATCTTAAAGCAATTCCTTGACCTGGTCTCGGAGTGATGGCTATGGAAAATCTATCTTCAGTCGAAGCGGAGCTCCAGAGAATCCATATCACCCTATCAGGCGAATTCGAAGAGGCACTTCCCCAAGTGGCGAGCTATCTTTCCCCCGAGGAGCTTCTCACCTGGGCAAGGGAGGGGGTCAGCATCGCTCGGCATTCTTTCCGCTCCTGGGAGGCAGCTTTGGAATATTTTAGGGTGACACCCCGGGTTTTAGAGAGACTCCAGTTCTGCGACTTCCTGCCCTGGGTGGGGTGGGGGAGGATTCTTTGCGATGATTCCTTCACCCTCTCCTGTGCTTACTTTCGGGCAAGTCCGGAAGCGGTGTGTTTTCTCCTTCCCCAGCAGATTGGAGATTGGGTAAGATTAGGAAGGAGCTTCTACCAGGGGACCTGGAAGTCGGGCGTTCTTGCCAGCCGTTTCTTCGAGGCAAGCTCCAGGCTTTTTCGCCACCTCAGCCTTGAGGAGATAGAGCAGCTTGCCACTGTCATTCATTCGGTGAGTAAGGTATCCTCTGACCAGGCTCTTGATTTCCTAGCCCTGGCTGAAGAGGTGTTGCCCGGCATTGAAAAACAGGATCGGCTCCCCTTCCTCAAATTGGCTTGCTTCCTTACCGAAAGCGACCATAAGAATGCTAGGGTTTACTTTGCAGCCGGACCAAAGATAGTCTCCCCGATTGAGCCAAGCCAGAGGGGGAGGTTTCTTTCACTGGCTGAAGGGGTGGCTCAGACTGGAGGTGACCCCTGCTCCTTCCTTCTCGATTGTTCCCGAGCCCTCGGCGGGCTTGAGAAGACACTTCACCATCGACTGCTCGACCTCTTTGAGGGGTTAGTGGGGGACTCCACCACCGCCGCCATCGAGTTTCTGAAGAGCTGTCCTATTGTGTTGGAGAGGATCAAGGTTTCGGAGCTTGACCACTGGTATCAGGAGGGGATGGACATCCTCAGGCAGAGCCGCGAGGGTGGCGAGGCTTATTTCCGATTACAGTCCAGTAAGGGTGAGGAAACCATTGAGCGCTTGTCGACTGTGGTTGAACTTGAGCGGGTGGAAAGGGTCCTGGGGATGTACTCCAGGGCACTGACAGGAAAGGATGTCCAGATCCTCCCTGTCCAAAAGATGAAGGAGAAAGGGATCGGGTGGACCTATCTTGAGAAGCCCACTACAGAGGGAAGGACGATCTTCCTCCCCTCCTCTGTGGAGAGGTTCAATACTAAAGAGGAGAACTTTGCTTGGTATAAGGTTGTTACCACCCATCAGGCGGCTCATATAGAATTTGGCAGCTTCGATTTCTCCTTTGAGAGGGAGGCGAGCCTTTTCGCTGACCTGCGCCACAGACTGGCTAATGGGGTTTGGCAGGGTATCACCGACCTTGAGAGGTTCTTCAACCTCTTTTCGGATCGCAGGCTTGCTGCTGATATCTTCACTGCGGTGGAGGACATGAGGGTCGACCATCTCGTGAAGGAAGAGTATCAGGGCCTCAGGAAGGTCTACCAGAGGGTTCAAAAGGATGCCCTTAGGGAGAGGCCCCCCCTTAATTGTCTCCCTTTGAGGGAGGCATTCATTGAGACCCTTGTTCTTATGAGCCTGGGGGAGGTCACCGAGGTCTTAGCCCCAACCGAGTTTCACCCCTACATTCAGATGGTGGCTCAAATCGCAAGGGGGGTAAAGTCGCTGGAGGCTAAAGTTGAGGACTCCGCCGAAGCTACCATCCGCATCTATACAATCCTCTCTCAGGTGGCAAATCAGGTTATCCCCGCTTATGACTGGAGCCCTGTCGATCTGAGCCATGGCCCGGATATGGGTGAGATCGATAGGTTTTGCCTCTCTCTGTCATTGGCTGGAAGCCCTTCCCCGGTCGGGTTTGGGGGAGAAGAGCTTCCCTATAGCCCACCTCAAGAGGTGGAGTACCGTGGTGAATTCAAGCCTGAGCTTGTTCAGCTACTTATCAAATTGAGGGAGTTACGCTCTGGGGAGGGTGCGCCGGCGATGCCGATCTCCCGGGAGGCACTCAAGGAGCTTCTGGGGAAGGGCGTTGAGATCATAGAGATTGTGGATAGCCAGCTTCTCTACACTACCGGTCTTCATGTAACTGACCTTTGGGAAGAGGCTGGATCGAGCTCGCCCGGGCGTCGAGTGAAGCAACAGGGGGAGGCTGTGCCCGGGGAAGGGTTGGTGGAGGGGCCGCTTGAAGTAAACGAACCTTTATCATTTCTTTACGATGAGTGGGATTTCCGCGCCGCCGACTACCGGCCCCGGTGGTGCTGCGTAAGGGAGAAGACCATGGCTGAGGGAACGGCGGATTTATTTGAAACCACGCTTCAAAACTATTCCCATCTCGCCGCTCAGGTTAAGAAGCAGTTTGAGTTCTTAGCCCCGGAGCTTTTCAAGAAGATAAAGGGGCTTCATGATGGGGAGGAGTATGAGCTTGATGCTGTCATCGAAGCCATTGTGCAGCGGAGGGCAGGGGCTATCCCTGACGATAAAGTCTACTGGAGGAGAAACAAGACCGAGAGGTCGGTAGCGGCGGTCTTCCTGCTTGATATGAGTGCCTCAACCTCCGAGGCTATCGAGGAGATAAAGATCCAGCCCGAGGATTCCGCACTTGATGACCCATGGCGGTATCTGATGCGGCTAAGGACGCGCACCATGCCTGATTCGGGGTGGCGCCCCTACAAGAAGATAATTGATGTCGAGCGGGAGAGCGCAGTCCTCCTGATGTGGGCTCTTGAGGCCATCGGCGATACTTATGGAATATACGGTTTCTCCGGATATGGCAGGGATAATGTGGAGTTCTTTGTTATCAAGGACATCGAGGAGGAGTTTTCCGAGAGGGTGAAGAAAAGGATCAGCAAGATCTCCCCTCTTCATGCAACTAGGATGGGACCCGCTATCAGACATGCCACCTCAAAGCTGGAGAGGCAGCAGGCCAAGACCAAGATGCTGTTTCTGATAAGTGATGGACGTCCCCAGGATTATGGCTATGGTAGGGATGGCGTCGAGAAGGACTATGCTATTCACGATACGAAGATGGCTTTCATTGAGGCAAAGCGAAAAGGCATCGTCCCCTTCTGCCTGACGGTTGATCGGGAGGGGCATGACTACTTGAAGAAGATGTGCACCGATATGGGATATGAGGTGGTTTGTGAGATTGAGTCCCTCCCTGCGCGCCTCCCCGCCCTCTACCGAAAGCTGACGATATAAAAATGATGCCCCTCTAGTACGCAGGCTCGACCAGACCCTGGGGGTAATAAAGAAGGGCTAGCTCAAGCTAGCCCTTCTCGTAGTCAAGAGAGACAAGCAGAATCTAGGGGGTTAACTCTTTTTCCCCTCGATGACGCCCTTCGCCTTTATCTTGATCGATTTTGGTTTTGCCTCCTCGACCTTGGGGATGGTCAATGTTATCACCCCGTTCTCGAAGGTTGCCTCCGCCTTATCGGTCTGGAGGGAGCCGGGGAGGGTGATGGAGCGAGCGAAGCTGCCGTAGCGACGCTCTTGATAGAAGTAGTTCTCTCGCTTTACCTCCTCCTCCATCTTGGTCTCACCCTTAATCGTCAGGGTGTCACCGGTGATGGTGATATCCACATCCTCGGGTTTCACACCGGGCACCGAGGCCTTAACCACCACATCGGTTTCTGTTTGATACATGTCGATGGGCAGTTGGGCCTCCTCACCGAACAGGCTCGCCAGCCGCGACGGTCGTATGAAACTGTCCTCGAATAGCCGATCCATCGCCTGTCTCAGGCTCATTAACTCGGTGAATGGCTCCCATCGCCTGAGGCTCATCTTTCTCTCACCTCCCTTTTTGTATCGTTCCTAATTAAAAATATAGCATATTTATAAGAATGCGTCAAGACTTTTATCACATATTTATAAAAATGCATCAAGTATTTATAAAAATGCATCAAGACTTTTTATCACATTTCTCTTAGCAATATTGACAAAAATGTTGTGGAGAAATATAATATCAGGTGAAGAAGGTGAGACGATGGCGGGCAAGGACTACTATAATATCCTGGGAGTGAGGAGAGACGCAACCGACAAGGAGATAAAGCAGGCCTATAGGAGGCTGGCTCGCAAGTATCACCCCGATGTCAATCCCGGGGACAAGTCTGCCGAGGCGAAGTTCAAAGAGATAAACGAGGCCTACGAGGTTCTCTCCGACCCTGAGAAGCGGAAGAAGTATGATCAGTTTGGAGATAAGTGGCAGTATGCCGATCAGTTCCAGGGGCAGCCGTTCTGGGACTTCGGCAAGGGGAGGACGGTTTTTGAGTTTGGAGACCTGGGTGGGATCTTTGAAGACATTTTCCGTGGCTTTGGGGTGGGTCGCTCCAGCTACCGGACTACCCCCCATCCGCGACGGGGCCAGGATGTGGAATATCCTATCGAGGTATCCCTTGAGGAGGCCTATCACGGAGCCACTCGCACTATCCAGATCCAGACGGAGGAGGAATGCCAGGTTTGTGGTGGCAGGGGGGCTCTACAGAATGCCCCCTGCTTTAGCTGCGGCGGTTTGGGGAGGGCTTTACGCCCCCGTAAACTCGAAGTGAAGGTACCTCCCGGGGTTAAGGACGGCTCCAGGGTGCGCATCGCTGGGGCGGGGGGAGCAGGCTCCTATGGTGGTCCTAGCGGCGACCTCTACCTGGTAACCTCAGTCAAACCTCACCACCTTTTTGAGAGGAAAGGGGATGACCTTTATGTTGAGGTATCGGTTCCACTTGTTGATGCCATGCTTGGAGGTGAGGTCGAGGTTCCTACCCTCAAGGGTAAGGTGGTGCTCAAGATCCCGCCCGAGACCCAGAATGGGAGGGTATTTCGCCTGGCGGGGCTGGGTATGCCCCGGCTGGGCAGCTCGGCCAAGGGTGATCTCTTCGCCAAGGTGCGCGTTGAACTGCCCACTGGCCTTAGTGAAAGGGAGCGAGAGCTCTTCCGGCAGCTAAGAGCCTCTCGAGGAAATCCAAAAAGTGGGATCTAAGGAGTGCTATTATGGAGGAACAAGAGCCCTGTTATGTTATAAGCATAGCGGCAAGGATGGTGGGTGTCCATGCCCAGACCCTTCGTTATTACGAGAGGGCTGGCCTGGTGCGGCCCTCCCGCTCCCAGGGCAATATCCGTCTCTACTCTAGGAGGGACATTGAAAGGGTTCGTCAGATAAAGACCCTGATGGATGACCTTGGGGTCAATCTGGCGGGGGTGGAGGTTATCCTGAGACTGGGCGAGCGCATAGCTGAGATGCAGAGACAAATGCAGGAGATGGAGCTTGAGCTGAAGCGCCTCAGAGGGGGTGGGGGCCATAGCTTGAAGGAAGGAGTTTGCCATGATGAGACAGGATAGATTTACCGAGCAAGCACAGGAGGTCTTGGCTGCCTCCCAAGAGCTGGTCCGACGCTACCGACACAGCCAGTGGGATGTGGAACATATCCTCCTTGCCCTCCTTCAACAGGAGAGAGGGCTAACCGCTGAGATATTAGGTGAGCTAAAGGTTGACCCTGAAGCGGTAAAGCGGCGCGTGGAGAGTGCTTTGGCAAAAACACCAAGGGTTGCCTATGAGGGGGCTCAGATCTATGCCACCCCGCGCACCGCTCGTCTGCTTGAGAATGCTGCTGCTGAGGCAGAGAGGCTCAAGGACGAGTTCATTAGCACCGAGCATCTCCTTATCGCCATGACGGTGGACAGGCGTGATGAGGCTGCCAAGATACTCGCTGAGTTTGGCATTGACCAGGAGAGGCTCTATCGAGCCCTCCAGGATATACGCGGGGGGCAGAGGATCACTGATGCCAGAGCGGAGAGCAAGTACCGGATATTGGAGAAGTATAGCCGGGATCTGACTGCGCTGGCGCGGGAGGGGAAACTTGACCCGGTGATCGGCCGCGATGAGGAGATAAGAAGGGTGATGCAGATTTTGACCCGCCGCACCAAAAACAACCCGGTGATCATTGGGGAGGCTGGGGTGGGGAAGACGGCAATTGTTGAGGGGCTTGCTCAGAGGATTGTAGCCGGTGACGTGCCCGACTCCCTGAAGGGGCGGAGGGTGATTGCGCTTGACCTGCCAGCTTTGGTGGCGGGGAGCAAGTTCCGTGGCGAATTTGAGGAGCGGCTTAAGGCGGTGATGGACGAGATCCGCCGTGCCCAGGGCGAGATCATACTTTTTATCGATGAGATTCACACCGTTGTCGGTGCCGGGGCTGCCGAGGGCGCTATTGATGCCTCAAATATGCTCAAGCCTGCCCTTTCCCGTGGTGAACTCCAGTGTGTGGGGGCAACCACACTGGATGAGTACCGCGAGCATGTGGAAAAGGACTCCGCCCTGGAGCGGCGTTTTCAGCCTGTTTATATCAGCGAGCCCAGCGTTGAGGCCACCGTGGAGATGCTTAAGGGGCTTCGCCCCAAATATGAAGCCCATCATAAGATTCAAATCGACGACTCCGCCCTTGTCGCTGCGGCTCGATTGAGCCACAGGTATATCTCAGGCCGCTTTCTCCCCGATAAGGCCATTGACCTCATCGATGAAGCGGCCGCCAGGCTCAGGATTGATGCTGAGAGTGCCCCTCCCGAGGTCAAGAAATTGGAGCAGAAGCTCCAGCAGCTTGCCAGCGAGGAGGAGGCGGCATCCCAGCGGCGTGAGTATGAACATGCTGCCAAACTTAAGATGGAACGGCTACGCTTGGAGGAGGAATACAATAGGGCGAGGAGCGAGTGGCTTCAAAGGGAGAGGATAGATGGGGTGGTAGATGAGGAGGATATCGCTGAACTTGTCTCCAAGTGGACGGGCATCCCTGTCTCTCGCATGCTGGAGGGGGAGACAGAGAAGCTACTTCATATGGAGGAGCGACTTCATGAGAGGGTCGTCGGACAGGAGCATGCCATCTCGGTTGTCTCCGACGCTATCAGGCGTGCCCGATCTGGACTCAAGGACCCCAAGAGACCTATCGGCAGTTTTATCTTCCTTGGTCCTACCGGTGTCGGCAAGACAGAGCTTGCCAGAGCGCTGGCCTGGTTCCTCTTTGACGATGAGGAGGCTATGGTCAGGCTGGATATGTCTGAGTATATGGAGAAGCATACCGTCTCTCGCCTCATCGGTGCCCCTCCGGGGTATATTGGCTATGAGGAGGGAGGACAGCTCACTGAAGCGGTGAGGAGGCGCCCCTTTAAGGTTGTCCTCTTCGATGAGATTGAGAAGGCTCACCCTGATGTCTTCAATATCCTCCTCCAGATCCTAGAGGATGGCAGGCTCACCGATGGTCACGGAAGGACAGTTGATTTCAGGAACACTGTCATCATACTGACTAGTAACCTTGGAACCCAGGAGCTGGGGCGGACCTCGATAGGCTTTCGAAAGGAGGGGAAGGACGAGGAGCAGAGGCTGAGGAGTGCGGTGGAGAGCGCACTTAAGCAGACCTTCAGGCCTGAGTTCATCAACCGCCTCGATGAGGTCGTAATCTTCAGTCCGCTTAGTGAGGACGAGATAAAGAGGATCGTTGACCTGATGATGAAGGATGTCGGAAAGCGCCTTGCGGACCGCAGGATAAAGGTGGAGCTTACAGAGGGGGCAAGGTCGTGGCTGTCAAGAGAGGGCTACAACCCAAGCTTTGGAGCCAGACCACTGCGCCGGACTATCCAGCGATATATTGAGAGCCCCTTATCTAAGATGATCTTGGAGGGGCGGTTTAAGGAAGGCGATACCGTCATAGTTGATGTTACCGATGAGGGCCTTTCCTTCTCCAAGGGTGGTGCCTCGGCCGTCTGATTGGGCTTGACTTCTGGTGCTGTTGGTTGTAACCTTACAATTGGAGGAAAGGCAAGGAGTGTAAGGTAGACATCGAGCAGGAGTCTCCTCCCAAGGCGACCCGGAAATACCTTTTCACAAGGGAGCAGTACCTCGGCCTGTTAGCTGTAGCGATTGTCTTTGCTACCGCCGTTGTCGCTGTAGTTTATCGTGAGAGGATAGCCGATCTAGAGACCTATGGGTATGTGGGTGTCTTTCTGATCAGCCTCCTGGCCAGTGCTACTATTATTGTCCCTATCCCTGCATTGGCGGTGGTCTTTGCCTTGGGGGGAATCCTAGATCCATTCCTTGTTGGGATAGCGGTGGGGCTAGCCGAGCCCCTTGGGGAGCTGACTGGCTATATGGCGGGGCGTGGCGGTCGGGCAACGATCAGTAATAGGTACAGAGGGCTTTACAACCGAATAGAGGGTTGGATGAGGAAGAGGGGTTCTCTTTTCCTGTTCTGCTTTTCAGCATTTCCCAATCCCATTTTCGATGTCGGCGGCTTCGCCGCTGGGGCCAGTCGTTTCCCTGTGTGGAAGTTTCTCCTGGCGCTTTGGGCAGGTAAGACTATTAAAGGTATGGAGGTCGCCTTTCTGGGGGCTTGGGGGGTGTCCTTTATCCTACGGTGGTTCGGGATACCCTCGTAAGGTGGCGCTATCTGGATTGTCCTTTTGGGCGATTCTATTGGCATTAATCAGTCAACTCCGGGTAACTGGGCAAGGCTGTTTCGGAGAGGCTAGGTATTATCCATAGTATTTATTCAAACTGGGGGTGGAGCCTTGTCTAAGTGCACCGCGGTGCCCTTTTTTGTTGCCTGGGGGAGGGGGGTATATATGGGTGAGATAAATCCATTCCGCTGGGTGAGAAGGCTTATCAAGTGGATCCCAGGTCCTACTCTGGTTTCAGGTAGCATTGGTCTGCTGGTTGGGCTGTTGTTGGCAGCTCTCCTGGCGTTACCGCTATCCTTCCTGCCCGGTCTCTGGGGCAAGATCCTACCTATCGCCGTCAGCATTGTACTGGGCTTTGCAGGCGCATCTATCGCGGTGGTGAGGGGGGGAGAGCTCTTTCAGCTATTTGGTTCTCTTATCCCCAGACGGGGCAGAATTCTGGGGAGGGGGGCACCCAGAAACGGTCAGATCATCGTGGATACCAGTGCCATCATCGACGGGCGCATTGCCGACATCGCCCAGACCGGTTTTATCCAAGGAACGCTGCTTATACCTAGGTTTGTCCTTGATGAGCTTCAGCACGTTGCCGATTCCAGCGATTGGTTGCGGCGCAATCGGGGGAGGAGGGGCCTCGAGGTACTTAGTAAGCTCCAGAAGGAATCGGTAGTCCGCATAAAGATCTCAGACACAGATGTTAAGGATGTCCAGCAGGTGGATGGTAAGCTGGTGAGACTGGCAAAAATGTTGAACTGCCCTATCATCACCTGTGATTTCAACCTGAACAGGGTGGCCAGGCTGCAGGGGGTTCGAGTGCTTAATATCAACGAACTTGCCAATGCGGTCAAGTCTGTCTTCCTGCCCGGCGAGGAGATGGAGGTTCGCATTATCCAGGAGGGCAAGGAGTTCGGCCAGGGTGTGGGCTTCCTTGACGATGGCACTATGGTCGTGGTCGAGGGGGGGAAACGTTACCTCAACACCCGTCTCGGTGTTGTGG
>DAOTXZ010000035.1:0-9499 GCA_034435115.1 Dehalococcoidia bacterium | reverse complement strand
ATTAGATTATCTATAGGGCTGGAGAATACTGACGATTTGATCGAAGATTTGGAGCAAGCGCTGGCATCTTGATCGAGAAAAAGAGAGGCGAAGTGAAAAGGATATACCTTGACTATGCCGCTACCACCCCACCCCATCCCGAGGTAGTAAAAGCGATGCTGCCCTACCTAAGCGATGCCTTTGGCAATCCTTCAAGCATCCATTCCCTTGGACAGAGGACAAGAGCAGCTTTGGAGGAGGCACGGGAAAGGGTTGCCACCCTCATCGGCGCAAGGAGCGAAGAGATTGTCTTCACCAGCAGCGGGACTGAGGCCGATAACCTCGCCATAAAAGGTGTTGCCTATGCCAATGAGAACAGGGGTAGCCATATCATTACCACCTCTATTGAGCACCATGCGGTGATAGAGCCGTGCCGGTTCCTGGAGAAACGGGGGTTCAGGGTAACCTACCTGCCAGTAGATAGATATGGCCTGGTCGATCCCGAAGATGTCAAGAGGGCTATCACCGACAAAACAATCCTGATCTCGGTTATGCACGCCAACAATGAGATCGGCACCATAGAGCCGATAGCCGAGATAGGCAGGATCGCCCGGGAGAAAGGCATCTGTTTTCACACCGATGCAGTTCAAACAGTAGGACACATCCCAGTTAATGTAAATGAACTGGGGGTGGATATGCTGTCCGTCTCTGCACACAAGCTCTATGGGCCAAAGGGGGTGGGGGCGCTATATATCAGGAAAGGCACCAGGATGATCCCACTCATGCATGGGGGGGAGCAGGAAAGGGGGCGCCGGCCGGGCACGGAGAATGTCCCCGGGATTATCGGATTTGGCAGGGCGGCCGAGATCGCACAGAGAGATATGGGTGGGGAGGCAAAACACCTAGTCGGCCTTCGGGATAAGCTGATCGAAGGCCTCTATAAACGGATCGACGGCGTTTTTTTGAACGGTCACCCCACCGAAAGGCTGCCTAACAATGTTAACATAAGCATTGAATATGTAGAGGGGGAGTCAGTGCTCCTCAACCTGGATTTAGAGGGAATCGCTGCCTCCACAGGATCAGCCTGTAGCTCCGGCAGCCTCGAGCCATCCCATGTATTACTGGCAATGGGCCTATCTCACCAAAAAGCGCATGGCTCCCTGAGACTCACCCTGGGACGGGAGACCACCGATGAGGACATAGTGCGCGTCTTAGAGGTGCTACCCCCTATTGTCGCCAGGCTGCGCGCTATGTCACCGCTGCTTAATAAGAAGTAGCAATTACCAAATAAAAAGGAAGGGGCCATAATGCTGGAAATCAGAGACCTATGGGTCAATGTTGATGGAAAGGAGGTCCTGAAAGGTATAAATTTAACCATAGGTGATAGAGAGACACATGTATTGATGGGACCGAATGCATGTGGGAAGACGACACTTGCCCTGGTCATTCTCGGCTATCCCCGCTACAAGGTAACCAGGGGGAGCATCATCTTTGATGGGAAGGACCTCACCGGGAAGAATGTCTCCGAGCGCGCCAAGCTCGGAATCGCAATAGCATATCAAAACCCGCCGGAGGTGCGGGGGGTGAAGCTAAGAGACATAATCAGGCTGATCGGGGGTAAGGAGCCCTGGAGCGCGCTTGTAGAGCCAGAAGAGAAATTTGCCAGCAAATATCTTGAGAGAGTCGGACTTGATTCGGCATCCTTCTTGGTAAGAGATATAAATCTTGGCTTCTCCGGGGGTGAGAGAAAGCGCTCCGAACTGGCTCAAGTCTTCGCTATGAGACCAAAGCTGATGCTACTTGATGAGCCCGATAGTGGCGTTGACATCGACTCAATAAAACTTGTCGGAACAGAGATAAGCAAGGCCGTCCAGGAGTTGGGAAGCTCTGTCCTGGTGATAACGCATCACAGACACATATTGCAATACCTAAAGCCGGATGTAGCTCACATAATTCATAATGGTCGCATAATAAGCTCTGGAGACCCCGAGACGCTCATCTCAGAGATCGAAGCGAAGGGATATGAGGGCTATACAAACGAGATCTTGAAGAGGTAGAGAGGTGGACACTAGGAAATTGAGAGTGCTTGAGGAACTGAGGGATTCCTACGAAGAATATGACAAAAGGTTCCCCGAGTGGCTGAGGAAAAGCCGGCGACTGGCAAGGAGTATTTATAGAGAGTTCGAGGAAAATGGGTTCCCCGCCGGAAGATTCGGGGTTGACTTTGACCTCCTCTCCTACAGGCCAGACATCGCCCCCCGACACCCGCCCCGTCGAAGCCTGCTTGAGCTTGACCAGAGCATGAGGCTAAAGGCGGAAAGCGCAGGACAAAGCATTGAGGAAAAGGGCAGGACAGGGTCGAAGCTGCAAGAGGATAACGATACCACCTACCTTGGGATTACTGAGGAGGCTCGCAAGACCGTCCTTTCCCGCTACCCGGAGGGGCTAATTGTAGAGGACATCGAGGAGGCGGTTCAAAAGCACCCCTGGATCGAGAAGCTATGGTCTCATATTCTTCCCATCAACCTCGACAAATACACGGCGTATAATGCCGGGTACTCCAGGGGTGGCGTCTTTGTCTGGGTTAGGAGGGGAGTGAAGGTCCAACTTCCCCTCCAGGCCTGCTTCTTTGTAGAGACTCAAAGGTATGCCCAGCTTCCTCGCATCCTGATGGTAGCCGAACCCTACTCGAAGCTCCACCTCATATCCGGGTGTGTTGCCCAACCAACCTGCGCCGTCGGGCTTCATGGCTCCATCACAGAGATATATGTGGGGGAGGGTGCAGAGGTAACCTATAGCATGATTCATAACTTCAGGGAGGAGTTCCACGTTAGACCCAAGATCGGGGCTATTGTCGATCAGGGTGCCACCTTTATGGAGAACTTCATCGTAGTCGGCCCCTGCCTCAGCGACCAGGCATACCCAACGGTGATCCTGAGGGGGAAGGGGGCGCGGGCGGTCATACGATCGGTTATCCTCGGGGTTGAGTCGTCAAACATTGACGTTGGCTCGGCGATCATATTCTCCGAGGAGGGCACGAGAGGGGAGCTTATATCCAGGGCAGTAGCTACCGGCGAGTCAAAGATCACCATGCGTGGCACCTTGAAGGGCTACGCCACGAATGTGACGGGACACTTGGAATGCCGGGGGCTACTTTTGAGCCCAATGGCGCGGGCATGGGCCTACCCTCAGATTAGAAGCACATCACCGGAGGCCAGTCTCACTCACGAGGCCGCCATTGGGAAGATTGCCGATGAGCAGCTCTACTATCTGATGAGCAGGGGACTGAGCGAAGGTGAGGCAACCTCAATGATAGCCCGCGGCTTCCTCGATATCGAGACCCCGGGCTTCCCGCCCCTACTCAGGGAGGAGATTGATAGGGTAATCTCAATGAGCCTGAAGAAGGTTCTCTAAGGAGGTTTCATGCCTGAAGCGATAGTACTTCGACGCGCAGAGGTCCCCACCGAGCCGAAGGTTCCCAAGACAAACCAGGACTTCTGTATAGGTTGCGGCGTTTGCGTTAAGGTATGTCCTGTAGAGGGTGTCATTTTGCTGGTAAAGGAGCCTGTTTTGGACGGGGTGTTCGCCATGACAAGCGATACACCCCTTTCCAAGATTGGGGTGACAGTCGCCCTAGCCCCGTTTGAGACGTGCACCCTGCCTGAGTTCTGCGTGAGGTGCCGCAAGTGCGTGGAGGAATGCCCCACAAATGCCAGAGCATTTTAACACCAAAAGGGTAGTCGTGGCGATGAGCGGGGGGGTGGACTCCTCGGTCGCCGCCGCTCTCCTGAGGAAAGAGGGCTATGAGGTCATCGGGGTGACCATGCAGATCTGGCCCCGAAATGGGTTGGCTGAAGAGGCGGCGAGGTTCGGTTGCTGCGGGCTCGATGCGGTGACCGATGCAAAAAGGGTAGCCCAAAGATTGGGCATCCCCCACTACGTAGTGAACTTTAAGGAAGTCTTTTCCGAGAAGGTGATCTCCAATTTCTGTAGGGAATACAGCCTGGGGAGAACCCCAAACCCTTGTATTAGATGCAATCAATATATAAAGTTTGACGCCCTTACAAGAAAAGCCAGGGAGCTTGGCGCTGATCTCGTAGCTACCGGGCACTACGCAAGAATAGAATACGATGAGGCAAGTAGAAGGCGCCTTCTCAAGAAGGGGATTGACCCCAGAAAGGATCAGTCCTATGTGCTATACATAATGACCCAGGATCAGCTAGAGCATGCCCTCATGCCACTGGGGAACCTCACCAAGGGAAGGGTGAGGCAGATAGCGCAGGATTTGGAGCTTCCGGTAGCAGATAAGCCGGAAAGCCAGGAGATTTGCTTTATTCCCGATGAGGACTACCCCAGGTTCCTCAAAGAATACATCCCGGAGGCAGCAAAACCGGGGCCTGTATTGGATAGAGAGGGAAACACCATCGGGGAACATGAGGGGATTATATTTTACACTATTGGACAGCGTAAGAGGCTGGGCATATCAGCCCGAGAGCCACTATATGTGGTAGCCATTAACCCGAAAAGGAATGCCATCATCACCGGCACCAGGAAAGATATATACCGTGATGAACTTATAGCCAGCGAGCTTAACTTTATAGCCATTGAAAGGCTGGAAAAACCTATTGAGGTGAAGGCCAAGATAAGGTATCTTCACCAGGAAGCGGAGGCGATGGTAACCCCTCTGGATGAGGAAAGAGTACATGTGAGGTTCAGGGAACCACAGATGGCAATCACCCCCGGCCAGGCGATAGTCTTCTATCAGGGGGATATTGTAGTAGGCGGTGGGACAATAGAGGGTTAAGATATATGGGAAAGATAATCGCCGTCTGCAAGAGCAAGAAGAAAGGCACCAAAAAGGACCAGGTGAGCGAGGGGGTTTTCAAGGAGAATTACGGTCTCGTCGGCGATGCTCACGCCGACTCAAATACCCACCGGCAGGTAAGCCTGCTGGCGAAGGAGAGCATCGAGAAGATGCGAAGCCTCGGGCTTGATGTAGGGCCGGGGGACTTCGCCGAAAATCTCACCATCGAGGGGGTGGACCTTGCCTCCCTGCCCATCGGAACTAGGCTATTTGTCGGGGGTGAGGTCGTTCTCGAGGTTACCCAGATTGGCAAAGAGTGCCACACCGCCTGCGCCATCCGCCGCAAAACGGGGGAGTGTATCATGCCCGATGAGGGGATATTCACCAGGGTGGTTCGGGGCGGGGTAGTGAAGGTGGGCGATGAGCTGAGAATTGGAGAGTGATATGGAAATGGTTAGTGCAGAGGCACCAATAAACGAAGAAACGGTGGAAAGACTGCCAATGCTACGAGTTGCCAGGGGAGAAAGTCGCAGTATTGAAGATATAGTTGTCAGAGAGACCCCGTTGACCATCTTCCTGAATAATCAGGAGCTGGTGACCCTGCTCTGCACCCCGGAGAACCTGAAGTATCTTGCAATCGGCTTCCTCAGTTCAGAGGGGTTGATAAACAGTAAAGATGAGATCGAAAGGCTCGTGCTCGACGAGGAGAAGGGGATGGTGTGGGTGAAGACAAAGGGGGAGAAGGATTTCGCCCAGCGGCTTGTTTTCAAAAGGATGATAACCTCGGGGTGTGGAAGGAGTGCCAGTTTCTATAGCACCATCGATGCCACAAGCTACGGTGAGGTCAAATCGCAGTTGAAGCTCAGGGTAAACGATGTCTTTACCCTTGTAAACAAGCTGCAGCAGAGATCGCCTCTTTATCGGGCAACCGGGGGCGTCCACAGCGCCGCCCTTTGTAATAGAGATGATATCCTTATCTTTAGCGAGGATATCGGTAGACACAACGCCATCGACAAAATATTCGGCGAATGCCTCCTCAAAGATATTAAAACAGACGATAAGATCATAATCACCAGCGGAAGGATCTCCTCAGAGATATTGCTCAAGGCGGCCAGAAGAAGTATCCCGATAATCATCTCCAGGTCTGCCCCCACCAGCCTGGCGGTAAAATTGGCTGCCCGGCTGGGGGTAACCACAATAGGTTTCGTAAGGGGGAGGAGGATGAACATCTACGCCAATAGCTGGAGGGTGCACCAGGAAGGGGGAAAGTGATTTGGAAGCAGGTGACAATAACAAAAGGCTCGTTGAGCAGATAATGCGGCTCAAAGAAAAGAGGAATGCCATTATCCTCTCCCACAACTACCAACTGGGCGAGGTTCAGGATATTGCTGACTTTGTCGGCGATTCCTTGGAGCTGAGCCAGAATGCGGCCAAGACCAGGGCAGATGTTATCGTCTTCTGCGGGGTTCATTTTATGGCTGAGACCGCATCGATCCTCTGCCCAGACAAGGTGGTCTTACTTCCAGACCCCCATGCCGGCTGCCCTATGGCTGACATGATCACCGCTGAGAAGCTGCGCCAGAAAAAGAGGGAGCACCCTGATGCCATCGTTGTCTGCTACATCAACTCCAGCGCCGAGGTTAAGGCGGAGAGCGACTTCTGCTGCACCTCCGCCAATGCCGTCAAGGTTATCGAGAGGATAGGAGATGCCAATAAGATACTTTTTGTGCCCGATCAATACCTGGGCCACTATGTCTCCACCCAGACGGGAAGGAAGATGATCCTCTGGCCTGGCTTTTGCCCCACCCATATTAGAATACTGGCTCGGGACGTCCTGAGACTCAGAAGCGAGTATTCCCGGGCCAAGGTGGTAGTTCATCCGGAGTGCCGCCCCGATGTTATCGCCCTCGCCGATGCGGTGCGGAGCACCAGCGGAATCTGCCGATATGCCAAGGAAACCGATGCCCAGGAGATAATCGTGGGGACTGAGATCGGAATAATACACCGGCTGAGAAAGGAGAACCCGGGGAAGAGGTTTATCCCCGCTTCAGAGCAGGCCATCTGCCCCCGCATGAAGCTCATTACCCTAGAGAGCGTCCTCTGGAGCCTAGAGGGGATGACGCCCGAGGTAAAGGTTCCCGAAGAGATCCGCATCAGGGCAAAGGCTGCTGTGGATAGGATGTTGAGCGCCGTTTAAGGAACGCAGTGGCGAGCAAGAGGGTTGTTTTGCAAATAGAGGGGATGAAGTGCGCCAGTTGTGCCGCTGCCATCGACAAGTCCCTGTCACGAATTCCAGGGGTCTCCGACGTTGCCACCAGCCTGGCAACGGGAAAGACAAGCCTGATATATGACCCCGATAGGGTCCAAATAGACAGGGTGATAAAGACCATCAAAGACCTGGGCTACGGGGCAAAGGAGCTCGGGGAGGAGAGGAAAGAGGTAAGAAAAGGGCTTCGCCTTTTTTTCCTCGGCCTTATCCTGACCATCCCCATATTCATTGTAGAGCTTTTCCTAGAGCTTCCCGGAGAGGGCTACCTTCTTTTTGGTCTCGCCACCCCGGTGCAGTTTGTGGTGGGGTGGCCTTTCTACAGAAGGGCTTATGGGGCACTCAAGAGCAGGATGGCAACGGTAGACACACTTGTTGTCCTGAGCACCTCAGCGGCATACCTATATAGTTTCAGCACCACCTTCTTCATCTCAGGCCCCGCATTCTACGAGGCTTCGGCGGCGGTCATCACCACCATAACGCTGGGCACGTTGCTGGAGGAGATGTCCTACACCAGAACAGGGGAGGCGATAAGCAAGCTTTTGAGGCTTGCCCCAAAGACAGCCAGGGTGATAAGGGGTAAAGAGGAGCTGGACATCCCCATAGAGGAGGTTTCGGTCGGTGATATCATCGTGGTTAGACCAGGAGAGAATATACCTGTAGATGGGGTGGTTATCGAAGGATATTCCTCCGTTGATGAATCAATAATCACCGGCGAATCCATCCCTGTAGAGAAGAGGGAGGGCGACCAGGTTATCGGAGCAACCACCAATCAGAAGGGGGCGCTCAGGCTCAGGGCAACAAAGGTCGGGAGTGAAACTGCACTGGCTCAGATAGTGAGGATGGTGGAAGAGGCCCAGATGTCGAAGGCACCGGTTCAGAGGATAGCCGACCGCGTAGTTACCTGGTTCGTCCCCCTTGTTCTAGTTTCAGCGCTCGTCGCCTTCTCGGTCTGGTATTTCTCACTTGGCGTATCCTTTCTCTTTGCCCTGACTGTTTTTGTCACTATGCTGGTAGTGGCATGCCCCTGCGCTTTGGGGATTGCCACCCCCACCGCGATAATGGTTGGCATTGGAAAGGGGGCAGAGCACGGAATACTATTCAAAAGCGGTGAAGCAACTGAGGTCGCCCATAAGGTGAATGCCGTCGTATTCGATAAGACGGGCACCCTGACCAAAGGGGAGCCGGAGGTCAGAGACATCATCCCCCTCGGGGACTATTCAGAAGGGGAAATATTGAGATTAGCTGCTGTAGCGGAGAAGGGCTCAGAGCACCCCCTCGGCGAGGCGGTGGTCAAGAGGGCAAGGGCGATGGGAATCAATCTGCCCGACGCCGACTCCTTCCTGGCGGTGCCCGGAAAAGGCATCAAGGCTAAATACCAAGACAAACAAATTCTCCTCGGCAACCGGAAGCTGATGGAGGAGAACAAGGTGGAGATAGCCGGGATCGAAGCCGAGATCAAGATTCTGGAGGAGCAAGGCAAGACGGTGATGATCCTCGCTCTGAACGGAGAGGCCATCGGCATAATCTCCGTTGCCGATACCTTAAAAGAGGGCTCCAGGGAAGCTATTGAGGGGCTTAAGAGGCTGGGCATCGAGGTGATGATGCTCACCGGAGACAATGAAAGAATGGCAAAAGCCATCGCCCAGGAACTCGATATCGATCGAGTTCTGGCTGAGGTATTGCCCGGGGAAAAGGCTAATGCTATTAGAAGCCTGCAAGAGGAGGGGAGGGTCGTCGCCATGGTCGGTGATGGCATAAACGATGCCCCGGCCCTAACCCAGGCCGATATTGGGATAGCCATTGGAAGTGGAACCGATATTGCCATAGAGGCAGGGGATATAGTGCTAATTAGGAACGATTTAAGGGATGTGGTTTGTTCAATGATACTGAGCAAGAGAACGATGGGCAAGATTAAGCAGAACCTTGGGTTTGCCTTTGCCTACAATGTGGTTGCCATCCCAATAGCTGCCGGGGTTCTCTATCCTCTACTCCACACCCTCGTTTTGTCCCCCATGCTCGGCGCAATCGCCATGGTTTTGAGCGATATCTGTGTTATCGGGAATTCACTCTTACTGAGGAGGTTAAAGCTCGCCGAACATTACTGATTGCTCATAGCGAGCCAGTATGAAACAGATTTGGGCACCGTGGAGAATCGAATATATCATGATGGAAAAGCCGTCGGGGTGCATCCTGTGCCAGAAACCGAAAGAGGCCGACGATAGGGCAAACTACATCCTTTACCGGGGGGAGAAGAACTTTGTAATCCTTAATACCTACCCCTATAATCCGGGACATGTGATGGTGGCACCCTATAGGCATATCGGGGATTTGGTGGATATGAGCGACGAGGAACTAAGGGAGCACTTTGAAATAGTGAGAAAGGTGAGCGCCGCGATCAGGGATGCCTTCAGTCCACAGGGCTTCAATATAGGGATAAATATAGGGAG
>DAOTXZ010000034.1:0-3196 GCA_034435115.1 Dehalococcoidia bacterium | reverse complement strand
GCCTCTTTCGATGAAGAGGCACACCGGTTTGCCTTAAAGCACATGGAGAGGGTCCTTGGTGCCCGGCTTGTAAACCCGGAGGAGGAAGGTGCCCAAGCCCGAGTTTGAAATCCCTGAGTCTGTCCTTTCTGGAGAGACGGCAGATATTTATTTTGCCCGAACCCTGGAAATCCTCAGAAGAGAGGGGCTTAACCCTATGGCTACCATGGAGGTCTTTCCCTCCAGAGCAGGGATACTGTGCGGGATCGAGGAGGTAAAAGCACTCCTTAAAAAGGTGCTTCCTCCCAACAGGGAGGTTTGGGCTCTTGAGGAAGGCGAGCCCTTCAAGCCAAAAGAGGTGGTGCTCAGGATTACTGCCCCCTATCAGAGTTATGCACTATATGAGACTGCCTATTGTGGCATCTTAGCCCAATGCAGTGGTTGGGCGACCGCGGCACGGGAGTGCGTCGAAGCTGCCAAGGGGATCCCCGTTATCAGCTTTGGGGCAAGGCACGTCCATCCGCTGGTTGCTGGGGTGATGGATTATGCCGCTATTGTCGGCGGCTGCGCCGGTTGTTCCAGCGTCGCCGGTGCCAGGCTTGCTGGTACCCAAGCCATAGGCACCATGCCCCATGCCCTTATCCTTATAATGGGTGACACTGCAGCCGCCACCCTTGCCTTCGATAAACACATGCCACCCGAGGTGCCCCGAATATCACTGGTTGACACCTTTAAGGACGAGGTCGAGGAGAGTATCATTGTTGCCCGGGCAATGAAAGGTCGCCTTCAGGGAGTGCGCCTTGATACTCCGGTGGAACGGGGGCGGGTCACCGCCCATCTGGTTAAAGAGGTTAGAGTAGCCCTGGACATGGCTGGCTTTAAAGAGGTAAGAATTGTTGTCAGCGGAGGCATAGACCCGGAGCGAATCAGATATTTTCTAGAAGAAGGTGCTCCGGTAGATATCTTCGCCGTAGGAAGCTACATCACCAGTGCAAAGCCCATTGACTTCACCGCCGACCTCCATGAGATCGAAGGAAAACCGGTAGCCAAGAGGGGGAGGCTGCCGGGGATTACCCCCAACCCCAGGCTAAAGCGAGTGATTTGAACTTGACTAAATACACAGGGAGTGTAAAATGCTAGTGGATAGTGGTATCCCCTGCTAGGGAGAGGAATGGAATGAGAAGGCTGCTCTTGATCATTGTCTTGGCTGTCATAAGTGCTGTTGCTGCCTTTGTCATTATGAAAAGGCAAAGGGCTAGCTTCAGCATGTACCGCCAAAGGAGATAATCCACCACAGAGAGCAGGCTATGTAATCCAACATTATCAAGAGAACCAGTTTGGCACCATTGATTCCACTATACCCTAGTATTTATTCAGGACACTGCCCTCCGAGCAAGAACACACCGCAAGCTATGCAAACGTAATAATCTGGACCAACTTCCAGACACCATCCGCTTAGGTGTATATCGCGATCTATCATTTGGACTGGCTGTGATGGAAAGGCTGGAGAGACCTCGCCCGCTGCCACATCATAACTGCCAGCTTCGGGGTTGGCTGGCTATTTTCTCACTCAAAGGCGGCCATAGCCATCTTTTGCTAGTCTCAGGGGCAGCGCAGTGCCTCAACCCGCAAGTGACAACTATTCATGCCTTCCATCGCTGAAGCTCCTCGATAGCTGCACCCAGCCGTGTTCCAAGCGAGTGTGGTATTTGGACATCCTTCTGGTTTGTTACAGCCAGCCCTGCACTCCGCCGAGCATTGAAAGTCCAACGACCTGGACCTGGCTGGCACCAATATCGCCATCCCCTTTGACCAGAGCCAGAAGATCCCGGAGCCACTAATTAGCTTCGATGGTGGCCTCAAACCGCCCCAGCTCCTGTCAAAGCCCAAGTGCCTGATTCCTGAGCTTCTGGACTTCCAGCAGAGCTTCTGTCATGCCATTTCTCAGACCCAGCCTTAGCTTGGCAGATGGGTTTTATTGGGATCGCACCCACTTGAGAAGCAAGCTATAGAAGGACACCACGGGGACGTTAGCGCCAAATCTACATAGCCATCCAGGTCACCGAGCTGTTGCAAATAGGCACTGTATGAGTGGGCGCCGGAGGGAAAATTAGCTTCGTGATCAGGCCTGTGACTTAACAAAAAGTCCACAATGTGCAGCAAGTGGGGTCAGTGACCTATAATACGAAGTATTCCATGGCAAATAATCCGACCACTACCACTGTGGCCACTAACCAGGCTCCCTTATTCCACCCAAAAATTTTCGCTCCGTCTAATGGTCCGAGGGGGATCAAGTTAAAGATAGCTAACCAAGTATTAATCCATGCTCCCAGCGAGAAAAGTAGTGTTGGATAAGCCATATTCAATAGGATAAATACTACTGCTAGGCAGACGTTCATCATCGGCCCCGCCATCGAGATCAGGCCGGCCTTTTCTCCGGTCAAGGCACCCCTCCCCCATGCGTCTGCTCTCGGGTATATCATGACTGCCCCTGGAGCAGCAAAGACGAAGCCAAAGAGCGAGCATATAAGGGCTAGTATTAAGCCCGCAGGCCACATAGTGAACTCGGCAAAATAGCCCAACTTCCTAGCAATGAAGCGATGCCCCATCTCATGAAGAACAAAGCCTAAAGAGATACCGACTACAGCCATGAGGGATACAATGATCAAGCCCCGGGGCTCAAGGAAAGCACGAAAGCCGCCGGAAAAGGCAATGCCAAATGCTAGCGCCAGGAGAAGCGCGGAGACGGCTAAATCTTTTAGCTCTTTCGTTCTCATTACTATGCTACGCCTCAGTTTATCTAGTATTTCCATCGCTTGCAAGTAGGCACCGCCCCGAAGCGCCTGAATAATCTCCTCCTTTATGCTTGTAGCTCTTGCATGGGCTTGGGCTGCTTGGGGCACACAACAGCTTGATTTTTTACCTCATTGCACTTGACAGGTATTCCACCTCCGTCTTCCCCAACGGTAGATCCCCTCCCGGGACTTCCCCGTCTAGGTCCTGGCTAGCTTGCCCTCCTTTCCAAGGTCGCAACTACTTGATGAATGCATGGCTATTACTCGCCATGCTATAATCTACCTGACATCGCCGCTCGGGCTATGAGGGTGTCCACAACTACTTCTGGAAGACCAGACCAATAAGGTGTTAGAGAAAGGGGGAAGGGATGGAAAGCATTGCCAATAAAGTTGCCATTGTTGGGATGGGCTGCACCAAGTTC
>DAOTXZ010000033.1:0-2192 GCA_034435115.1 Dehalococcoidia bacterium | reverse complement strand
CACAAATGCTATACAGGTTGAAAAGTCCGTATTCATCCCCACTCGACCTGGGGCGAAAGTCGGAAAAGCTGCTTCCCCCCCCTTTCCCCCCTCTCCCCATAAAACGGTAGAGATGCTCGCCAAGGCAATAGGAAAAACCAGCCCTCCGCGCCACCTCAGCTAGAGGGCTGCCGCTGGAAACACGTAGAAAGACCCTCTCCACGCCAAACCGCTGGCCGGCGAGGTTCAGCTCAGTCAAAAGGTCAAGGGGAATCTCCTGCCCACCACCGACCACAAGACGGTCAACCTCCCAGGCACCTTTACCGGAGAGATTCCTTATAGAGATGAAACTATGGATGCGGAGCCCCTTCGCCGACACCCAGGTATAGCGTCTCCCCCATGAAGGGAGCCACTGCTGGAGAAGAGCGCCGAAGGTCAACAGCCCTCCATCCCCACTTCTCAATATGTCCCGAGTTTTCGCTTCATTGCTGGACGCCCTGGTATTTAAGGGGAGGAGAAAGAGATCGGTGGGACGAAGGGGTCGGATCATTTCTCTAAACAAATCCCAAAAAATAGGCATGAAACCTGAGGTCTTCGGTTAGCTCAGGGTGGAAGGCAGAAGCGAACAACCTTCCCTCTCTTGCGGCGACAGGGGTGCCATCGGGGAGCCTAGCCAAGACCTCAACCCCCTGCCCCACCCTCTCAATAACCGGCGCTCGAATGAAGACAGCATGAAAGGGAGGCCCACCAAAGGCAGGCATCTCGAGGTCAACTTCAAAGCTATCCACCTGCCGACCGAAGGCATTTCGCCTAACCTCTATATTCATCACCCCGATGGGCGTCACATCAGGATCCGAGACCCTTTTCGCCAGAAGGATCATACCGGCACAAGTTCCCAGTATAGGGAAGCCATCACGGGCAAGCCCCCTCACCCTATCCGTAAGATGGTAGGTTGCCATCAATTTGGCGATAGAGGTGCTTTCCCCACCGGGGATCACCAGCCCGTCAAGCCCTTCAAGCTCGTGTGGCAAGCGCACCGCAAGCGCCTCCACCCCCAGCCGCTTAAGCGCCTCAATATGCTCCGCAAATGCCCCTTGTAGCGCCAATACCCCGATCCTCTTCATCCTACCAACCACGCGGTGCCAGGAGTTCCTCCTTCGGGATCGCCCTTATATCAAGCCCCGGCATGGCCATCCCCAGACCCTTGGAGACCTCGGCTAATATTTCAGGGTCGCGGTAGTGGGTAGTAGCCTTTACAATTGCCTTTGCCCTCACCTCCGGGTCTGACGACTTGAATATCCCGGAGCCGACAAAGACGCCGTCAGCCCCTAACTGCATCATAAGCGCGGCATCGGCCGGGGTGGCAATCCCCCCGGCGGCGAAATTCACCACCGGGAGTCTCCCTGTTTTGTGCACCTCAAGAACCAGTTCGAAGGGGGCACCGAGTGCCTTCGCCTCCGCCATGAGCTCATCGGGGGGTGTACTCTGGAGCCGACGAATGCCATCCATCACTGCCCTCATGTGTCTCACCGCCTCGACTATATTTCCGGTGCCCGCCTCACCCTTGGTTCTGATCATGGCAGCCCCCTCGCCGATGCGCCGCAGCGCTTCGCCGAGATCGCGGCAGCCGCATACAAAGGGAACCTTGAAGTCATGCTTCCATATATGATGGCTTTCATCGGCCGGGGTGAGCACCTCAGATTCATCAATGAAATCAACCCCCAGCGCCTCCAGGATCTGAGCCTCAACAAAGTGCCCGATGCGGCACTTCGCCATCACCGGGATCGAGACTGCCTCCATGATAGCCAGAATGATGCCGGGGTCAGCCATGCGGGCAACCCCTCCCGCGGCACGGATGTCAGCAGGGACCCTCTCCAGTGCCATCACGGCACAGGCTCCCGCCTCTTGGGCTATCTTGGCTTGCTCAGCATTGACCACATCCATGATCACCCCCCCTTTTAGCATCCGAGCAAGCCCGGTCTTAACCTTCCAGGTTCCCCTCTCCATCATGTCCCCCTATCAACCTTCTTATTATGTATATTCTACTATTGAGCAACACATTTAGCAAGAGTTGACATATTATAAAAGCAGGAGTAAAGTCCCAACAATCCCCGATCCTTTTCTAAGACCACCGTGAATATTGATGCTCATCTGGAGAAATTCAAGGGCTCACCCTAAGACCCCCTTGCAGGAATGGGCCATCGGGACTATAA
>DAOTXZ010000032.1:0-4008 GCA_034435115.1 Dehalococcoidia bacterium | reverse complement strand
GCCCCCAGTTGCCTGAAAAACCTTTCGGCGCTGAAAAAAACGCAGAGTCCTCACGCTCCCGTCAGCTACAACAAAAACATTCCCCCCATCACCCCCATCCCCACCATCCGGCCCGCCCAAGGGGACGAACTTCTCACGACGGAAGCTTACGATGCCATTCCCGCCATCACCTGCTTTAACCCTGATCTCTACTCTATCGACCATATAACCTCTTTATTATTATAACACTCGTTAGAGACCATAACCGAAACTCGGTAGCTTATCTTTAGCTAATAATACTAATAATTACTGAATCGGAGGTGTTGAAAATTGTTCAAAGTGTGTGAGGGTCTACTATATCTCCATTCATTAAGGTAGCCACTCTTTGTCAGGAGACTTTCGGGGGGAATGTCAATAGATGTATAGAGGAGAGGAAAAACCCCGTCTGTCTCTTTTTTAGACAAAAGAGGACATAAAAAGCGGGGGGTTATCGACATAAGGTAGGAGTTATCGACAACTTTTGCTGGTTTATCGACAATTTTATGTCCTTGGCTGTCGATGTGGTCAGGTGGAGGACTTATCCGCCTTTGAGTAAAGGGCCTCCCTGATCTCGAGGACATCCTGTCTTAGCTGGGGATTTGTGTTAATCTCACTGGCTATCTTCTCGCAACCGTAGAGGATAGTCACATGCCCTCTTCCACCCAACTGTTTCCCGATCTCAGTATAAGGAAGGTGTAGCTCTTCCCTGATCAGGTACATAGCAATCTGCCGAGCTAGTGCAATATCCTTGTTGCGCCTCTTGCTCTGTAGTAACTCTGGGGCGATATGAAAGTAGTTGGCCACAGCGGCGAGCACCAGTGAGGGGGTGATCCTCCGTGATACCCCGGAGGGGGCCACATCCTGAAGCGCCTGAGCGGCTAACTCAGGGGTGAGTGTTTCCGGGGCCAGTCTGGCATAGGCAACAACGCGGTTAAGGCAGCCTTCAAGCTCCCTGATGTTCTTTTGCACCCTTCGAGCGATAAACTCCAAAACCGGGTCCGGGATGGCTACCCCTTGCCCCTCTGTTTTCGCTTTGAGGATAGCAAGCCTTGTTTCTAAATCTGGGGGCTGGATATCAGCGATAAGCCCCCACTCAAATCGGGAGCGTAACCTGTCCTCAAGCAAGGGCATCGATTTCGGCGGGCGATCGCTTGTAATCACAATCTGGCGATTTGCGTTGTGCAGGTCATTGAAGGTATGGAAGAATCCCTCCTGAGTCTGCTCCTTACCACTGATGAAATGGATATCATCGATGAGAAGAACGTCAACGTTGCGATATTTGTTACGAAATTCCTCTGTCTTCCTCTCCCTGATGGCATTGATAAACTCATTGGTAAACTGCTCGCTTGAGACATAGAGCACCTTGAGGCTTTTTTGTATGGTGACATGCCCGATGGCATGAAGGAGGTGGGTCTTGCCGAGTCCGACGCCGGCATAGATGAATAATGGATTATAACCGCGGCCTGGGTTTTCGGCCACCGCCATGGCAGCGGCATGGGCCAGCCGATTAGAGTTACCGACCACGAAAGAGTCAAAGGTATACCTGGGATTGATCCGGACAGCGGTGGGGCGGCTATTTAGTGGGTGGTTCCCGCTTGAGTTGGATGTGGCGGAAGCCTCCTCCCTCTGTCCATTGTGGACCTTGAAGATGACCTGAGTGTCGTGCCCCACAATATCGATAAGGGTCTTCTTGACGAGAGAAAGCAGCCGGTTCTCCAGCCACTCCGCTGCAAAGGGACCGGGGACACCGATTACAAACCGGGTATCATCGTAATCTATGCCTACAGTGTCCTTGAGCCAGGTATCGTAGTTTGCTCTAGTTAGTTGTATTTGCAATTGCCCAAGTGCAACTTCCCAGATCTGTTTGGCAGACCTCTGACTCATGAGCTAACTCCGTAAAGCCGGAACACCGAGGCGTATCTAAAAACAATCGCTCTCCCGAGGAACCTGTGAAATAACATTACCGTTTGCCTTGGCATCCAGTGGCAGGGCTCGGGGCGGGACGCACCTGATCCGACAGCAATGCCTGAGGGGTTGTGAGTTAGTGCTTCACCGCTGCCCTGGGCATATCTTTGTAGAGATTTTTAAGCATTACTGCTGGCAAGACACTAACCAGAATAGCAGAGAGCCGAAGCTTCTTGTCAAGGGCTTTTTTGACAGAACGGGGGGCGATTTTTGATATTGCTCCTTTTGGCTAGCGGATGGTAGAATTAGCCTTGGGGGATGTTAGATGCGCCTCATTTTTATGGGAACCCCTGAGTTCGCCGTGCCTATCCTTGAGCAGCTTATCCTTGGTAGGCATGAGATAGTTGCTGTCTACACCCAACCTGACAAGCCGGCGGGGCGGGGAAGGGGGCATATGCCATCCCCGGTTAAGAGGGTGGCGCTTGATCACGGACTGACGCTACTTCAGCCCCAAAGCCTTAAGAGCCAGACGGAGACGGGGCGGCTAGCTAGCTTTAGCCCGGATGTGATCATAGTAGCTGCCTTCGGTCAGCTCCTGCCTCAGCGGGTTCTCGATATACCCCCATTTGGCTGCCTCAATGTCCATCCCTCCCTCCTCCCCAGGCACCGCGGTCCCTCCCCCATTGCCGGTGCCATTCTGGCCGGTGATGATGAGACCGGGGTGACCATCATGCTGATGGACAGGAGGCTGGATAGTGGCCCGATCATCGCCCAGGAGCGGATCCCCATCTCCACCCAGGATACTACAGGGTCGCTCACCACCAAGCTAGGCGAGCTTGGGGCTCGGCTCTTGGAAGAGACCCTTCCCCGATGGCTTTCCGGCGAGCTTCGTCCCCAGCCTCAGGATGAAGGCAGCGCCACCTATACCAGGCTCATCTCTAAGGAGGATGGAGAGATAGACTGGAGGCTACCGGCCACTGAGCTCTGGCGGAGGGTGCGTGCCTTTCAGCCCTGGCCGGGGTGCTATACGCGCCTACGGGGCAAGCTTCTCAAGATTCTCCAAGCTCACCCTTTACCGGGGGAAGGGAAGGAGCCGGGGCGGGTGGTGAAGCTTGAGCAAGATAATCTGGTTGTTGGTGTCCAGACCGGGTGTGGAGTCCTCGGGCTGGTGAAGGTGCAGCTCGAGGGCAGGAAGGCGATGTCTGCTGAGGAGTTTGTCCGTGGGCAGAGGGACTTCGTTGGAGCGCTACTGCCCAGCCTGGCTTCTAATTGACAAAGGATGAAACTTTACGCCGCAAATAGCGCGGTAAATTTCTACGCTAATCAGCAATGCCTTTCCACGTGGAGCGAGGTTGGGTACCGGTTCAGCAACGCGCTTGAGCTCTTGGTTGCTGGAGCCTTGCTGACAAATACAAGCGGTATCCCAACTGTCCCCTTGTTGAGTTACCTCCACCTGCCCAGGGTTTCCCTATAGTGGCGTCTAGCTCTACCTTCCCTTGAATACCGGTTCTCTTTTCTCTAGCCAAGCCTTTGGTCCCTCTTTTGCGTCCTCGGTGCTCTGGGCGATGAGCATCGCCGAGATAGTAGCCTCAAGGGCACTTTCCAGGTCTAAATTCAGGCAGCGGTAGATCAGGCGTTTGTCCAGCCCGATAGCCACCGATGGACCCTTAGCGATTTGGGTTGCCAGCTCCTTTGTTGCCGCAGGGAGCTCATCATGGGGGACCACCTTGCTTACATAACCTATCTGGAGCGCCTCTTGAGCGCTCATCCTCCTCCCCGTCCAGATGAGTTCGGCCGCCCTGGCGACGCCGATAATACGGGGAAGGAAATAGCACCCTCCCCCGGCCGGGATCATCCCCATCCTTACAAAGGCCATACTGAAGATGGCTCGCTCCGAGGCGATCCTGATGTCACACATGTTGGCAAGCTCCATACCGGCGCCAACGGCAGCGCCATTTATTGCCCCGATATAAGGTTTATCGAAGTCGGCCAAGAGGCGCGCCATCTTGGGGAAGCCTTCAAGCATGTTCTTTCTTATCTCCACCAGTGATTCTGGCTGGGGGGAGGCCTGCATCGCTCTTACAT
>DAOTXZ010000031.1:0-1875 GCA_034435115.1 Dehalococcoidia bacterium | reverse complement strand
CTGTAACACCTGCCACCACTGCCTGAGGGGCAACCACACCGTCTGTGAAACCCTCCGCCGGACGAATTTCGACCCCGGCGGCTTTGCCGAATACATCCGCCTGCCAGCCATCAATGTAGAACGCGGGGTATTCCTGCTTCCCCGGGAGGTATCTTTTGAAGAGGCGACCCTCGTTGAGCCCCTGGCCTGCGTTTTGCGCGGGCAGAGGCGAGCCGGGATAAAGCCAGGCTATAGCGTTCTTGTCATCGGCAGCGGCATCGCCGGGCTACTACATGTCCAACTGGCATGCACGCTGGGGGCGGGTCGGGTGGTGGCAACCGACATCGCACCCCCGAGGCTTGAGGCAGCGCTAAAGTTCGGCGCCAATGCCACAATCCACGCTGACGAGGATGTGCCCCAGCGGCTCCGTCAGCTCAACGACGGGCGGCTTGCAGACCTGGTCATAACCTGCACCGGAGCCTTGCCAGCCCTTGTTCAGGCACTGAAGTCGGTGGAGCGGGGGGGCACTATCCTGTTTTTCGCCCCAACAGATCCGGGCGTCACCATTCCGATATCGGTGAATGACCTCTTTTTCAACGGGATAACGCTCACCACCTCTTACGCCGCAAGCCCCACAGATTACATGGCGGCTCTGGAACTTATCCGCGCTCGGAGGGTGCGCGTCGGGGAGATGATCACCCACAGGTTGAGTCTGGGGGAGACAGGCCTCGGCTTTCAGATTGTTGCCCGTGCCCAGGATTCCATCAAGGTCATCATCCAGCCCCAGAGGTAGCTAGCTAGCCCCCACGCAGGATGCTGAGGTCACCGATGATAACCCTCGCCCTTAGTCTCACCTTTTTGTCAGCGGATTCATAGTCAGGCGAGGTGAAGGAGAGCGCTCGTAGGAAGCCATCCGCCTTCTCGCCAAGCAGGGTGACCGAACCGACGGTGACCCTGGCATCAGCCTCTATGGCAAGATCGCGGGGAACAAATATATCTACGTCGCCGATCCAGCTCAAAATCTCGATTGCCCTTTCTCCAGCAATGCGTGCCTGGCCAAGATCAATACGCACATCGCCGATCACCGATTCCACACCCATATCCTCAAGCTCCCACTCCTGCCGACCGAGGTACACATCGCCTAGTATGCTCGTCCGCCGCGCCACCTTGCCCGGCAACTGTGCCCTCTCCACTCTTATTATCTCTGGGCGCTGACGCCAGTAGCCGGAGACAATGACCACTCCCGCTATGATGAAGACAAAACCCATGAGGCTGCCCACCACCCGGCCAATGTTTAGGCTCGTATAGCCCAGATTATTGGTGAACAGCAGCACCCCAGCAACTATCACCACAACGCCCATCGAAATCAGGAATATCGTCCAGAGTCCTCTCCAGTTCAAAGCCTCCTCCTATGAATCACCACGGCGTTACCTAGCGAAATAATACTACTTTTCAAAATCTTGTCAATTGCGCGCTGTATAATATAATGCAAAACTGTATGAACAAGGGGGCTTAGATGATTGCTGATACCAGAGACTTGAAGTCATTCCTCAGCCCCTGGCACAAGTCACTGGAAGACCCGCAGAAGGCTCAGGAATCCGTATTGAGAACACTCCTTGAGGGGTATGGGCGAACCCGATACGGACAGGAGCGAAAGGCGAACAAGATAGGCACGATCGACGGCTTTCGAGAGTCATTTCCCATCCTTACCTATTCAGAGCTAAAACCCTACATAGAGAAAGTAATGCAAGGTGATTGGGGCTTCCTCCTCCCCGAGCCACCTATTGGGTGGGGGATGACCAGGGGCAGCACAGGGGAATCGAAATACATCCCCATGACGAGGACAGACCTGGAACAAAGGATGACCTGCGGCCCCCGAGCGCTGCTGAGCTATGT
>DAOTXZ010000030.1:0-5761 GCA_034435115.1 Dehalococcoidia bacterium | reverse complement strand
CCCCCACCCAGCGAACCACCCCCGGGCGATACAGGAGATGAGGCGCCGGCTCCCCCACCCACAGATGGCTCTGAAACCACACCCCCTTCAGAACCCGGGGGGAACGAGCCCCTACCAGAAGAGAGCCTGCCTTTCACCCCCTCAGGGATAGGGATTGGAGCCATCCTTGATAAAGTAATGAAGGCCTATCTATGGCTTACTGAAATGTAGAGACCGGTCGCCGCCATAATTGCCTTATCCCGCCTCATGGGGTATAATTTATAGGCCTCTGAAGTCAGATGGTGAAGAAGGTATCGACCATCGCCATCGATGGAGCGGTTGCTGTTGGGAAAACCACCGTAGGTCGGCTGCTTGCCCGAAGGCTCGGCTATCGCTTTATAGACACTGGTTCCATGTACCGCGCCCTGACCTGGAAAGCGCTAAAGCTCAAGCTCGATCTGGAGGACGAGCAAGGCCTTGGCAGGCTCGCTGCTACGACAAGGCTTGAGTTCAGCAACCAAGCGGTTCTCATCGATGGCTGCGACATCACCCCGGAGATCAGAACCCCAAAGGTGGAGGAAAATGTCTCCCTGGTATCAAGAGTCCGCGGCGTGCGCGAGGTCATGGTGGACAAGCAAAGGATGATGGCCAAGAGTGGCGAAATAGTCATGGCAGGGCGTGACATCGGCACTGTAGTGCTGCCCCAGGCTGAGCTTAAGGTTTATCTTGTCGCCTCGCCACAGGAGAGGGCTCGCCGCCGGTATCTGGAGATGCTCGAAAGCGGGCAAGAGCCAAGTTACGACGCTATCCTTGCCGAACTTATGAGGCGGGACACGCTCGATAGTGAGCGTGCCATCTCCCCACTCAAGCCCGCCCCAGATGCCAGAATCATCAATACCGATGGGATCGGCCCGGAAGAAGTGGTCGCCGAAATACTGAAAATGATGGAATAGTATGACACCGCTATTCTATTTTGCTTGCACGACTTTGATGAAGCTTGTGCTCCTGGTTTTTTCCCGATGGCAGGTTATAGGAAAGGAGAATGTCCCCCGCAAGGGCCCCCTGATCGTAGCGGCAAACCACCTCAACCTTGCCGACCCCCCCTTACTGGCTGCCAGCATCCCCAGGAGGATCGCATTCTTAGCAAAAGAGGAGCTTTTCCGGTCCCCCCTCTCAAGGCTATTTGTGCGCGCCTACGGCGCCTTCCCGGTGCGCCGCGGGATACCTGATAGAGAGGCGCTCACCCGGGCACAACAGGCACTTGATAGTGGCCTGGCTCTGGGAATGTTCCCTGAGGGAACCAGAAGCCCCACCGCCCAGCTTCAGCAAGGACAGCCAGGGACATCCTTCATCGCCCTGCGCTCCGGCGCCCCCATCCTGCCCGTGGCAATAAGCGGCACGGAGAGGATAAAGGGCATGGGGAGCGTCCTTCGTCACCCCAAAATAGTGGTTAACATCGGTCACCCCTTCCATCTGCCCCCTGTTGAGGGTAGACTCAACAGTGCTCGATTGTCACAGGCGACCGATTTGATCATGAGGCACATCGCTGAGCTCCTCCCCGAGAGCTATCGGGGACTATATGCTGAGAAAGGCACATCTGAGGGGCTTTCTCGGGTAGTCGCCAAAGGAGGAGAAATTGCTGATTGAAAGGGCTTCTGAGATGGGCTTTTGCTTCGGTGTGAGGCGAGCCATAAATATGCTAAAGCGGGCAGCCGCTAAACATGATAGAGTGGAGACCCTGGGTCCTATAGTGCATAATGAGCAGGTGGTAAAAAGGCTTGCCGCTGATGGTGTCAGGGCGGTGAGTAGCCTCGATGAGCTTGAGGGGGGCGTTGTCGCCATCACCTCGCACGGCGTGAGTCCGGCGGTGCTCGAAGAGATAAAGTCTCGAGGGCTTCAGGCGATTGACACCACTTGCCCCTTCGTCCGAAAGGCGCAGACTACTGCCAGGAAACTAGCCGATGCCGGATTCTTCGTATTAATCTTTGGTGAGGCTGATCACTCCGAGGTGCAGGGTGTGCTGGGTTGGGCCGGAGGAAGGGGCATTGCCGCCCTCGATGAGGCTAGCATTGAACTTAGCAGGTTGCCCCGGCGGGTAGGCATCCTCTCCCAGACCACGCAGAGCCCCTCCCGATTTGCCCACTTTGTAAAGAGATTCATCGACCTCGGGCTTGGCAAGATCGAGGAACTTCGTGTCATCGATACAATATGCGATGCCACAAGGAAAAGGCAGGGGGCCGCCCTTGACCTGGCAAAGAGGGTGAACCTTATGATAGTGGTTGGGGGGCGCGATAGTGCCAATACCCGACGTCTCGCCGAGGTATGTTCCACGGCGGTAGAGACCCACCACATTGAGGAAACTTCGGAAATCGAGGCCTCATGGCTAGAGGGTCGGGACCGCATCGGGGTGACCGCCGGGGCTTCCACACCAGATGAGATCGCCGAGGAAGTAATACAAAGGCTGGAGGAAATGACACAAGCCAAAGCGAGTCCCGCCTCAGCCAAGCTCATCCTAAAGAAAGGAGTTAAACTATAATGCGGGAGAGCTTCGGGATCTACCTGAATAAGAAAGAGCTCAAGGTGGTCAGAATCAACTCCCCATACTGGATACCCTCCGGGAAAGAGTGGGTCTTCCTCACCCCTGAGGTCAACGCAACCCTCCTCAAGATCAGGGAAATTGCTCGCGAGAAGAAACTGGTCAGCGAGCCAGACAAGATCCAATGGGGAGAGATACCACATCGGGCATAGGGCTATAGCCGCCTTCGCACGGCTTTACCGGCTGGCGCTAGAAAGAAGCAGGGGGGTTTTTGCTGGTTGAAAATGAGCCCGAAGTATGGTACCATCTAGAATCTCACTCGAAGGCCTTACGGATTGAAAGTAACCCGTAGCCCTATCCCGGTCAATCTAACCGTTGAGGTGGCGCTATGGTGAATCACAAGATCGTAGCCTGGTTTGAAGAGGTAGGGAAAGGTGATATTGCCCTTGTCGGGGGCAAAGGGGCAAACCTGGGGGAAATGACCAAAGCCAAAATCCAAGTTCCCCCCGGTTTTATCGTCACTGCCAGTAGCTACTTCTATTTCCTAGAGCAGTCAAAACTAGCCGATAGGATCCGGAGACTTCTTGAGTCATTGGACCCCAATGACACGGAAAGGCTGCATCGAGTTGCCTCAGAGATCAAAGAGGCTATAACTAGCGCCGAGATGCCTAGCGAGATAGCCGAGGAGATAAAACTGGCCTACCGCAAGCTGGGTGGTGGACCGGTAGCGGTTCGCTCCTCAGCCACCGCTGAAGACATGCCCGAGGCATCATTCGCCGGCCAGCAGCGCACCTTCCTGAACATTGAAGGGGAGGAAGAGGTGGTCTCCGCAGTGCAGGACTGCTGGGCCTCCCTTTTCGAGCCCAGAGCCATATTCTATAGAGCCCACCATGGCTTCGATCACTTTAAGGTAGGCATAGCGGTGCCGGTTCAGAGGATGGTGCAGTCAGAGCGCTCTGGTGTTCTATTTACTGTAGAGCCAGTTACCAGTGATCAAAGCAAAATAGTTATCGAGGCGGTCTATGGGTTGGGCGAGGCAATAGTGTCCGGGGAGGTGACCCCAGATCTTTATTTAGTGCACAAAAAGGGGCTCAAAATACTGGACAAGAAGATCGCCACCCAGGAATGGCAATTTGTCAGAAACCCAAAGGCAACTAGTCGGCTGGAAGATAAAAACATAAAGGTGAATATCCCGCAGCCCGACCAGGATAAACAGAAACTCTCCGACGATGATATCATCGCCCTAGCTAGGATCGGCAAGCAGATAGAGAAACTATATGGATTTCCCCAGGATATCGAATGGGCTCAGGAGAACGGTAGGTTCTACATCGTTCAGACGCGCCCGGTAACCACGATAAAATCTGTCAAGGCCGAGGAGGCTGAGGAAACCGCCATCCTTCTCCTATCTGGCTCCCCGGCAAGCCCCGGCGTTGCCAGCGGACCAGTAAGCCTGGTCTACCAAGCCTCAGAGAGCGATAAGGTGAAGAAAGGGAATGTCCTTGTAGCGGAGATGACCACCCCAGATTTTGTCCCCGCGATGAAGCGGGCGGTGGCTATCGTGACCGACCGTGGCGGGAGAACCTGTCACGCCGCCATTGTCAGCCGTGAGCTGGGAATACCCTGCGTTGTGGGCACTGGAAACGCCACTAAAATCCTTCAGAATGGAGAGCTGGTCACCGTAGATGGCAGCCGGGGGAGGGTCTTCAAGGGCACAGCCATAAGAGAGAGGGTGCATACCCCCATAATTGCTCAAAGGACAAGGATCAAGACCAAGACCAAGGTCTATGTGAACCTCGCCGAGCCGGAGCGTGCCGAAGAGGTAGCTGCCCGGGATGTGGATGGGGTGGGATTGCTTCGAGCCGAGTTCATGATCGCCCATATTGGCGAACACCCCAGATATATCATCAGCCAGAACCGGGGGGATGAGTTTGTGGAAAGGCTCGCCCAGGGGGTAGCTACCTTCGCCAGAGCCTTCTACCCGAGACCGGTGGTGTACCGGACTACAGACTTCAAGACCAACGAATATCGAAATTTGAAAGGTGGCGAGCAGTACGAGGAGGTTGAGGAAAACCCCATGCTCGGCTACCGGGGGTGCTCCAGATATATTAAAGAGCTCGATGTATTCAAGCTTGAAATAGAGATGGTGAAGCGGGTGAGACAGAACTATAATAACCTCTGGGTTATGATCCCCTTCGTAAGAACAGTAGCCGAAATGGCGGTGGCAAGAAGGGTATTGAGGGAGGAGGGGCTGGTGCAGTCTCCAGACTTCAAGTTGTGGATGATGGTCGAGGTCCCTTCAAACATATTCCTCCTCGACCAATTCATAGATGTAGGCATCGATGGCATCTCCATCGGCTCAAATGACCTGACCCAGCTTATCCTGGGTATAGACAGGGACAGCCCAAAACTAGTTGAGGAGTTCGATGAGCGCAACGAGGCGGTGATGGTAGCACTCGAGCAGGCGATCAAGACCTCGGTGAGAAGGGGCATCACCAGTTCCATCTGCGGTCAGGCGCCTTCGGTTTATCCCGAGCTTACAGAGAAGCTTGTAGAATGGGGGATAACCTCGGTTTCGGTAAGCCCCGATGCCATTGAAGAGACCAGGGAGACAATCGCCCGGGCAGAGGGAAGACTCGCTAGCCCTTCCCTGTGGAGGCGGATAGTTCGAAGCTAGTCATTTTATTAATCATAGGGCCCCGGGTAGAAGGCGGTGATTCATCAGAATATCCGTGAGCGGACGGAGGAGAGAGAGGAGAGCCTTTCCCCGTATGCCATAAAGAGCAGGAACTCACGGGGGAGGCTCAGACCAGAGCCACCCTGCCCAATAAGGACTGCCTTTCAGCGTGACCGGGACCGCATAATCCACTCGAAGTCATTTCGCCGTCTCAAGCATAAGACCCAGGTTTTCATCGCCCCGCTGGGCGATCACTATGTGACCCGGCTCACTCATACCCTGGAGGTATCTCAGATCGCCCGCACCATAGCCCGCGCCCTGAACCTAAATGAGGACTTAACCGAGGCTATCGCCCTCGGTCACGACCTTGGGCATAGCCCCTTTGGGCATATTGGGGAGGAGGCCTTAAATGAGCTATACCCTGAGGGATTCAGGCATAATGAGCAAAGCCTGAGGGTTGTTGACCTCTTGGAAAAGGAGGGGGAGGGGCTGAACCTTACCTGGGAGGTGAGAGAGGGAATTCTAAACCATGCAAAGACAGGGGTGAGCATCCTCGGTGAGGGGTGGGGGGC
>DAOTXZ010000029.1:0-11993 GCA_034435115.1 Dehalococcoidia bacterium | reverse complement strand
CCTCCAAGGAGTCAAGAAGAACATGATAGGGCATGATCAAATGAGCCCTATCGCTAATAAAGAGATTCTTCGTTTCCACCCCACGACTTTCGAGCAGGTCGAGCTCCTCAAGGAGCACCGCTGGATCGATCACCACGCCGTTGCCAATAACACAAATTACCCCGGGGTGGAAAATACCCGAGGGAACCAGATGCATCCTGAACTCACCGTAGGGATTGATAACAGTGTGTCCGGCGTTATTGCCCCCGGAGAAGCGAACTACCATCTTCGCCCTCTCAGCGAGAAGATCAACAATTTTTCCCTTCCCCTCATCACCCCACTGGCCCCCGATCACCGCAACTACCGGCATTTCACCCTCCTGAGCGACTTGTCCGCTAAGCAGTATATCAGAAGAAGGGGTTTTTGATAAGGGGCACGAAGATTGTTTATTCCCTCATCCTAACCCTGAAAGGTGTTGCTAAACGCTCTAGGGGCACAATTATTGACAGAGCCTAGCGTATATGTTAAATTAAGAAATGTCTTTTGGGCAGGGAAACTTGCCCGAGTGGCGCAATGGCAGCGCAACCGACTTGTAATCGGTAGGTTAGAGGGTTCGAATCCCCTCTCGGGCTGGGGGGAGGGGTGCCGGAGTGGACAATCGGAGCAGACTGTAAATCTGCCGCCTAAGGGCTACGTAGGTTCGAATCCTACCCCCTCCACCAGGATAATAGCGCCCACATAGCTCAGTGGTAGAGCACGTTCTTGGTAAGAACGGGGTCACCAGTTCGAATCTGGTTGTGGGCTTAATAAGGAGGAAAAGATGGCAAAGAAAGTGTTTGTAAGAACCAAGCCCCACGTCAACGTGGGCACTATAGGGCATGTCGATCACGGGAAGACAACCCTGACCTCAGTGATAACTCTGATTCTCTCCAAGGCAGGGCCTACCCAGTATCGCCCCTTCGAGACCATTGATAATGCCCCCGAGGAGAAGGCAAGGGGGCTAACTATCGCGATCTCTCATATAGAGTATGAGACCGATAAGCGCCACTATTGCCATGTGGATTGCCCCGGACACGCCGACTACATCAAAAACATGATCACCGGGGCAGCTCAGATGGATGGAGCGATACTGGTAGTGGCTGCCGATGATGGCCCTATGCCCCAAACCAGAGAGCATCTGTTGCTTGCCCGTCAGGTAGAGGTGCCCTCGGTCCTGGTCGCCCTGAATAAGGTGGACTTGCTTGAGGATGAGGAGTTACTGGAATTAATAGAGCTCGAGATGAGGGAGCTACTGAATAAGTATGGCTTCCCTGGAGATACCACCCCCATAGTGCGTGTGAGCGCCCTCAAGGCAGGAGAGTGTGGCTGTGCCAAAAGGGAATGCCAGTGGTGCGGGAAGATATGGAAACTAATAGATACCGTGGATGAATATATCCCTACCCCGGTACGAGAGCAAGACAAGCCCTTCCTTATGCCGATAGAGGATGTGTTCAGCATAAAGGGAAGAGGGACAGTCCCCACGGGGAGGGTAGAGCGAGGGACAATAAGGCCGGGGGACGAGGTGGAGATAGTGGGGATCAGGGAGACGAGGAAGACAGTGGCTACCAGCATTGAGATGTTCCACAAGACCCTCAATGAGGCAGTCGCCGGAGATGCCATCGGTGTTCTCCTGCGCGGTATAGACCGCGAGGAGATAGAGCGCGGAATGGTGCTAGCGGCGCCGGGATCGATAAAACCACATACCCGTGCTGAGGCCCAGGTCTATGTGCTCACCAAGGAGGAAGGGGGAAGGCATACCCCGTTCTTCTCAGGATACAAGCCACAATTCTACATCAGAACTACCGATGTCACCGGGACAATAGAGCTACCTCAGGGGGTGGAGATGGTCATGCCCGGCGACAACATAAGAATGACGATAAACCTCATGTACCCCGTAGCCCTGGAGGAAGGGTTACGTTTCGCTATTCGTGAGGGGGGCAAGACTGTGGGGGCGGGGGTGTTCACCCGCATCCTTGACTAGAAATGGCAAAGAAGGGTGGCACTCGCACTATCATACACCTTGCTTGCACCGAATGCAGGGCGAGGAACTATACTACTACCAAGAATAGAAAGAATGACCCCCAACGGCTGGAGCTCATGAAGTATTGTCCCCGCTGCCACACCCATAGCCTCCACAGGGAGGTCAGGTAAGCTAAAAAGGACTACGATGAAGCGGCAGTCGACATCGGCAAGAAGAGGTGGCCCGAGGTTCAGATTCCTTGGTGATAGCTGGTCCGAACTGAGAAAGGTAACTTGGCCTACGAGGCAGGAGGCTATCTATCTTACCACGCTAGTCATCATCATCTCTGTCACGTTAGGTCTTATCCTTGGTGTTATTGACTGGGGCTTCACTAAGCTCATAACAGCGGTTGTGGGAGGCTGACCGAGGTTCAGCAAGAGAGGATGAAGGAGAAAATACGGGTCAATATGCCCATTTCTTTTTGAAAGGGAAGGGGGATGGGAGAAAACGAGAAGCGGTGGTATGTCATCCACACCTATTCCGGATATGAGAATAGGGTGAAGAAAAACCTGGAGCAGCGTATCAAATCCATGAATGCTCAGGATAAGATCCTGCAGGTCCTGATCCCGACCGAGAATGAGATTGAGATCAGGGAAGGGCAGCGCCGCACAGTGGCTAAGAAGATTTTTCCCGGCTACATCCTGGTCCAGATGAAGATGAGCGACGAGAGCTGGAATGTAGTGCGCAACACGCCAGGGGTGACCGGTTTTGTGAGCGTAATAGAAGAGGGTGATAAGCTAGCCCCCATCCCACTCGATCAAGAGGAGGTCAAGACCATTATCAGGCAGATGGAGTCAGGAGCCCCAAGGGTTAAGGTCGGCTTCACGAAGGGGGAGAGCGTCAGGATTATTGATGGCCCATTCACCGACTTCATCGGAGTGGTGGATGAGATCAACCTCCAGAAGGGAAAGGTTAGGGTGCTTGTCTCCCTCTTCGGCCGCGAGACACCGATAGAGGTCGATTTTGTGCAGGTGGAAAGGCTCTGATGGCAAAGAAGATCAAGGCAGTGATTAAACTCCAGATTCCAGCCGGCAAGGCAAACCCGGCCCCCCCTGTGGGTCCCGCCCTGGGCCAGCATGGAGTGAATATAATGGCCTTCTGCAAGGAGTATAACGAGCGCACCGCATCCCAGGTGGGCTCGATTATCCCCGCAGAGATCACTATCTATGAAGACCGCTCCTTCACCTTTGTCACCAAGACTCCGCCAGTGAGCGATCTATTGAAGAAGGCACTCGGTATAGAAAAGGGGAGCAGCGCCGCCAGCCGACAGAAGGTCGGCAAGCTGCCCCGGGAGAAGATTATCGAGATTGCCCAATTTAAGATGAAAGACCTTAACGCCGTCGATCTGGAAGGGGCAATCCGCATCATCGAGGGCACAGCAAAAAGTATGGGGATCGAGATAGAATAAAGATGGCAAGGCGTGGCAAAAAGTATCAGGAAGCAAGCAAATTAGTGGAACCAGGAAGGGCTTACCACCCTCGAGAGGCGATCGAACTGGCAAAGAAAGTATCCTATGTCAATTTCGATGAGACCGTTGAGCTTCACCTCCGAATGGGCCTTGACCCCCGCCATGCTGACCAGCAGGTAAGAGGGGTTGCCCTTCTCCCTCACGGGCTGGGAAAGAGGGTGCGGGTTCTGGTCTTTGCCCAGGGTGAGGCAGTAAGAATTGCTGAGGAGGCCGGGGCAGACTATGTGGGCTCGGATGACCTCGTGAAGAAGATTGAGGAGGGCTGGCTTGATTTTGATATCGCTATTGCCACACCTGAGGTAATGGGGAAGGTGGCGAGGCTGGGCAAGATTTTGGGGCGCCGCGGGCTAATGCCCAACCCGAAGTCGGGAACAGTGGTCCCCCCCACCGACCTGCCAAGGGCCATCCAAGACGCCCGCAAGGGTCGTGTCGAGTTTAAAATGGACCGCACTGCTATCATTCACCTTCCTATAGGCAAGGTGAGTTTTGAGGATGATAAGCTTCTGGAGAACCTGACAACAGTAATGGAGGCGGTCTTAAAGGCAAGGCCAAGCGGGGCTAAGGGTCAGTATATAAGGAGCGCTACCCTGGCAACGACCATGGGGCCAGGGATAAAGCTCGACATCAGCCCGACCCTGGCACTTCCCGGCAATTAGAAACCAGACCCGGTTTGCCTTAAAATCTAATAGCAAAGCCAGAGAAAGCGGGTGCTCGTAAGGGCTTAATGAATTGCCTGCCGAGGCGATATTGGTGAGCCTGGGTGGCTAAACATCTCGGAGCCCTTGTCTATGAGCACAAGGGCTCTTAGTTTAGCCCTAATGGACTAATGGAGGAGGGGCTATGCCAAAGGAGAAAAATATAGAGGCGGTGAGCAAGCTCACCAACATGCTCTCAAGGTGCACTATTGCCGTTGCAACTAACTATCAAGGCCTTTCTGTCCCCGAGATGTCCCAGCTTCGTCGCAAGCTGCGAGATAGCGGGATCGAATACCGCGTGGTGAAGAACACCCTGGCTCGCCTCGCCTCAGAAAGGGCAGAAAGGGAGGGGCTAAAGAGCATCCTCGTTGGACCTACGGCTATCGCCTTCGGCTATGGCGATATTGCTGAGCCGGCCAGGATCCTCGCCGATTATATGAGCACCTCAAGAACCTCGCTTTCAATCACCGGGGCTTTGCTGGGCAACAGGGTGCTCACCAGGGAGGAGGTATTATCCCTATCTAGATTACCTTCGAAGGAGGTTCTCATCGCCAAACTAATTGGAGGAATGCAGACACCAATTATTTCACTGCTCAATGTGCTCAGCGCCAATCTAAGGGGGCTAGTCGGGGTATTAAATGCGAGAATTAAACAACTGGAAGGAGGATGAAATGGAGGAGATGCAAGAAACCACCAAAAAGAGTGCCTCTCCGAAGACAAAACCGATAACTAAAGAGGAGCTTATTGCCGCCATCAAGAATATGACCGTGCTCGACCTTGCCGAGCTGGTCAAGGCACTGGAGGCGGAGTTTGGCGTTACCGCCGCCCCGGTGGCAGTGGCTGCCCCCACCGCCGTCGAGCCTGCCGCCCCTGCGGTTGAAGAGCAGCAGGAGTTCACCGTGATCCTCAAAGAGATCGGGGCTAACAAGATCAGTGTCATCAAGGCGATACGTGAGATAACCTCCCTCGGACTTAAGGAATCAAAGGACCTGGTGGAGAGCGCTCCAACAGCGGTGAAGAAAGGCATCGGTAAGGAAGAGGCTCAAGCGCTGAAGGCCAAGCTGGAGGCGGCAGGGGCAACCGTCGAGATAAAGTAATTTTTAAAGCTCACCCTTGAGCCCGGTGATAGGGATTTGCTTTGTTTGCCACCCTTATGCGGGATTTCCTAAGTGGGAACATGAAGGGGTCAGCTATAGAATACCACCCCTCAGGCGACCCAACGCCAAGTCTGAGGACATCCAGGTCACCCAGCAGATCGTGGAGGCTTCAAAGCTCCTCGACATCGAGGTGCTTGACCATCCCGTCATCGGCCAGCAAAGGTATGTCAGCCTCAAGGAGAGAGGGCTGGGGTTCAAATAGGAGGCTATGAAAAGAACCGGAATCTTCTTCACCTACCTTCAAGGAGAAAGGCTGAGGGATTTCCCTCAGGCGCTGGATGGGATTCTGGACAGGGAAAATATTATCTATTCCGACGCTGTTTATGAATCGAGCGATGGACTCTTATACCTAAAGCCAGTCTCTGCAGAACTCCTGTTGAAAGTCCATTCCCCAGACATGATCCAAAGGGTCAAGAGAACGGGATACTATGAGTCTGCACTGTATTCCGCGGGGGGGACGGTTCATGCCGCGGAGAGGATATGTGAGGGGGAGATCGACAATGCCTTTGTCTTCACCAGCGTCGGCGACCACCATGCTGGCAGAAACCATTTCTGGGGGTCATGTTACTTTAACGGCGCCGCTCTAGCCATAACCTACCTCAGAGAGAGGGGAATGAGGAGATTCTCGATAGTGGATACCGATGCCCACCACGCCGACGGGACGAGGGATATCTTTGAGGATGATAGAGATGTCTTGCATATCTGCTTTTGCTCCTACGAGCACTCTGACCAGAATAATAACGTGGATGTCAGAATCCCCTTTCCGACCTCGGATGAGGAGTATCTAGAGAGGGTGGAGCGGGAATTTGTCCCCCGGGTGGAGAAATTCAGACCAGAGGTCATATTCTGGGAATTCGGCTACGATGCCACCCAAGGGGAATACGGAGATAAGGGTCTTACCAAGGACTCTCACCCCAGGATTGCTCGAATAATAAAAGAGGCTGCCGATAGGGTTTGTCAGGGCAAGCTTATCGCTATACTCTGCGGCGGTTCCAGCCGTTATCTAGCCACCTATACCATCCCTCGAATAATCGACTGCCTGGCAGAGTTGGGCAGATTTCACCAACAGGGATAAGATGGAATTTCGGAAGATTATTGCCAAACCAGGGCTGCTGAGTCCCTTACTTGGCTTCCAGCTTGATACCCAGCTGGTGGAATACAGGTTCGACCCCCTGACCGGGCTACCATGCCGGATCAATGTGAGAAGGGCAGAGAGGGTTAGGCAATCCCAGGAAACTGAAGTGAGTCTGAGAGAGCTTGTTGACAGGACAAAAAGGAATTGCTTCTTCTGCCCAGAGAATATCGAGAGGAGTACCCCGCTATTCACCCAGAACATCGCCCCGGAGGGGAGGATCCGGGTTGGACAATCCTGTGTGTTCCCCAACCTCTTCCCCTTCGCTGAACATCATGTGGTAGCAACAATAACAAGGGAGCACTACCTGGACCTAGATGAGTTCAGCGAAGAGATGCTCCAGAATAATATAGAGGCATCTCAGGCATGGCTCCTCTCCGTCCATAGCCAAGACCCGGAGGCAAGGTATCCAATGTATAACTGGAACCACATGCCCCCGAGTGCCGCCAGCATAGTGCACCCTCATGTCCAAGTTCTCCTGGACAGAAGACCAACCCCATATCTAAAAAGGCTCCTCGAAAAAAGCGAGGAATATTACCTTAAAACGGGCAAAAACTACTGGAAAGACCTAGTAATAGAGGAAAAGAGACTTGGCGAGCGGTATATTGGCGAAAACAACTCCCTATCTGTCATCGCAAGCTATGCCCCCCAGGGCAACCGAGAGCTACAGCTCATTTTTAAGGAAGCAAGCTCCCTCTCCGACCTGGATGCAAAGATGAGGCGGGATTTTGCCGCCTCGATAGTGAGGTTGCTGAGTGGCTATAAGAAAATGGGGGTGACATCGTTCAACCTGAGTACCTTCTCTGGGCCGGTAGGGGAAAAACCTCCCCACTACTCCCTAAATGCCAAGATCATCTCAAGACCCCCCACCACACCATTCTACACCAACGATAGCGGGTTCATGGAAAGGTTCCACTATGAGAGCATCATCGAGACCTTGCCCGAGGAGCTGGCAGAAACGATGAGGCCAATCCTCTAGAGGGGCTATAGTATAGGGCATAATTCAATCCTCAGGCAAATGCCGGAATATGAAAAATAGACTTCACTATACCTTATGGGTACTCCAGGGTCCTCTCCGCGGTAGAGGGCGATCACAAGGTGGGACAGGGGCGGAATCTGTGGGAATGTGAGTTCCACCGGGTGGAATTAGTAATAGGCCGCCAATAGATTTCTATCAACTAATAAGTTTGGGGCTATCCCTACAGCAGTCCCCCCTCAATCCGCATCGAGTCAACAGGTGGCTCCGCAGTAGGTGGTACCTCGATTATCCTTAGATAAGCCAACCCCCGACTGATATGCTCAGACGCATCCATCCCCTCTTGCCCGGCCTGAAGTGGGCCAGTCACGCCAGACGGAGGCTACTGGTAGCGCTTAGGAGGGCATAGTAGCTCAATCGGCCATAAATAGGTAGCCCGTTCTCGTTGCCGAGGCTTAGAGAACGGGCTATCCAAACCAAGGTCACCGTCTTGAGTATTTCCCGGCTCGGTACTCCTCAAAAGGCAGATAATCTCCGGGAAGGTAGGTGGCACTCTTGGCATACCTGGTGGGGCTATACTCTTCCAACTTGAGCGCCTTCCTCTTGGCATCAATATGGGCTAGGCTCTTCGCCACAATCTTTCTCCAATCGGGCTCAAACTCAAGCTTACCTCCAACCAACTTCTCCCAGCCGGCGCTGATCATCCCTGTTATCTCCGGGCTACCCTCAACCGGGGAGCCGACACCAAAGATGGTATATACCCCGGAGGCGACAAAATAGGTCCCAATGGAAAGCGCCTTTTCGCTCATCCACTCCGGGGCAACCCCCACCACCGGCAGGTCACTGATATCCTCGCCAAGCCCCCCCTCGGTGGCACACTGAGTGAGCACGGTTAGAATTCGAGAGTTGTCCACACAGGAGCCCATGTGGAGCACTGGTGGGATTCCTATCGCCTGGCAAACCTCATTCAGTCCAGGGCCAGCATACTCCATCACCTCGGGCGTTAAGAGCCCCTGTTTGGCACAGGCGATGGCGTTACAGCCAGTGGTCACCACCAGAACATCGTTCTTGATGAACTCCTTCACAATGGAAAGATGAGAATCATCCTGGCAAACCCTTGGGTTATTGCAGCCAACCACCCCCGCTGCCCCCCTTATTCTCCCCTGGATGACCGCATCATTAAAAGGACGGAAAGACTCTCGATATATCCCCCCCTGCATATAGTTAATATACTCGTGAGAGAAACCAGCCACCACGTGATCTACCACGTCAGGGATACGCACCTGACGGCGATTGGGGAAATTATCGATAGCGGTGCGCACAATGAGCTTGGCAATATCCAGGGCACGGTGCTCATCGAACTCGATGTGGGTGGCACCGGTGATCTTCGCCTTCGGCGAGGTGGTTATGATCTTAGTATGGTAGTGCTCAGCTACGCTAACTATCCCCTGCATGACACACTGTATATCAACCACCATGGCGTCCACGGCGCCGGTAACGATGGCAAGCTCCTGCGACAGGAAATTGCCAATTACCGGCACCCCCTGACGCATCAGGATCTCGTTGGCAGTGCAGCAGATGCCCACCAGGTTTACCCCCTTTGCCCCCTTTGATCTGGCATAATCGATGAGCTCGGGGTCGCTAGCCGCTACCACAATCATCTCGGAGAGGGTCGGCTCATGCCCGTGCACTACAACGTTTACCTCGTCCTCCTTAAGGATGCCCAGGTTAGACCTCGTCGCCACAGGTCCCGGGGTTCCGAAGAGGATATCACTGATATCGGTTGAGAGCATGGAGCCACCCCAGCCGTCGCCAAGGGCGCACCTTAAGGCATGCATCAGGATATGCTCCGGTTCTTGATCGGTTCCTATATGGGTGCGGTGAAGGGTCTCCACAATCTCCCGGTCAATGCCCCGAGGGGCAATGCCCAACCTGCGCCATAACGCTTGCCTCTTCGGGGGGGCACGCCTCACATAATCGACCTCATCTTTGAGGCTTCCAAAATTGGCTAAAGCCTCTCTCGCCACATCAATGGCAATCTCCTCCACTGAGCGTTTGTCTACCCTGACGCCCAGGTAGCCAGCAACCTTTATTAGCTTTTTTTCATCCTTGATCTGATAGTCCGGGGCATGACCCTCAGCGGCAGCAAGCAGCGTCAGTGCCATGTCACGACCGTGGTCGGAGTGAGCCGCGGCACCGGCGGCAATAGACCGGGCCAGGTTCCTCGCCTGAACAGTCTCAAGTGTAGCCCCACAAATCCCCACGGTGGTCTTACCAGTAAGACGGCACGGGCCCATGAAGCAATTGCGGCAACAGTTACCTTCGTGCCCAATTGGGCAAGGTTTTGTTACCTCGGCACGGCTGAAGGCTGTTGAAATGCCCTCTGCCTGCGCCCGCTCCAGTATCTCCAATACCGCCGGATCGATGCTTTTTCTCTCTGCCATTATCGCCTTCCTTTCTGCTAGTTTACAATTTCACAAGCCTCACGAGCTTATTTTACTAGGTTCTTGCCTCTCTGTCAAACTCATCTTTGTTGCACAGGCTATAACCCAATGTTATAATTTCTCCATCGCATTCCACAAAGTTGGGGGGCGAAGATCGATACCAGACGCCTTTATGGGCTACTTTCGAAGGTAAAATCTGGCGAGATGAGTCCGGAGGATGCCATCGCCCAGCTCAGCATCCTCCCCTATGAGGATCTGGGTTTTGCCAAGCTGGATCACCACCGCTCCTTGCGCCAGGGCTTCCCCGAGGTCATCTTAGGGCGAGGGAAAACACCAGAGCAGGTCGTCGCACTTGTTGAGCGGCTTGCCGCCCAAAATGATAAAGTGTTAGTGACAAAAGTGGAAGAGGGTTGCTTTGCCGCGGTTAGAGAGCGGGTGCCAGATGCCACCTATAATCCCCTTGCCCGGGTGATCACCATTGATCGAACAAAGGGGGCTCCCTCCCGCCCGGGGGTTATGGTATTAAGCGGGGGCACCGCCGACATACCTGTGGCTGAAGAGGCTGCGGTGACCGCCGAACTCATGGGAAACATTGTTGACCGCGCCTACGATGTGGGCATCTCGGGCGTTCACCGACTCTTGGATCAGATACCACGGCTGCGCCGGGCCAGAGTAGTGGTGGCAGTAGCAGGAATGGAGGGGGCACTCCCCAGCTTTGTGAGTGGACTCGTATCGGCGCCCATTATCGCCGTTCCAACAAGCACTGGCTATGGGGCGAGCTTCGGGGGTTTAGCTCCCCTCCTGACGATGCTTAATAGCTGTGCCGCTGGGGTATGCTTGGTCAATATCGATAATGGCTTTGGGGCAGGCTACCTGGCGGCTCTGATTAACCGAGGCTAAACAAGGAAAAAGCCCCTCCGATAAAGGGGCTTTCACTTTGTGTTCTTGACATATTCAGCAAGTGATGATAAACTTTTAATTTAGTGTCCAAGAAACAGAAGTTTTTTGAGGGTGAAGATGCCAACGATAAATCAGCTTGTAAGGAAGGGGCGGAAGAAACTCAAAAAGAAGGTGAAGACACCGGCGCTGCGGTTTATCTATAACGCGCTGACCAACAAGATAACACGGGGCAGGGGGGCACCCCAAAAGAGGGGGGTCTGCATCCAGGTGAAGACAGTAACCCCAAAGAAGCCCAACTCAGCGCTGCGCAAGGTTGCCCGCGTCCGGCTTACCAACAAGATGGAGATAACCGCCTATATCCCTGGTGAGGGCCATAACCTCCAGGAACACTCCGTGGTGCTTGTCAGAGGAGGGAGGGTTAAGGACTTGCCAGGGGTGCGCTACCACATAATTAGAGGAGCTTTGGATGCTGCTGGTGTGACCAATCGCAAGCAGGGGCGTAGCAGGTACGGCACAAAACGAACCAAGGAACCGGGTGGTGGTTAAAGATGCCAAGACGTGCTCGTGTGATCAGGAGAGAGTGTCCCCCAGACGCTAAATATCAAAGCAAGCTTGTTGCCAAGTTCATCAATAAAGTGATGATGCGGGGCAAGAAGAGCGTTGCTGAGCGCATCGTCTATGACGCCCTAGAGCTAGTGGGGGCACAGACGAAGCAGAACCCTTTGGATACACTTGAGAGAGCAATAAAGAACGCCACACCACTCCTTCAGGTTAAACCACGTCGAGTTGGTGGTGCAACTTATCAGGTTCCGGTGGAGGTCATGCCGGAGCATGGCCTTTCCTTGGCTATTCGATGGCTGATACAATCAGCCAGGGCAAGATCGGGCCACTCCATGGCGGAGAAGCTTGCCGCAGAGATATTGGATGCTGCCCAGAAGCAGGGGGCGGCAATCAAAAAGCGCGAGGATACTCATAAAATGGCTGAGGCAAATAGGGCATTTGTGCACTACCGATGGTAATATTGACCGCTCACTCATCAGTAAAGGAAAAAAATAGCCAGACGGTTAAGAGTAAGAAGATGACAAGGGCATTCCCGTTAGAAAAGGTGAGAAACATAGGGATTATCGCACATATAGATGCCGGCAAGACGACCGTTACCGAGAGGATACTCTACTATCTGTCT
>DAOTXZ010000028.1:0-49927 GCA_034435115.1 Dehalococcoidia bacterium | reverse complement strand
AAAGAGGCAACGCAATCAACGGGGACCTCAACGGTGTAGTCACGGTTCCGGGCATCAGCCACTGTATGCAAGACGCAGATATCGGTGCACACCCCACAAACGATAAGCTTCTCCGGCTTTAGCCTTCTCAGTCTCTCCCCCAGATCGGTGTCGAAGAAGCCGCTGTAACGCCTTTTTGGGATTATCTCCCCGGGAATGCTTGCCAGCTCAGGGATGACCTCAGTCTCCGGGGTTCCTTCTATGCAGTGCCGTGGAAACATTCTAAACTCAAGGTCATCGGGGGAGTGATGATCACAAATATAAAAGACGGGGGAGCCCCTTTCCCTCTCCCGTTCTAGAAGCCTCCTCACGTTCGGAATAATCCGGCGAGCCCCCTCTCCGCAATAGAGAGGATTGCCCTCCTCGAGGAATCCCCTGAGCATATCAATTACGACTACGACACTAGCCATAGCTACACATTATCTTATTCCTTCTGAAAGTGAGAAGTCAAGCTACTGGGCGGGGGGTGCAGGAAGAGCATGAGCGCTGCGGCGAGGAGTGAGGTGATGATGAAGGCGAGCAGGGCAGGGGTGTAGCTTCCGGTAATATCGAAGATGTAGCCGGTGATGGTAGGTCCAGCGGCCCACCCGACGGTGGTGACAGCCCAAAAGCTCCCTATTATCTTCCCGAAGGAGGCGAGACCAAAATATCTCCCCACCAGCAGTGGCTCCAAGGCTGCCATCCCTCCCAATGAGAGTCCAAAAAGTATTGCAAAGAGCCAAACCATTGAACTTGTAGCCGCCAGAAGGACAAGCCCCACTGTTTGGAGGAGGAAGAGGGTGATGGTTATGTATCTTACCGACACCCTGTCTGATAGATAGCCTGTCCCCACCCTGCCGAGAATGCTTACACCGGTAATAGAGCCCAGGACCATCGCTGCTGCCTGAGCTGACACCCCCCTATCCTGGAACAGCGGGACGATGTGGGGCAGCACTGAGCCCGTCCCCATAAAGCCGAAGATGAAAACCGCAGCCAGGAGCCAGAAGCTCGACATCCGCAGTGCCTCTTTTAAGCTCACGCCGACCTGGGCCTTGTCCAATCGTGATTCCGTTTGCCCCTCCTTTGCTTCAGGCAGCTTGCCATCAGGGAAAAGCCCCTTCTCCTCAGGTCTGTGTCTGACCGCCAATATGACCAGCGGGGTGAGGATAGCTAGGATAGCCACACCCAGGACATGATAGGCCATCCTCCAACCCAGGATGGAGATAAGGTAGCTTGCTAGTGGTGCCATTAATAGACCGCCAAGGCCGAACCCGGTTATTGTAATCCCCATCGCCAGCCCCCTTCTCTCGGTAAACCAGTTCGAGACCACCGTGGTGACCGGGATGTTCAAAACGCCCATTTGCCCCATAGTCATAGCGAAGAAGAGGGCATAGAACTGCCAGAGAGAGGTGGTCAGGCCGAGGAGGGCAAAGGCAGTGCCCATAATCAGGGCTCCGGCGGTCATCACGATCCTTGCTCCATACCTATCAACCGCTGTGCCCACGATGGGACCGGATAGCCACATCAGGCTGCTGATCGTCATGGCTACCGATAGCTGTGCCCTGCTCCAGCCAAACTCGTTGGTGAGGGGGATAAAGAAGACACCGAAGGTATAAAACCCTATTCCGCCGGCTAGAAAGAGGCTCAGGAGTCCCACAGCGACAATCCACCAGCCGTAAAACACCCCCCGGCGCTTCGCTGGTTTCGACATGGAGCTCCTTTTCAATTCAGGGATTTGGGGGGAAAGCTTGGGGCTAAGGAGAGGGTAGTAGGCCATGATTCGGCCCTCAAGCTCATCTTATAGAGATTTAGTGCTTGAAGTGTCGGATTCCGGTGAATACCATAACCATATTATGCTGGTCAGCCGTCTGGATAACCTCCTCGTCTCTTACCGAGCCGCCGGGCTGAATGATGGCGGTAACCCCTCCCCTAGCTGCCAGTTCCACCCCGTCGGCGAAGGGGAAGAAGGCATCGGAGGCGAGCACACTGCTCCGGGCACGCTCCCCCGCCTTTTCCAGGGCGATCCTTACGCTGGTCACCCGGCTGGGCTGCCCGGCACCCATTCCCATAAGCGCCCCATCCCTGGCGAGGGCTATGGCATTGGACTTAATATGCTTTACCGCCCGCCAGGCGAAGAGAAGGTCTTTCATTTCCCCCTCCGTAGGCTGCCGCTTGGTAACAGTGCGCAGGCTCGCCCTTTCTTCAGCAAGGGAATCGGAGCTCTGGACGAGGAAGCCACCCTTTACCCTGCGAAAATCGAGATAGGGGCGCTCAGGCTCAAGGGAACCGCAGGCGAGGATGCGGAGATCTCGCTTGCGCTTGAGCAGGGCGAGCGCTTCGGGGTCATATTCGGGGGCGATGATGGCATCGTAGTGGGTCTTTGAGATTTCCTTGGCGGTAGGGAGGTCGATCGGCCTATTTGATCCCACTATGCCACCGAAGGCGGCCACCGGGTCGCCGGCAAGGGCGCGCCGATATGCTTCGGCAAGGTCATCGTGACAGGCAAGCCCGCAGGGGTTGTTGTGCTTGATGATGGCAACGGTTGGGGATGAGAACTCGCCCACCACATTAAGCGCCGCATCGAGGTCGAGGATGTTATTGAAGGATAGCTCCCTGCCCCAGAGCTGGGTTGCCATGGCTATGCCTGATTCCCCTTTCTCACCCACCACAGCCTCGGTATAGAAGGCAGCCTCCTGATGCGGGTTCTCCCCGTAGCGCAGATCATATCGTTTCTTGAGGGTGATGGTCATCTCCTCGGGGAAGCCTCTCTCGCCCCGGCGTAGATATTGGGCGATGGCGGTATCATAGCTTGCGACATGCTGAAACGCCCTCTGTGCAAGCCTTCTTCGACTCTCTATGTCTACCTCGCCCCGACGCAGCTGTTCCAAGACAGGCTGGTAATCTGCGGGGTCTACGATGATGATTACATCAGGGAAGTTCTTCGCTGCTGCTCGAATCAGTGTCGGGCCACCGATATCGATATTCTCCAGCGCATCCTCAAGGCTCACCCCCTCCCTTGAGACAGTCCGGACGAATGGATAGAGGTTGACTGCCACGAGGTCGATGGTGGCGATACCGCTTCTTGCCAGTTGCTCCATGTGGTCTCGGATGTCCCTGCGAGCAAGGATGCCGCCGTGAACCATAGGATGGAGGGTCTTCACCCTGCCATCTAGTATTTCAGGGAAGCCAGTCAGGTCCTCGATAGAGTGCACCTTTACCCTGGCCTCCTGGAGTGCTTTTTTAGTGCCCCCGGTGCTGAATATGTCTACTCCTAGCTCAGAGAGGCCACGGGCGAAATCAACGATTCCCTCTTTGTTATAAACGCTTAATATAGCACGCATAAAAACCTCTTCGACTATACTATCCTCACCCGCTCCCCCCTCCCGTGCTTCACCACCTCCCCGATAAGCCTTGCCTCGGGAAGCTCGCCCATGAGCTTCGAGGTGTTCTCTGGTGAGCAGACCAGGGCCATTCCCACCCCCATATTGAATACGTGATACATCTCCCCCTCGTCAATGTTTCCCCGCTTTTGGATCAGTGGGAAGATGGGGGGCATGTGCCATGATCCTCTCTCTATTCTTGCTGCCAGACCCCTGGGCAGGATACGAGGCAGATTGTCGATAATGCCTCCTCCCGTGATGTGTGCCATGCCCTTAAGGATGGGGAGAACTGGCTTTATCGAACTATAATAGCAGCGATGTGGTTCAAGGAGCTCCTCACCGAGGGTGCGTCCCAGCTCCTGGTAAAGGGTGTCTAGGGCAGGGCGCTCAATGGGAAATAGTCTCCGAACCAGAGAGTAGCCATTTGTATGAAGCCCGCTTGAGGGCAGTCCGATGATGGCATCGCCAGCTTTTATCTGGCTCCCATCGATGATGTTTTTCCTCTCCACCACCCCAACAATAAATCCAACAAGATCATAGTCTCCCTCGGCATAGACCCCGGGCATCTCCGCCGTCTCACCACCGATAAGGGCACAGCCCACCTCACGGCAGGCGGCTGCCATTCCTCTGACGATGGTCTCTACCTTTTCAGGGACGAGGCTGCCCATGGCAATATAGTCGAGGAAGAAGAGAGGCTCAGCGCCCAGGGTGAGGATGTCGTTGACACAGTGATTTACCAGATCGATGCCGATGGTGTCGTGCTTATCGAGGGCACAGGCGATCTTCAATTTTGTGCCCACTCCATCGGCGCTTGAGACGAGGACCGGCTCGTCAAACCCTGAAAGTTGGAAAAGCCCGCCAAAGAGTCCTATCTCGCTCAGAACCTTGGGGCCGAACGTGGAGCGGGCATGCTCCTTAATCAGGTTAACTGTTCTATTTGCGGCATCGATGTCCACGCCGGCGGCGGCGTAGGCATCCGATTTTCCTTTCCTCTGTGTCAAAAGCTACTCCCCCAGAAACCTGGTGCTATTTTTGGTTAAAAGCTACATTGTTTCCAGTGCTAGCTTATCCATTTCAAGCTGCACCGGGATCGGGTAGTCACCGGTGAAACAGGCTAGGCAGAAGATCTCCTTGGGCAGGGCGACTGCTTCGATGAGCCCCTCTATGCTGAGGTAGCCCAGGGAATCGGCGCCGATAAATTTGGTTATCTCTGGTACTGTCCTCTGGGAGGCAATGAGCTCCCATCTTGTAGCCATGTCTACCCCAAAGAAGCACGGGTAGCGGATGGGAGGGGCACAGATGCGCATATGTACTTCCTCAGCCCCTGCCTTTCTGAGGAGGCTTATCACCCTTGGAGTGGTGGTGCCGCGCACGATGCTGTCGTCAATGACAACAAGTCGCTTCCCCTTAAGCACCTCGGGGAGGGGGTTGAACTTCAGGGCAACCCCGAGATCTCGAATCCGCTGATCAGGCTCGATGAAGGTTCGCCCCACATACCGGTTCTTTAATAATCCCTCGCCAAAGGGGATGCCTGAGGCACGAGCATAGCCGATCCCCGCTGCTGTGGCTGAGTCGGGGACCCCGATAACTAAGTCGGCATCTACTGGGTGCTCCCTGGCAAGTCTTTCCCCCATCTTCTCCCTGGCCAGGTAAAGGAGCCTGCCATTTATCACACTATCCGGTCGAGCAAAGTAGATATACTCAAAGATACAAAGTGCCTTGCGCTGCGATTTTCTTCCGGTGAAGCTGGAAACCCCTTCTGAATTGATGACAACAACCTCTCCGGGGTCTATCTCTCGCAAGAAGCTTGCCCCTATGTGGGCGAGGGCGCAGGTCTCCGATGCTATTACCCAGCCCCTGCCCAGGCTTCCCAGACATAGGGGGCGCACTCCAAAGGGGTCACGGATCCCTATCAGGGTGCTTGGGGTGAGGAGGACTAAGGAATAAGCCCCCTCCAGCCTGCCCATAGCGTGTCTAATCTTATCGACCAGCGTTTTGCCAGGGGAGGCGATTATAAGGTAGGCAATGACCTCGGTATCTGTGGACGTCTGAAACTTGTAACCCTGCTCCTCAAGTTCATGGCGAAGGTATTCGGCGTTGACGATATTCCCGTTATGTCCCACCGCTATCTTAATACCCTCATCTATGAGCAAGGGCTGGGCGTTGAAGATGCGGCTTGACCCTGTAGTGGAATAGCGATTGTGCCCAATGGCAATATGCCCCCGCAATTGAGCTACAGCAGATTCGTCAAACACCTGGGCGACAAGCCCCATATTGCGATGCAGGTAGATCCTCTCGCCATCCGCAGTAGCGATGCCGGAGCTCTCCTGACCTCGATGTTGAAGGGCATAAAGCGCGAAGAAGGTTAACCTGGCGACATCCTCGCCGGGGGCGTATATCCCAAAGATGCCACAGCTCTCGTGCATCCTAATCCCCCCCTTGGCAGAGCCCATCTCACATACCAACCCAAGCTAATTATAGCTTCTCCAGAGGGCTAAATCAATCCGAACCTGCTTTTAAGCCAGTTGAGAGCAGCATCGATGGCTTTTTCATAGTGGCGAAGCCTATGGGTTGCTCCCTCGATTATGACGATGTCCTTAGGTTCTCCGGCAAGGGCATAAAGGGCCCAGGCTTGGGATTGGTCTACAACCTCGTCCCTATCCCCGTGCAGGATCAAGATGGGTCTGGGGGAGATCTTTCCCACCCATTTGATGGGGCTTACCTGTTTGAACTCGTCCAGCCACTCATCGAGGGAGCGGGGAAAATCATTGTCTCTTATTATCCCGATGCTGCGCAGGTGCTCAATGAATGATTTTGCCCTCTCCTTATCCGTGAGGGCAGGGAATTCTAACGGGCAGGCGCAGGTTACAATAGAGGATACCCTTGGGTCTCTGGCAGCAACAAACAGGGAAACGATAGCACCGCCGCTGAAACCCATTAGCGAGAGGTGGGACTTGTCCACGTTCGGAAGGTTATAGAGATAATTGACCGCAGCCTCAAGGTCTCTCGCCCACCCCAGGAGGTCAAAGTTTCCTTCACTATCCCCTGTGCCACGGAAATTGAATATCATAGTGATAAATCCAGCGTTACAGAACCTTTCCGCAAGCAGGGGATAGCCTTTATCCTTGGGGTCTGGTATCCCTCTGGGGATGCCGTGACAGATACAAAGGGCGGGATAGAGCCTCCCTTCAGGGTCTTCGGGGATATAGATTTCACCCACAATCTTGAGCCCATCTACCTCAAGGGAAACTGCTCTTCTCTCCACACCTTTTATTGTATAGCTTTTACGAGCTTGGGACAATAGGCTCTATAAAGGGCTATATTGGCGTTTCCTCTTCGAGTGCTAGTCTCGCCGCGGCGCTGATCTTCTTCTCGAGGCGAGTTTCTAGGGGAAGGAAGGGGCCAGCGGGGACTAACCTGCCGATGATTACATTTTCCTTAAGCCCGAACAGCCTGTCTATCTTTCCAGCGACTGCTGCCTCGGTAAGAACCCTAGTCGTCTCCTGGAAGGAGGCGGCTGCCAAGAAGCTCTCCGTATTGAGTGATGCCTTGGTTATTCCCAAGAGCACAGTCTGAGCCGTGGCCGGCTCTCCCCCTTCAGCCAGAACCTTAGCGTTTATCTCTTCATAGGCAAAACGGTCAACCAGCTCCCCCGGAAGCAGGTCGGTGTCACCCGGGGAATCGACGCGCACTTTGCGGAGCATCTGGCGGACAATGATCTCGATATGCTTATCGTTAATATTAACCCCTTGGGAGCGATAAACCTTTTGTATCTCGTCCACGAGGTAGCGTTGTACCGCTTCTTTCCCCATGATGCGAAGAATATCCTGGGGGTCGATGGTGCCATCCGTGAGCTGGTCTCCTGCCCTGACAGGGGCACCGTTTTCTACTCGAATTCGCGAGGCTGCCGAGATAAGGTATTCGCGCTCCTCCTTCTCCTCATAGGCGATGGAGAGCATATCTCCTTCAAGGATCACCCTGCCTGCGACTCTGGCAAGGATCGCCGGAGGGGCGACTGCTGTCTCCTCAGATGGGGTGGGAAGGTCCTGGGCCAGAGGGGTTCCTATGTCGACCCACTCCCCATCACTGACGAGCAACCGATAGTCCGGGGGGAGGGGGTATTCATCTCGATACTGCTCGAGGCTAGTAACTCTGATCCTTTGCCCCTCTTCAGTTTGCATTATATCCACCACCCCATCTATCTCGGAGATAATCGCCTGTCCTTTTGGTGTTCTTGCCTCAAAAAGCTCCTCAACGCGTGGTAGTCCGCTGGTGATATCCACACCGGCCACGCCACCAGTGTGGAAGGTTCTCATGGTGAGCTGGGTGCCTGGCTCACCGATACTTTGAGCAGCGATAATGCCCACCGCCTCCCTCAGACTGACAAGCTTACCCTGTGCGGGGCTCCTCCCGTAGCAAAGCTGGCAGACGCCGCGGGGAGACTGGCAGGTGAGGGGGGAGCGGACATAAACCCTGGTTATCCCCGCGGAAACAATCTCGCTGGCCCTCTCCTCATCGATCTCCGTGTTTCGCTCCACGATCGTTTTACCTGTCTTGGGATGGACCACTCTAGCTGCAGCAATTCGCCCGATAATGCGCTCGGAAAGGGGGGCGAGTATGCTCCCCTCCTCGGCTTCCTGCATCCAGATACCGCCGGTGGTGCCACAGTCCTCTTCAAGGATGATAACATCCTGAGCGACATCGATTAGACGCCTGGTGAGGTATCCGCTGTCCGCTGTTCTGAGCGCTGTGTCGGCAAGACCCTTTCTGGCACCGTGGGTAGAGATGAAGTATTCCAAAACGGAGAGCCCCTCGCGAAAGCTTGACCTGATGGGGAAGTCAATTATCCTACCTGATGGATCGGTCATCAGGCCACGCATGCCTGCCATCTGCCTGATCTGGGCGATGTTACCCTTCGCTCCTGAGGTCGCCATCATATATATCCCCCCGTAGCGAGGGAGAGACTCCTCAATGGCATCGGAGAGCCTCTCCGTTGTGTTTGTCCAGATGTCCACCGCGCTGTTGTAGCGCTCATCCTCGGTGATGAGACCGCGTTGGTACTGTTTTTCGATCTCGGCGATGCTTTGCTCCGCCTCCTCGAGGAATCTAGCTTTAACCTCAGGCACCCTTATATCATTCATAGAGATGGTAGTCCCTGAAATGGTAGCATAATGAAACCCTAAGCGCTTGATCTCATCGGCCATGGTGGCGGTTCTCTGATTGCCCAGTAACTTGTAGCAATCAGCAATTAGCTTCTTCAGGGCTTGCTTGTCCATCTCCTGGTTCAGGTAGCCTAGCTCGTGAGGTAAAATCTCGTTGAAGATAATGCGACCGACACTGGTTCTTATTCGCTCCCCTTTCCTGTTTCTCACCTCGATCTCTGCCCTGAGGTCAATGGTGCCCAGCTCATAGGCGAGCCTCGCCTCATCGAAGCTGCTGAACACCTTCCCCTCCCCCTTTGCTCCGCTCTGGAGCGAGGTCATGTAGTAGCAGCCCAAAACCATATCCAATGTGGGTGCCACCACCGGTTCCCCTGAGCTGGGAAGCAACATGTTGTTGGTGGAGAGCATGATCTCCCTTGCCTCTCGGATCGCTGCCTTTGAGAGGGGGATATGGACTGCCATTTGATCGCCGTCGAAGTCGGCATTGAAAGCGGGGCATACTAGGGGGTGGATCTGGATAGCACTCCCATCGATGAGCACCGGCTCAAAGGCTTGGATGCCCAGTCGGTGAAGGGTCGGGGCGCGGTTGAGAAGAACGGGTCGTTCCTTGATCACCTCGTCCAGCACGTCCCAGACCTCGGGTTTCGCCCGTTCTACAATTCGCTTGGCACTTCTGATATTGTGGGCGATCCCCAGCTCCATAAGGCGGCGCTGGATAAAGGGCTTATAGAGCTCCAGAGCCATGCGCTTGGGTAAACCACACTGGTGTAGCTTGAGCTCAGGTCCCGCCACAATCACAGAGCGCCCGCTGTAATCGACCCTCTTGCCCAGTAGATTTTGGCGGAAGCGTCCCTGCTTTCCCCTTAGCATATCGGAGAGGGACTTCAGTTTGTGGCTCCCTCCAGTGGTAACTGGCCTTCCTCTCCTGCCATTGTCGATCAGGGAATCGACTGCCTCTTGGAGCATGCGTTTCTCGTTACGAATGATGATCTCGGGGGCTCCAAGTTCCAGTAGACGGCGTAACCGGTTGTTACGGTTTATCACCCGCCGATAGAGGTCATTGAGGTCACTGGTGGCGAACCTGCCACCATCCAGCTGAACCATCGGCCTGAGGTCTGGGGGGAGCACGGGAAGGACCGTCAGTATCATCCATTCCGGCCTGTTGCCACTCCTTCGGAAAGCCTCTACTACACGCAACCGCTTGATTGCTTTCTTTGCCCGCTGCCCCGATGTGGAGTGGATCTCTCTCAGGAGTTCGTCGCGCAACTCATCCAGGTTGATACTACTTAGGATCTCCAAGATGGCTTCGGCTCCAATACCGGCCTTGAAGAGGCTCCCATACTTCTCTTTTAGCTCGCGGTACCTGCCCTCAGGCAGGAGGGTCCGTGGCTGAATGTCTTCTATCTCCTCGATCATCTTTTCAAGGCTTTCCTGTAGCCTCCCCTTCTCTTGGGCAAGCCTCTGCTGGAGTTCATTTATCTGCTCGATCGCCAGGCGCCTTCTTTGCTCGATCTGAGCATCAATCAGTTCATTTCTCTCCTGGCGTACCCTCTCAAGTTCACGCTCTATCTCCGCGATTCTGCTCTCTGCTGCCTCGCGGAGCTGAGCCAGATGGTGTGGGGAGATGGCCATCCCCTGGGGGACAATGGTTATGCCTTCAAAGGTTATCCTCTCCTCTGCTCTCCTTTCTAGCTCGTCCTTTAGCCTCCTTTCTAGTTGGATGGCACCGGTCATCACCCTATCCACCTTAGCCGAGAACTCCTCCTCGATGCGTTTGTTCTCCGCCTCCCTTTCCTGCTCCAGTCTTCCAAGCTCCTCCTCCAGCTGTGTCCTGATCTCCGCTATCTGCCTCTCTCGCCTTGCCAGCTCTTGGGCGATTTCATCCTTCTTCTGGAGGATGACTCTCTGGCGCTCCTTCTCATCAACATGGGTGATGATGAATTGGGCGAAGTAAAGGACCCTCTCTAGGTTTCTTGGGGAGAGATCAAGGAGCAGGCCAAGGCGGCTGGGTGTCCCCTTGGCAAACCAGATGTGGCTAACCGGGGCGGCGAGCTCGATATGACCCATTCGTTCACGGCGTACCTTGGACCTTGTCACCTCTACCCCGCACTTGTCACATTTAATCCCCTTATAGCGCACCTTTTTGTATTTTCCGCAGTAGCACTCAAAGTCCTTGGTCGGGCCAAATATTCGCTCGCAGAAAAGCCCATCCCTCTCCGGCTTTAGGGTGCGATAGTTTATGGTCTCTGGCTTTGTTACCTCGCCGTAAGACCAGCTTCTAATCTGTTCAGGCGAGGCCAGTGAGATACGAACTGCATTGAAATCATTTACCTCAAGCATTACTCACTCTCCTTAAATCCTAGGAGGCTTATATCGTGGCTGGTGACCTCGGTGGTCAAGCCCTCACTGACGGTTGCCCTCTCCTCTTCACGCAGGAGCTCGACGGCTAGCCCCAGGCTCTGTAGTTCCTTGACCAGAACGTTGAATGATTCGGGCACCCCCGCCGCCACAATATCCTCCCCCTTTATGATGGCTTCGTAGGTTTTTGCTCTCCCGGAGATATCGTCTGATTTCACCGTCAGAAGCTCCTGAAGGATATGAGCGGCACCGTAGGCTTCGAGAGCCCACACTTCCATCTCACCGAAGCGTTGCCCCCCAAACTGGGCCTTTCCCCCTACAGGCTGTTGGGTAATCAGGGAGTAAGGGCCGGTGGAGCGGGCGTGTATCTTGTCCTCAGCAAGGTGGATCAGCTTCATCATGTAGATATAGCCAACAGTCACCGGCTGGTCGAAGGGCTCACCGGTTCGTCCATCGTATATAGTCATCTTGCCGAAGGTTGGTGGGGGGAGCCTCCTTTCCAATAACACTCTTTCTGCCTCCTCTTCAACCTGCTGGTCGGTGAGGGAAGTGGTGGCTATTCCAAGGTCTTCAAGCCAGAGTCGAAGGCAAGCCCTCTTTGCCTCACCCGTGTTCTTATCACCAAATACCTGCTCGAAATCATAGCCATGCTCAGCAAGCCACCTCCGGGCACGCTCCCAATCAATACAATGCCTGTTTTCCGGAGTGATGCTGAACGCCCCCGAGCGCCGTGCTATCCATGCTTGAGCAAGGGCATCCTCGATAGCTCTATTATCTGCTCCATTGAAGACCGGCGTGAGGGCCTTGAATCCCAAGTTGTATGCTGCCCAGCCAAGGTGGGTCTCCAAAACCTGTCCGAGATTCATCCTGGAGGGAACCCCGAGGGGGTTAAGGATAATGTCAACAGGCGTGCCATCGGGGAGGAAGGGCATGTCCTCGACGGGCAGGATACGGGCAACAACCCCTTTGTTCCCGTGTCTCCCCGCCATCTTGTCCCCCACTACAATCTTCCTCCGTTGAGCAACCCATACTCGCACTAGCTTATTGGCCCCGGCAGGGAGCTCATCACCCCTGTCGCGAGAGAAGACCCTCACTGCAATGACCTTTCCCCTTTCACCATGAGGCATCTTTAGTGAGGTATCTTTTACCTCCCTAGCCTTTTCACCGAAGATGGCGCGCAAGAGTTTCTCCTCCGCGGTCAGCTCTGTCTCCCCCTTGGGAGTAATCTTGCCGACTAGGATATCGTTAGGACCCACCTCGGCGCCGATCCTTATTACCCCATTCTCATCTAGATCGCGCAGGCTTTCTTCACCCACATTGGGTATGTCCCGGGTGATCTCCTCTGCTCCCAGCTTGGTATCTCGCGCCTCCACCTCATATTTCTCGATGTGGATTGAGGTGAATTTGTCCTCTTTGACCAGGTTCTCGGAGATGATAACTGCATCCTCGAAATTGTATCCCTCCCAACTCATAAAGGCACACAGGATATTCTGCCCCAAAGCCAGCTCGCCATGCTCTGTGGAGGAGCTATCAGCTATGATCTGACCCTGTTCCACCCGTTCACCCTTGCTCACAATGGGGTGCTGGTTGATACAGGTCCCCTGATTTGAGCGGGCAAACTTCGTGAGGGGGTAGCAGTGCTCCTTGCCATTCCTATCCCGGATAATGATCCGCTCCCCGGTAACTGAGGTCACCTCCCCATCGGTTTGGGAGAAGACCACCTGCCCGCTATCGTGGGCTACCTGTCGTTCCATCCCGGTTCCCACCAGCGGGGACTGAGGGCGGAGGAGGGGCACCGCTTGGCGTTGCATGTTAGCACCCATCAGGGCGCGATTGGCATCATTGTGCTCCAGGAATGGGATCAGAGAGGCAGCAACGCTGACTATCTGCTTTGGGGAGACGTCCATCAGGTCGATATTCTCAGGCGCCTCTTTATAGAACCTGTTTGCTCTCCTCACCTCTATTCTGTCAGCGACAAATTGCCCCCTTTCATCAAGCTGGGCATTTGCCTGAGCAATGGTATATCTTTCCTCTGCATCGGCGGAAAGATAGATAATCTGGTCAGATACAAAGGGCACCAGCTTGATCACCCTGGGGGATAGGTCTGCCAGTCGTCTTGCTATCTCTGGGGTGATCAGTGTCCCTTTTTCCCCAATAAGGTTTCCCTCATTGTCGAACACTGCTTCTCCAAGTGTCTTGCCGATGATATCTTGGGAGGTGTTTTCAGCCCCCTTGATTACCTTTCGATAGGGGGTCTCAATGAAGCCATACTCATTAACCCGGGCATAGGTTGCCAGTGAACCGATGAGGCCGATGTTGGGACCTTCGGGTGTTTCGATAGGACAGATCCTGCCATAGTGGGAATAGTGGACATCCCTGACCTCAAAGCCAGCCCTCTCTCTGGATAGACCCCCTGGGCCCAACGCTGAGAGGCGACGCTTATGGGTTAACTCTGCCAGGGGATTTGTTTGATCCATGAACTGTGAGAGCTGGGAGCCCCCGAAGAACTCCCTCATGGCAGCAACAACGGGGCGGATGTTAACCAAAGCGCTGGGGGTTGCCAGCTCCGGGTCAATGATGCTCATGCGCTCCTTCACCACTCTCTCCAGGCGCAAAAGACCAATGCGGAACTGATTGTAAATGAGTTCCCCCACAGTGCGTGCACGTCGATTGCCCAGATGGTCGATATCATCGGGGGTATCCATGCCATTGTTCACCATGATAATATGGCGGACTATTTCTACCAGGTCCTGTTTGGTGAGAACACGTTGGGTGAGGGGGAGATTGAGCCCCAGCCGACTATTGAGTTTGTATCGTCCCACCTTGCCCAGGTCATAGCGGCGGGAATTGAAGAACAGGTTTTTTATCAGGCTTTGGGCATTTTCGATGGATGGTGGGTCACCAGGTCGCAGTCTTCGGTAGAATTCAACCAAGGCCTCATCCTCTCCAGTTACCAAGGGATCCCGCTCCATGGTCGTTTTAATGTAGCGGTGGTCGGGGGAGGTATCCACATCCTTAAATAGCTCCAGCAGCTGCTCGTCGCTTCCATAGCCTATAGCGCGAAGGAGGGTGGTAATAGGGATTTTTCGCTTACCATCGACCTTTACCGAGATTACATCCTTGCTTGAGGTCTCAAACTCTAGCCATGCCCCGCGATCGGGGATGAGCTTGGCAAAGCATAACTCTCGCCCGCTAGCGATATCTTGTTCCAGGGTGAAGTAAACACCTGGCGAGCGGATGAGCTGGCTTACTACAACCCGCTCTGCCCCGTTAATTATAAAAGTCCCCTTGGTGGTCATTAGGGGGAAGTCGCCCAGGAATAGGTCTTGCTCCTTTACTTCACCGGTCTCTTTAATCAGAAGCTGGACCCTGACATATAGAGGGGCAGAGTAGGTCATATCCCGCTGCTGACACTCCTGCTCTGAGTACTTTGGGCGGTATCTCTGCTTTTCAGCCTCGGTGAGATCCTCTCTCTGCTCGGTTAGGGGGTAAATATAGTAATCGAGAAACCTGAGCTCAAGTCGTGTCCCGATGAAGTCCTGGATGGGTGAGATCTCTTCGAATAACTGCTTTAACCCCTGTTCCTGAAACCAGCGGAAGGAGTTGAGCTGAACCTGGATAAGATTGGGCACCTCTAGGACTTCGGTGATCTTGGCATAGGATTTCTTGGGACTTCGAAGTGTACTTGAAATCATGTTACTGACTCCTCGAAAGCAATATCACACCTAAGCCCAGATAATTACAGGCAAGGAATCTAGTCAGGGGAACCAAACAATAATTACGGGGGTTATTGATAGCCTGGCTTTTTCCAGTTTCATAAAATCAGCAAATTGATATTAAACCACAAAACCTGGGATTTGTCAATAGGTTTTGATTTCTTTTTTAAATAGATTGACCACCCTAACCGTCCCTGAATCGTTTTTCAGCTACTCAGGGTATTGCCCTGGGGAAATAGTGCGCCAGGGTTTATCCCGATCACCTCTAGCTGGTCTGAGGCAGTATCTAGGACATAGTACTCCCGGTTCGCTAGCTCTAGGGAGTAAACCTTACACCCCTTATACTCTGCTTTGTGGAAGAAGTGAGCATGACCGCAGAACATATATCTTGGCCTTACTTCCTCTAATATCTGGCTAATGGCGGGCACACCATGATCTGGCTCCCTGCCGAAGCCAAGCCCTGCCGGGCAACCATGCACTAGGAAAATATCGATATTCCTAAGTTCGAGGCACTTCTTGACGTCGCTCGCTGTAAAGCAGCCCAGTCCCTCCTCCCCGAGTTCCTCCCTATTGTAATCATAGTATATTGGCTCATAGGCACCGTTAAGACCAGAGACGGTGAGTTTTTCACCAGGAGCGAGGAAGGTCAAAACCTCGCCTGTTCTTATATGTATTAGGTTTTTGATATCTACGGTGCCCTTTTCCAGGGCATTTATCATTCTAATAGAATCGCGGTTGCCATAGATCCAGTAGACCGGTTTGGAGAAGGGATTATAGGAGCACATATCGCCAACCTGAAGTATTACATCTACCTCCAGCAAATCAACCACCCTTCTCACGAGGTCTATGGTCAGGATATCAAAGCCAGGGACATAGCCGTGGATATCTCCAAAGATAACTACCCTCATGGTTTCTCCACATAACGGGAGCTGCCATAAAGGGCAGCTCCCGTAACTACCTGGTAGCGCATGGGGGATTCGAACCCCCGATCTCCTCCTTGAGAGGGAGGTGTCCTTGGCCGCTAGACGAATGCGCCCTCAAATCAATAGGAGATTATACAATCAAAGGCTGCTTTGTGCAATCTCAATTGTGGCACTCCTTATAAAATGCCTCAACTAACTCCGGCCTACTCCTGTGCCCTGAACCCGGGGGCAACGCCTATCATATCTATCCACCTGCCTACATCTGTTCCGTACTCTCTCCCCTTATATCGCCGAGCAGAATCCCACCATCACACGGTCTTGTTTACTTGGACTTGGGTTCGTCGCCTGCCTTTCGCAAAGGTGAATTGTCCGCCCACTTTTTGTGTGAAAAACGGTTGTGCGTTGTGAAGTAAAGCCATATACTTGTGTCAATAACTGGAGAATTGTAATACAATACTCGGTCTAGGGCTATGGAGGTGCTAAGTTGGTCAGACACTCGCTTTATAAGTGGTATGTGCTAACCCTTGCCGGTCTAGCCAACTGCGTTGTCATCGGCATGGCGTGGACCTGTATGCCGGTTCTCTTCCAGGAGATTGCCCAGGACCTGAACCTCAGCCTTGTTCAATTGGGGACCATCTGGGGGATGATCCCTTTGGCCGCCATCTTCTGCTCGATACCCGGTGGCGTCGCCGGCGACCGCTTCGGAATTCGATGGGTCATTGGCATCGGATTCATACTTTGCGCCATAGTCGGTGCCATCAGAGGGGCATCCACCGGTTTTGTGACACTGGTCGTCTTCATGCTTCTATTTGGCGTTTCGTTCTCTGTTGCCTTTGTCAATATACCAAAGGCTCTGGCCATTTTCTTTCCCGAAAAACAGCTTGGGCTGGCAAATGGAATCCTATTGGCTTGCTACGGCGTTGGTGGGGCACTGGCCCTCATGATCAGCAGAACTATTCTGTCACCGGCGCTGGGCGGCTGGAGAAACGTCATGTTTCTCTATGGAGGTGTTTCATTAGTGATCGGCATACTATGGCTGCTAACAGTCAAGGAGCGGGCTCCGGTGAGGGTGCCCACCCACGCCAGTAGCCAGGTGATGCGGGTATCGGTGCGTGACTCCTTCTTGGCCGTCATCCGCCTCCGCGACGTGTGGCTCTGTGCCCTGACCTTCTTGGGCTTCATGGGTGGTTATATGGGGTATATCGGCCAACTGCCGATGTACCTCGTGGGCAGAGGGATGAGCGAGACAGCAGCCAGTGCCCTGTGCTCAGGCATTCTGTGGGCGAGTATCCCCGGCGGTATACTCATGCCCTTAATATCTGACCTGGTGGGCTTGAGGAAAGTCTTTGTTATACCCAGTCTTCTCATTTGTGGATTTTGTGTATTTCTGTTTTCTATCCTCCTCGGCGCTCCCCTTTGGATGGCAGCTACTATATGTGGATTCCTTGGCGGGGCAGTCAGCCCGCTGGTTATTGCTAGTGTCCTGACGGTTGAAGGCGTTGGCCCACTACTCGCGGGGAGCGCTATGGGGCTAGCGATGACGGTGTCTAATATGGGGGGCTTTCTCTCCCCCATAATAGGTGCTGCCATAGCGGAGCGGAGCGGCATAGGGGCATTTATCTTCTTCGGCGCACTGTTTGTTCTGGGCGGCCTCGTTTACATCTTTGTTAAAGAGACAGGATTAAGGGCGAAGTCAGCCTAGCCGCCTCGCGGTGGGCTTAGGGGGAAAAGGGGAGGATTGCTTGAGCCTCACCAAAGAAGATCTTACAAGATACAGTCGCCAGCTTCTTTTTCCCTCGCTCGGTGAGGAGGGACAGAGGAGGTTTAAGCAGGCTCATGTAGCAGTCGCCGGCATCGGAGGGCTGGGTTGTCCATCAGCTGTATACCTTGCCTGCGCCGGGATAGGGCGTCTCACCTTGATAGATTGCGACTCGGTTGAGCTTTCTGACCTCAATCGCCAGATCCTCCACTGGGAAGAGGATGTGGGGGAGAAAAAGGTGCTCTCCGCAAGCCGTAAGCTGGGCCGGATAAATTCGAGTGTAGAGATAGTTCCTCTCTCGGTAGAGATAACCCCGGGAAATGTGAGACAGCTTGTTCGTGGGGCCGATCTGGTTATTGATGGAGTGGACAACATGAGGACAAGGTTCATCATGAATGAAGGATGTTACCAGGAGAGAATACCTTTTATCCATGGGGGTATCAACGGTCTTATGGGGGAGATAACCACCATCATTCCTGACAAGACCCCATGTCTTGAGTGTATTTTCCCCCGATTCGTGGAAACGAAAAGGTCCTTCCCTGTATTGGGAGCCACAGCGGCCCTAGTAGCTTCGCTTCAAGTAGTGGAGGCCCTGAAGTTCCTCTCGGGGTTCGGGAGGCTCCTTACGGGGAAAATGCTCTATGTAAACGGTGAAACAATGGAATTCACCCTGGTGGAGTTGCGTAAGAATCCCGATTGCCCGGTCTGCGGAGGCGGAAAATAGGCATAAAGATTCGATTCGATCCCTTTTTTCTCAGTCTTACCGGGGGTCAGGAGGTGGTGGAGGTGGAGGGGGAAACCGTGGGCCAGTGCCTCGACTCATTACATGCTCGCTTCCCTGGTTTCAAGCAACACCTCTTTGATGAGCGGGGGCAATTGCACAGCCATATCTGTATTTACCTCAATGATCACACCACCTATCCTGACGAGCTGAACCACCAAACAGAGAATGGCGATGAACTTTTCATTCTCATGGTGGCAGGGGGAGGATAGGCTAGTGGAAGCCAAGGACCTGGTGGACAGGCCACCCATAGCCGGGGTGATAAGACACCGGATAACGGAGATAGAAAGGCAAGCGGTCCTGGAGATGGCCCAGGAGGAGTGGGCGGATTTGCGCCACAGGAAACTGGCTCACATGCTGGGGCGGCTGAAGAAGGTATTCGTTTCCGAGTCCACCGTGCTTCGGGTGCTGAGGGCGGAAAGCTGGTGGCGCTACCGATACCCCGGCGCAGGCCAGGGAGCCAGAAACCAGAGGTGGAGGCCGACGCACCCAATCAGGTCTGGCGTTGGGACCTCTCCCCGTGTAGCGATGGGCATGGCCTTCTGGCATTTGGTGGCCATCCTGGGTCATTACTCCCGCAAGGGCTCTTGTATCATAGGCTCAGACGCAATCCGTTATACTGCTCCTCCGCTTCCACGGTATTATGCACTGCCGAAAAGCTGAGCCCGGTATCCATAAGACCCCACCGCGATTAGTATTGTAAGCATTAGCGCCTTCTATAAGCCCTTTTCCATGTCTCGTTCCTGAAGGCAAGATAGTCTTTGATTGCTTCCTTCAGCGTGGTGGCCGCCAGCAGCGCGCAGTGCTGGCTTTCCTCGGGCAGCCCTCCCAGGGCATCCAGAATATCCTGCTCAGTTATCTTCAGGGCCTCCGTGATTGCCTTCCCCTTAGCCAGTTCGGTGACCATGCTCCCGGCGGCTATTGTGGTGCCGCAGCCATCAGTCCAGAAAGTGGCATTCTGAATAACGTCGTTTTTCACCCTGAGCCATATCTCCATGGTGTCCCCGCATGGGCCGGTGAAGTGAGCAAAGCCATCGGCATCTTGGATACTGCCCACGTTTCGAGGGTTCATGATGTGGTCAGTGACTGTCTCCGTGTAGGTCTTTCTCATATAGCGGTGATGTCTTCCTCAAGTTTATCAGGGTCTGACACCATCTCTATACCTCTATCGTCTCACCTTGCTTTAGCCGAAATGGCCTGAAGAAAAGCCTCGGCAAAGCTGTTCATGGCTTCAGAGTTATAGCGTTCAATATCGCCTTCGTCGCAGAGTCGGGCAAGCTGCGGGTCGATGGGGAGCTGCCCCAAAAGCGGAGCTCCTGCTGCCTTCACCATCTCCTGCGCTTTGCTACTACCAAAAAGCTCTATCCGCTTCCCCGTATCCGGCACGTAGAGATAGCTCATATTCTCCACCACACCCAGGATGGGGATGTTCATCTTCTGTGCCATCTGCACTGCCTTTCTCACCACCATCGCTGCCAGCTCCTGAGGACTGAAGACGATAACCACGCCCGACAGCGGGAGTGACTGCATCACGGTGAGGGGCGCGTCAGCAGTCCCCGGAGGCAGGTCTACCAGCAGGTAGTCGAGTCTGCCCCAGAGCACCTCCTCCCAGAATTGCTTAATAGCGCCGCCGATGAGAGGTCCTCGCCAGATAATGGCATCGTCCTCATTAGGCAGGAGGAGATTGATGGACATAATCTCTATACCCAGCCGGGAAAGCACAGGCAGGATGCCACTATCGCTTCCGCTGGGGCGGGTGCTGATGCCAAACATCTTGGGGATGCTTGGCCCGGTGATGTCGGCATCCAGGATACCTACCTCGTGACCCCAGCGAGCCAGCGACACCCCGAGGAGGCCGGTTACCAGTGACTTGCCCACCCCGCCCTTACCACTCGCCACAGCGACCACGTGGCGGATTTCGTTGAGGTCCTTAGGCTTGGCCTTGACAAAGCCTATTTCTGCCTCCTTCACCCCGGGTAGCTTTCTAGTGACGTCACGCACCTTCGCCTTAAGCCAGTCCTGGGTGCCTTCGTTTAGGGCTGCGGAGGCGAGGCTAATGTTGACCTCTTGGTCGGAGATAGCCACCTGGCGAACTAGGTTGAGCTTCACCAGGCTGCGCGTGGCTCCAGGCACGAGCACGGCGTCCAGGCTTTCCATTACTTCTTCTTTTGTTGGCATAACATCTCCTCCTGGAACTTCTATCAGGCGAATCTCCTCGCTAGCAGCTTTGTCGCTGGCAAAATCAGAGCCGGAATGAAAACGATGAGAACCAGAATGTCAATAGCGATATTAACCGTTCCGGCGTTGCCGAAAGCCTGCCGTACCCCATCAACGGTATAAGTGAGAGGCAATACATAGGCAAACTGCTGTAGCACCGGTGGCAGGGACGAAACTGGAGTGAAAACGCCGCTCAGGAACACCATCAGGAAGCGGGGCAGGTTAGCCAGAGTCTGTGCCTCAAATATTTCTCTGACCAGAACGCATATCAGGGCGCCTAGGGCAGAGAACAACAGAAGCGATGGCACTAACGTTAGTAGTAAATAGACAAGATTCATGCGGTAAAGCCCTAGGGCAAGAACAGAAACCAGGGTTATTGCCGAGGTTATCATCAGCCCGAAAATGGCGCCTCCCAGTATCTTTCCCAAAAGTACACTTGGTAGGGTAACTGGAGCTAGCAGCAGCCTTTCCAGGGAGCCGAGCCTTAGCTCAAAGTTGATGACCACTGCCTCCATGGCGGTGGTGCTGAAGAGGACGGTCATAGCGATGAGCCCAGGTACAAGGTCACCAAAGTTTTGCTGGTTTCTCAGGTAGAAGGCCAGTATCCAGGCCACAGGGAAAACGATGCCCCAGCTAATCGCCGGCGGCTTCAGATAGTAGGTCTTCATGTCCTTGAGGGCGATGTAGTAGATGCTGCGCAGGCTCTCGTACCGCATTATTGCCCTCCCTTTTCCGCCGCCATCACCAGCGGGCTTAAGCCGGTAAGCTTGACAAAAGCATCTTCCAGAGTTGGCTTAAGGCTGTTTACCGAAGCTACCTCTATTTTCCTCTCCCTAGCATAGCTGAGGATGGTTTCGAGGACGGTGGCAGTATCACCGCCATAGACTCTTATTCTCTCATTGATAGTCATCACCACCGTGCCCGGGAGTCGTTTTCCAAGCTCTTCGCCTGCCTGGGGCGAAGGCTGTCTGAAGGAAACCTCCAGCGCTGGCTCCTCTTCTGCCATACCTTTGAGTCTGACGGGCGTATTCGTGGCGATAACCTTACCCTTGACGAGCAGGGCAATGCGAGAGCACAGCATATCCGCCTCCTCAAGATAGTGGGTGGTGAGAAAGACGGTTGTCCCCTCTTTCTGAAGTCGCTGGATAAGCGTCCGCAAATTGCGAGCTGCGACGACATCCAGCCCAACAGTCGGCTCATCAAGGAAGAGGAGACGGGGTCGGTGAACGAGGGCGGCAGCTATGGTCAGCGCCCGCTTCATCCCGCGCGAGTAAGTGGCAAACCTAGAGTCTTTTCTCTCGTAGAGCCCGAAGGTCTTCAGTAGCTCTTCTGCCCTCGCCCGGCGCTCCCCGGATGGCACACCGTAGAGCTGCCCCATGAAAACCAGATTCTCTAGCCCGCTAAGCTCGTCATACATATTGGACATCTCGGGCACGACACCGAATTCCCTTTTTGCCTTCATAATCTCCGATGCTATGTCGTAGCCGAGGACACGGGCACTGCCAGCGGTGGGTTTTGAGAGACCGGTGAGCAGGCGGATGGTGGTCGTCTTGCCGGCACCATTAGGACCGAGAAAGCCGAAGATCTCGCCCTCTTCAACCGCAAAATCGATTCCGTCTACAGCCGCAAGTCCGTCATAGCATTTGGTCAGTCCTGACACCTCTATTACCTTTGTCATAGCTTGCCACCTAAATCGTTATGCCAAAATAGAGGAATATGTACTTCAGTGACACATAGAAAAATATGAAGCCGAACGCTGCCTTCAGGGTAGCTGGCTTGAACCGAGACACGAGTCTGGCGCCGATGATGGCTCCACCAGCTGCGCCCAACCCCAGGGCAACGGCTGCTGGAATGTCGCAAAAGCCCTGAACCATTTTGATAATGCCACCCACCAGGGCAAACCAGACGAAGGATGCCATAGATGAACCGATGGCAATTCGAAGCGGTGACCGTAACAGGTAAATAAAGGTTGGTACCAGAGCGTAGCCGCCACCGAGACCAATTATGCCGGTGAGAAACCCGACTCCACCACCGACTCCTGCTTTGGCTGGTTTGCTACCCGCTAGTTCTTTTCCGAGTACTTCAGGCATCTTTCTCTTGAGTGTTCCTTCATAGGCCATTCTCAGGGCAACAGGAGTAAAAGCCAAGCCGACAATCAAATCAATGACCTTGCCATAGTCATGAATATAGTAGAAAAGTGCCGACCCAGCTAGCACCCCCGCAACGCCTGCTGGTGCGATATACTTGACAGATTTCCAGTCAACATTGCCCAGCCGCCAGTGCTGAAGTGCACCTGCACCGGCGGTAAAGATTACTGCTGTCAGGGTCGTTCCCACTGCCAGTGTAGGTGAGAAGTCGAATCCAAAGCGAATAGCCGGCATCATAATGACGCAGCCGCCGATTCCTAAAAGCCCACCTAGCCCACCGGCCAGTATTCCGACAACAAGCAGTATGGCGAGTACTCCGATGTCCATACGAACCTCCAGAATCTTAATGCAGCCGCTCCATAAGGTTGGGGAGCCTTCCCTCCAGGTACAACTGCACCGCTTCATCGATGCTCTCCACGTCGGTGACGATGGGCTCAATGTTGAAGGTCTTCATGCTTTCGTAGGCGCCCCAGCCCATCCCCCCGGCGAGGAGCACCTGGCAGTCAGCGATGGTCTCGGCCATGCTGCAGTGCTTTGCCTGTGAGCCTGCATCGTAGCCATGGCGCTGCCCCGGTGCCTGGGGGTGCCATATAGCCGCAAAGGTATGGTGGCCCGCCTTTGGCCTTGTCTCCCTGCCTACTACCTTACCTCCTTCCACAGTGAGCACAACATAAAGGAGGGCCCTGCCAAAGTGCTGGCTGATATTGACCCCGTCGTCTGATATAGCAGCTATTTTCATCTCATCTCCTTTCCCCCTCTGATTTCCTTGGTGAGGAGCATCCCCTCTTTCCAGGAATCTACTATGTTGAAAGTCCACTCTTCATCACAATTCCCTTCTGCTGTGATATGCTCATATGCTCTCGGGCCATAAGGAGTAAGCCATCCCCTTTGAGCACCCGATGAAGCTCACGGAGCAATGCCTCCCGGTCTTGTATCTGGGCAAAGGTGTCAATAAGCAGGACGCGGTCGATGCTCGATTCCCTAATCCCTGTGTAATATCCCTCAACCAGAATCGTCTCAATGTTCTCCAGAGCCTTTCGCGAGGCCTTCCTTTTCACGCTTTCAATGGCCAGGGGATGGATGTCCACAGCAAACACTTTACCCTCTGGCCCTACCAGCTCTGTCGCCGGGATGGTAAATCCGCCTGGCCCACAGCCATAGTCAACAACATACATCCCTCTCTCCAGGCGTGCTTTCCTCAAGAGCCGTTGAGGTGGTCGGAGCAGGTCCCGGAACTTGAGGGCAAACGCCATTAACCTGAAATGGAGATTGCTCTTGGGTTTGACCATTCCCTTACCTCCAGGGGCAGACATCATCTGTAGAGCATGGCAGCGTTTCACCGCGCCCTGTCCGGCCACAGCAGGTAGTACCGGGTGCCTGAGTGCTCGTTCTGACTGTGTAAGATGAGGACATTAGCTTCTTCAGGCTATCGCTGCCTATCCCTCCTCCTTTCGAAGCTTGCTTCGCATGAGACAGACCGTCTCACGATTTGATGCTTCAGGTAGGGTTGCTCGGAGCACAAGAACCGCCAGAAGTTGTAGCAAAGGCCGAGAAGACGAGGCGTGGACTCTCTGCCCCACACCAGGGACATCTTACTTGCCGGTCGCTCTCGCTCATGCTCCGCCGCACCTCGAAGCGCTCACCACATTTAAGACACTCGTATTCATAGATTGGCATGACCTCCTCCTTTTAAGGCAATTTGGTCAAAGCCTGCTTCCCGTGCTGGCACTGCATTTCCGTTTATCACCCCTTATCCCCGCTCATGGAGCTTTTCTTCAGCTTTGGCACAAAGATCCTCGGTCCTCACTGCAGACCAGTTGCAGACAGTGCGGTAATAACTCCACTATCGTCATGTTCAACCCCAACTTGCGGCACTCGTCGGCAAACTCAACTCCGATAAAGCCACTACTGATAACCACTAGGTCTTGAGCTCCACTAAGGCCTCTTGGAGCTAACGAAGATAGCCCACCTCCTTCTTGAAGGCAATGTATGCTGGCAACCATGGCTACCTGAACCCCAGCGGCGCTACTACTAGGTCAGTATTCTTCATATTCAACCTCTTCTTTTATTTTCTATTTACATGCCCCGGCCAAAACTGCGGAAACCCTTTGCCATAGCATCTCAATATCTCGGGCAATCCCATCCTTGCAGTATTCCACTACTGGTAGCCCCTGAACCAAAGCCTCGGTGACTGCATTGTCGAAGGGTAGCTTTGAAATAACCTCTATCCCCTGGCGTTGGCAGAAGTCCTCGATCTGGCGGGTATTCTCCTCGTTGAGGTCATACTTATTGATGCACACCGAGGCGGGAATGCCGAAGTGGCGGCAGACGCCCAGTATACGGTCGAGGTCGTGCATCCCCGGTAGGGTCGGCTCTGTGACCAAAAGAGCCAGGTTCGACCCAGATAGCGAGGATATGACGGGACAGCCGATCCCAGGCGGACCATCGCTGATGATATAGTCGAAACCATACTCTTGGGCGATGGCCTTGGCGTTCTGCCTGACCATGGCCACTAGCTTGCCCGAGTTCTCTTGGGCAGTCCCCAGCCTGGCGTGGACCAGAGGCCCGTATCTGGTATCGGAGATGAACCAGTGCCCGGCAAGATTATCCTTCATTATGATTGTATTCTCAGGACAAACATGGAAGCAGAGACCGCAGCCCTCACATGAGGTGCGGTCAACCTTGAACTCTCTTATTGCTCCAAACCGGCACAGGTCCTGACACAGGCCGCACTTTGTGCATTTGCTCTCATCAATAACGGCAACCTGCCCGCCCCAGAACTCGTGTTCCTGCCGAATAGCCGGCTTGAGCAAGAGGTGAAGGTCGGCAGCATCAACATCGCAATCAGTCAGCACGGCACCTTTAGCTAAGACGGCAAAGGAGCCAACAATGCTGGTCTTACCCGTGCCTCCCTTACCGCTTAAGACCACGACTTCTCTCATTTATTATCTCCAGAACATGGTCAAAAAGCCTGAGGAAGCTCTCCCTCCAATGCGGCATACCCTCGACCAGAGGTACTCCTCTTGAGTAGAGACGTGCAATCTCCATATCCAGGGGAATGCTAAGAAGCACAGGTATGTTTTCTTTTTGACAGTATTCTTCTACCCTCCCGTCTGCTCTCCCGGCGCGATTGATAATAACGGCGCAGGGTATCTTGAGCTCTCTCACCATGTCTACTGCCAGAACCAGGTCGCTAAGACCGAAGGGGGTTGGCTCAGTCACAAGCAAACAGCAGTCACTGCCCCTAACCGCCTGGACTACCGGGCATGACGTTCCCGGGGAGACATCAATGACGACTATCCCTTCAGCGCTGGCCTTTTCCTTTACTCTCCTGATTACAGGGGTGGGCATGGCCTCACCAACAATAAGTCTCCCTTGGGCAAAGTGCAGTCCGTTTGAGTGCCCGGTCTCAACCACGCCGATTTCTCTTGCCTCCTCCAAGATAGCCCTTTCCGGGCAGAGGTAAGAGCAAGCGCCACAGCCATGGCAAAGTTGAGGGAAGACAAGAACGTTCTTAGGGAGAACAGCAATGGCGTGGTAGGCGCAGACCTCAGCACATCTGCCGCAGTAGGTGCACCTGGTCTCATCTACCCTGGGAACCGGAATGGAGACCACTTCTTTGTGGGTAATGACTGGTCTTAAGAAGATATGGTCGTCCGGCTCCTCTACATCGCAATCAAGAAGCTGCACCCTGTATCTATCTTTCAAGGAAAGGGCGAGGCTGGTAGCTACCAATGTCTTGCCCGTTCCCCCTTTGCCACTGGCTACCGAGATAATCACTTCTATTCCCGCACCATCCTGGTTCTACACTTCGGACAGCTAATGCTGTAACATGGTGTGCCCTGCTGGTGCGGCACCCTTGTCCCACAACTGGGACAGATACAGTTCCCGCCGGGTCCAGCGCGGTTACCGCCCATCCTGCCACCTCTCATCATACGCCCTGTAGGCGGCCCGGTTCCATCTCCTCTGGGCATCATTGCACCTCCGAAAGTCCCTTTTTTTTATCCCCCGCCGCCCATACCCCGACGCATCCCTCTGCCCCTGCCACAACCCATACCTCGTCCCATACCGCGACCCGTTCCCATTCCACTACCCATCCCCATTCCGGGGGTAGATCCCATGCCGAAATGAGCAGGTACACCGGGCTGAGCAGATGCCTGAAATCGTCCACTCTTAAACCCTTGAATAGCCTCCCGGATTTTCCCTGAGACCCCGGAAATTATCTGGATGCCAGCGGCGGATAGGGTCTGGTAAGCATTAGGACCGCAGTTGCTGGTGAGCACTACCTGAACCCCTTTATTGGCAATCATCCGGGCTGTGGCAATCCCTGCTCCTCCCCCAGCCATCATATTGGGGTTTTCCAAGGCTTCAAACTCTAGGGTATCTGGGTCAGCAATGATGAAATACTGACACCTGCCAAAGCGGGGGTCTACCTCGGCGTCAAAGGTTGGACCTGTGGCTGAAATCGCGATTTTCATAGCGCTCCTTTCCTCCAGCTGAGGGCAGTGAATAGTGACAACAGACACCGCCCCCGGCCGGAATTACGGGCCTACCCCTCTTTGCTTTCAAGTTCTTTGATTCTGGTTTCTACCTCCTCAAGGTATTGTTTTATTGCCTCTGCTTCCTCTTTCAGGAAGTTCAACTCTGCTTCTTTGGTTGGCGGGGGCGCGTAGGGAGTTGGCCCATAAAAGGGATAAGGCAGTGGGCCATAAGCTGCTCTCCAGAGTCCTGGATACCAGCACCGAGGAAGTCCCCCCCGTCCTCTTCCCACATAGGGCCAGGGTGGAGAAGCACCCCTGAAGCCAAATCCATATCCGTAATACATGTCTGTCACCTCCTTTTCCTGCTTATACCTTGCTTAACCCTTACCACCATCGGTAGGGCCTGAACGCCGGGCTGTAGAGAGGTGCTATTTGCGGGTAAGCACCCCAACCATAGGCCCACCATCTCCGGGGTAGCCAAGGATAGAACCGGCAGAAGGGATAGGGATTGCCCCTTCCCCAGCCTGGATATCCCCAACCAAACCAGCCTCTTCCTCTCATGCTATCACCCCCTTTCCCTGATTTTGCATACACCGGCTCCAGGACACAGATAGCGCCAGTGGGACACATCTCAGCGCAGCTTCCGCATTGGCTACAGATTCGGTGGTCTATCACTGCTATGTTGTCCTGGACGCTGATAGCTCTCTGTGGGCAAACACCAATACAGGCGCCACATCCCGTACATTTATTGCTGTCAACGGTGAACATCGTTTGCCCCTCTCATAGTAATGACCGGCTATGGCTACTCTCTTGCCTTGCCCCTCTAAAGCAAGAAGGTCGCCAGCGTTAAGCTCGACACAACGTTGCTCATCAACCTCAATAAGTGAGTTAATAGCTGCCATGCCGATTGCTGCCTCGTGAGGGACTGAAGAGCGAGCCATGCTAGCAAGTGTCAGGGCGTTCTTATCCATCAACAGCCCGACCTCCTTTACTGGAGTTTCTGCTGTGATGAGGGCCCGGGTCATGAGGGGTTGAGGCCAGACCACAGTTACGCGTCAATACCACTGTTTGGAAGGGCCCCTGATGTACATCTATTACCGGTGCCTCGTAATTTGATGTGTAGAGCAAGTTGTCAATAATCTTCATATTGCTACCCGACCTATTCTCCGACATGGTTCTATCTCATGGGTCTTCCGCGATGTCTCCCCCAGCCTCTTCCACCCCAGCCAAATATTCCCGGCAACAGCGGCTCAATGCCTGCTGTGTTGCAGGTCGGACAGGACTGGGGAGGCGTGCTAATCATCAGTTCAAAGGGTACTTCCCATTGGTGACCATTCAGGCATCTGAATCGCCGATAAGCCATCTCAAAACTACCGCCCTCAATCCTTATCGCCTTTCCGTTAAGTAGAGCATCGGCTATCTTCTGGCGCGCAGAAGCTAATACCCTCTGAAAGGTGGGGCGAGAGATATTCATCTTCTCCGCACCCTGCTCCTGCTCCAGGCCCTCCAGGTCTTTGAGGCGTATGGCCTCAGCCTCTTCTACCGAAAGGCGTACCTCTTCCACAGCCTTTAGCGGTATGCCTGCTGGCTTGAAGTAGGTCACCTCCGGCAAAAAGGCTACCCTGCGACATTTCGGCGGTCTCGGCATCCCAGTACGTTCCCTACCAGCATAGTGAGCATATGCTCATAATTTATGATAACACTTGGTCAACAAACAGTCAAGAGGGTTTTTCGTTGCTTATTCTCAGTTCTACTGAGGCCGTTGTGAGCAAGCAGCCTGCCAATCTCAGCACCTGACGGGTTTCGAGCTGGGTTCTCAATTCAGAGTTTCAGGATGGTGAAGCGCTTACTGGGTGTTTCGCAATACCAGTTAAAAGAATTGCTTATCCAAGGAAGGTAGGCAAAGGTTTTTTTATGTTACACTTACCTGTTGGCCGTCTGCAGAGTGAGAAGCCACCTCTCTATCTAAAGCTCTACGTGAGCTTTACTTTGTACCAGTCCAGATTCATACCGGCGCCTTCTCCTCTTCAAACATAAGGGCCAGTCTCCCTTGTCTGGGGTCAACGGCGGCCCTGGGGTGCTGGCCTATGGACTTCCTCAAAATGCAGTCGGCGCCACGCCAGGACGATATTCGCCTCATCTGAATTGCCGCCTTTGCTAAAAGGCGTACGGTGATCAAAATGGAACGGGCGCCATACTCATCATAGGCTCGCCAGCCACCGCCTCCGGCCTCCATGCCTACCACTCTTGCTAACGTCAGACCACAGTAGACGCAGGCTTTGTCTCTCTCCAGACAGCCCTCCTCACCTTCCACTTAACGGACCTCGCTGGGTTGTACTTGGTCACCTTTCTTCTCCCATTGCCACGCTGTGCAGCCCACCCCTCCGGACTTTTTATAGAGGTGATAAGGTCGCGCCAGCACCTGGTCAGGGGCGACTTTGAAATCGCGCTCCAACTGGCCAGTGAAGTCGGCTTCCTGTGCAGCGGGGGAAGCTTTGACGAGAGACGTCTTCTGTGCGAAACTGTGCTCAGGCATCTCTACCTGAAGGTAGAGCCGAACCTACCCTTAGGCCTTATTGCCTCACGGGCTGAAGGTTCGGAATCCTTCCTGAGTGGGGAGCCATTCTTTATATGTGAACTGCCGGACTAACGGCGGAAAGCATGGGCAGTTTTGGGTTGCCCCCCCTATATCAAGACGCCCCATGAAGCAAGTGACCTCAGGGTCGTGGGGGCTCATCCCTTCGTCCGGACATGGAAAGAGGCGATTTCCTATCTCAAAGATATAGCTTTTCTAGGATAACATCCTCCAACTCAAATACAGGTCCATCCTTGCACACAAGTTTGAAGCCCCTTTTTGTCTCCATCCCGCAGCCAAGGCATGCCCCGAGCCCGCAACCCATCCTTACCTCCAGCGACACCTGAATACTTTTCCCTTTGAGTTCCTTCAAATCCATCATGGCTCGATACATGGAGGCGGGGCCGCAGGCGAAGAGCTGGTCGGCGTGACCTGCTAAATCGGGCAAGAGTTCGGTTACCATCCCCTTTCTGCCATGGGAGCCATCCTCAGTGGTGATGATAGTCTCAACACCTGCAGGCAGCAAGTCCTTTGGGTAGAGCTTAGCCTTTGTTTCTGCCCCTAGAATTAGGGTTACCGAGCGCCCCTCGGCGATTGCCCTTTCGGCGAGAAAAACCAGGGGGGCAATCCCCATGCCTCCAGCAACTAGGAGTAGATTCTGGCTTTTGGCATGGATGGAGAAGCCGTTGCCTAAGGGTCCCAGAAGGTCGAGCATCTCCCCTTCCTTTCGGTGGGCCAGCCACTGGGTCCCTCTCCCTACCACGGAGAAGAGAAGGGCAAGCTGTGTTGGCGAGGGGCTCGGGGCGAGGCGATGAATGCTCAGGGGGCGGCGTAGGAGGGGGTCAAGGCTTTCGCCACAGCGCACCATGACGAACTGCCCTGGCTGGGACAGTGCTGAGACCGCCTCAGCTTGCAACCAGGTGAGATAGACGCCGGGTAAGAGCTCGATATGGTAGATGATTTTGCCATGAACCTGCTTCAGTTAGCCACCTTCTCTTCGAGGTTTTACTAGATATTCCTTTAGTGGCTGGATACTATAGATCTGGTTTCTACTCACTAGTGCTTCTATAGCGGCGTTGGCGGTATCTAGGGAGGTGAAACAAGGGATGCGCTTCTCGGCAGCGGCACGGCGGATCTCAAAGCCATCCCTTAGCGGGGTGGTCTCTCCACCCAAAGTATTTATTACCCCATCAACGGTGCCATCGAGAATAATGTCAACGACATTGGGGTGACCCTCGCTCAGCTTCTTGCTCACCGCTTTAACCGGAATTCCCACTGCCTGGATCATCCGCGCTGTCCCCTCAGTGGCATAGAGTTTGTAGCCAATCGAGAATAGTTTCTTGATGATTGGAAGGGCTTCAGGCTTATCCTTGTCGGCGATGCTAAGGAGGATGGCTCCCTTGCGTAGCAGCATCAAGCCAGCGGCTGACAATGCCTTGGCCAGGGCGGCGGCGAAGGTGTAATCGATCCCCATCACCTCCCCGGTGGACTTCATCTCAGGCCCAAGATAGGTATCCACCCCTATAAGCTTGGACATGGAGAATACCGGCGCCTTGATGGCTACCAGCTTCTGTCTTTTCCAAAGCCCCGACTCATAGCCCAACTCCTTTAGGCTTTTCCCAAGCATGACCTGGGTGGCGATGCGCACCATGGGCACGCCAGTAACCTTTGAGATGAAGGGGACGGTTCGGCTGGCGCGGGGGTTTGCCTCTAGAACGTAGACCGTGGAGCCTTCAGCCTCATTGTGCATGATCACATACTGGATATTCACTAGCCCCTTTACCTTGAGGCCGAGTCCGATTTTTATGGCGTAATCAACAAGGGTTTTCACCTCTTGCTCGCTGAGGTTCAGGCCGGGGTAAATTGCCATGGAATCCCCGCTATGCACCCCAGCCCTTTCAATGTGCTCCATGATCCCGGGGATGAGCACCCTCTCCCCATCGCAGATGGCATCAACCTCCACCTCCTTTCCCTCGAGGTATTTATCGATGAGGATGGGGCGCCCGTTGCCCACCTCTACGGCCATGGTCATATAGCGGATTAGCTCGCTGGGGTTGTGAACGATCTCCATAGCCCTTCCCCCAAGCACATAGCTTGGGCGAACCAGCACTGGGTAGCCTATGGCTTTGGCTACAGTGAGGGCATCCTCAACGGAGGTTACCGCGGCCCCCGGTGGCTGAGGGATGCCCAGTCGGTCAAGGAAGTCCTCAAATCGACGGCGGTTCTCTGCCAGGTCAATCACCTCGGCGCTGGAGCCAAGGATGGGGAGGCCGCTGCGCGAGATGGGCTCGGTCAGGTTTATCGCTGTCTGCCCCCCAAATTGCACGATCGAGGGTGGCACTTTTTCGGGCAGTCTACTCTCGTTCTCTATAATATCCCTCAGGCTTTCCTCATCAAGGGGCTCGAAGTAGAGCCGATCGCTGGTATCGAAGTCGGTGGAGACCGTCTCCGGGTTGGAGTTGACCATGATGCTCTTTATCCCAGCCTCACGGAGCGCCCAGGCGGAATGAACACTACAGTAATCGAACTCGATCCCCTGGCCGATGCGAATCGGGCCACTGCCGATGACAACAGCGCTCGGCTCCGCGATCGGCTCGGCCTCATTCTCCTCCTCATAGGTGCTATAGAAATAGGGGGTCTCGGCGGCGAACTCAGCGGCGCAGGTGTCCACCATCTTGTAGACAGGGCGAATCCGCCAATCATGGCGGAGTTTTCTCACCTGCTCCGGGAGCCTGTCGGCCAGGATCCCGATCTGCTCATCGGAGAATCCAAGGCACTTCGCCTGTCGGAGGAGTGACGGGGTAAGCGGCTCGGAGAGGAGGCGCTTTTCCATCTCCACGATGTTCTGAAACTTATAGATGAACCAAGGATCGATGCCGGTGCGCCTTGAGACTTCCTCAGGGCTTATCCCTCGCCTCAGTGTCGCCATTATCGCCCACAGCCTCAGAGCGTTTGGCTCAAGGGGATAGGAGCCATCACCCCACTTCTGATCCTCCCACAGGATGGACTTGCCGCCCATCTCCAGGGATCTCACCGCTTTTTGGAAGGCTGCCTCGAAAGAGCGATCGATAGCCATCACCTCACCGGTCGCCTTCATCTGGGTGCCAATACTGCGGTCGCCGAAGGGGAACTTGTCAAACGGCCACCGCGGTATCTTGACCACGCAGTAGTCCAGCGCTGGCTCAAAGGCGGCGACTGTTTTTCCGGTTACCCGGTTGGCAATCTCATCGAGCCTCTTGCCGACAGCGATCTTGGCGGCGACACGGGCAATCGGGTATCCGGTGGCTTTTGAAGCTAGTGCCGAGCTCCGGCTCACCCTAGGGTTGACCTCAATGACATAATATGGGCTCGAATTCTCCCGGTTCCTTTTCAACGACCATGCCTCAGCGACAACCGGTCCTGGGGGGAGGGCGAACTGGATATTGCACCCCCCCTCAATCCCCAGGGCGCGGATGATCTTGAGGCTGGCTGAGCGCAGTATCTGGTACTCTTTATTGGTTAGCGTCTGGCTAGGGGCGACTACAATCGAATCCCCGGTGTGCACCCCCATGGGGTCTATGTTCTCCATGTTGCAGACGGTGATGCAGTTATCAGCCCCATCGCGCATCACCTCATACTCGATCTCCTTCCACCCCAGAACGCAACTTTCGATGAGAACCTGCCCTATCGGGCTGGTTCGAAGCCCTCCGGATACAATCCTCTCCAGCTCCTCCATGTTTTTGGCGATACCACTGCCGGTTCCGCCCAGGGTGTAGGCGGGGCGTACCACCACGGGAAAGCCGATCTTTTTGGCCGCCTCTCGCGCCTCCCCAACGGTGGTGACCGTCTCGCTCTCAGGCACTGGCTCGCCGATCTCCAGGAGGGTCTTTTTGAAGTAGGCCCGATCCTCAGCCTTTCTGATGGTCTCAATGGGCGTTCCTAGGGAGCGCACATTGTATTTATCGAGGACGCCGGCATCGGCGAGCTCAACGGCTAAATTTAACCCCGTCTGACCGCCGAGGGTGGGAAGGAGACCATCGGGGCGCTCGCGGGCGATGATGCGCTCCAGAACCTCAACGGTTAATGGCTCGATATAGACGATATCGGCGATTCCCTCGTCGGTCATGATGGTGGCGGGGTTGGAGTTGACCAGCACGCTGGTAACCCCCTCCTCGCGGAGTGCCTTGCACGCCTGGGTTCCGGCGTAGTCGAACTCCGCCGCCTGCCCGATTACGATCGGCCCCGAGCCGATGACTAGGACTTTAGATGGTTTAGCCAACGGTCACCTCACCCCCTGCCCCCTTACGCCGAAGATTCTAGGGATGGCACTATCCGCATCATAAATGCTGAGGTCATCCTCGCGCAACGACTTTTTCGACTTTGGCCCCGGCTCGATTAACCACCACAAGTGTGAATTGCCGCGATTATGCTGTTGGGCCTTTTGTCTGAATTCTGCACTACTTATAGGCCGGAACTTCTCCCTCGTTAGATCAACACAGGCTATAAAGTCGGCTGGGCAGTCGTCCCGCACAGTCCACCTGATTGCAATCTTTCCTTTCTCAGAAGGTTCCTGGGCAAGATTCGAAGTAGACATGTCGCTTAGGGCTCTCTTGTGTTTTCTTTGCTTGTGCTTGCTTTATAAGCTCTATGATTTCAGGCTTCGGTCATCATATGTTCACCCCCCTCACCATCTCCAGAAATCTCTCAAATAGACAAACATTGTCCAGCGGTCCCGGAGATGCCTCGGGGTGATATTGAATCGAGAATATCGGAAGCTCGCGGTGGCGGAGCCCCTCCACTGTGCCATCGTTTAAGTTTATATGGCTTACCTCTAAGCCCCCTTTAACGCTATCGGCATCAACGGCATAGCCATGATTCTGGGCAGTGATGTAAACCCGACCTGTCACAAGGTCACGGACGGGGTGATTTCCGCCCCTATGCCCGAACTTGAGCTTGAAGGTCTGGGCGCCAAAGGCGCGCCCAATTAGCTGATGCCCGAGACATATCCCCATGATGGGCTTTTTGCCGATGAGCTTTCTAACCGTCTCCTCAAGGTAGGGAAGTGCCGGGTTGCCCGGCCCCGAGGAGAGGAGGATGCCATCGGGATTCAAGTCGAGTATCTCCTCCGCCGGGGTGATGCTGGGAACAACGGTGAGAAGACAGCCCATGCTGCTCAGGATGCGCAGGGTGCTGTATTTAACCCCGCAATCAACAACAACTATATGATAGCTGGGGGGCGGGTCGCACTCCCGGGGCTTCCACCGGTAAATGGTCTCGGTCGTGACCTGCCTTGCAAAGTCAATGTTATCATACCGGGGAAGTTTCTTCAGCCGCTCCAGCGCCTCCTCTGGTGATTCCTCAGAGGTGATGGTTCCCATCATCACCCCAGCCGAGCGAAGGCGCCTGGTTATGGCGCGGGTATCAACCCCGCTTATCCCGGGGATTCCGCTTGCGGCGAGGTATTCATGCAGGGTGGTGATGCTCTGCCAGTGGCTGGGCATGGGGCAATTCTCCCTGACCACAAAGCCGCTTACCTGAATCCGCCCTGATTCAACATCTTCGCTATTTATACCGTAATTTCCGATGATGGGGTAGGTGGGAACCACGATCTGACCGGCATATGATGGGTCGGTGAGCATCTCCTGATAGCCGGTCATGCTGGTATTGAAAACAACCTCTCCGTAAGCGCTACGGTCGGCGCCAAAGGAATCCCCTTCATATACTGACCCATCCCCAAGTACCAGAATCGCCTTTTTCACTCGCGGACTCTTTCCTTAATGTCGTGGCTTTTCTCCAGCCGAAGATGCTTGTCCTGAAACACAATCTTCCCGCCACAAACAGTAGCCATCACCCTGCCCTTGAGGATGCGCCCGGCGAGGGGGGTGTTTTTGCCTTTGGAGGCGAAAGCCTTTGGATCGACCACCCACTCCGCCTCGGGGTCAAAGATAGTTACATCGCCTGGGGCACCCATCCTCAAAGTGCCAATTTCCTTTCCGATGATCCTTGCTGGCTCTATGGTGAGCTTTGAGATAAGCAGTGGCAGATCAAGCTCTCCACTATGGACAAGGCCCATGAGCGCCCCCAGTGCCGTCTCCAGACCGCTGATGCCGAAGGCGGCGAGTCCGAACTCACACCTCTTGTCGACCTCAGTATGGGGGGCGTGATCTGTGGCGATGGCATCGATGACGCCCTCCTTCAGCCCCAGAATCAGCGCCTCGATTTCCCTCCTTGTCCGCAGTGGCGGTTTCACCTTGGCATTGGTATCATAAGAGAGGAGTGACAGGGGTTGGGGTGCCGCCTCGTTGCCCATCACCCTTTCCTCGGTCAGGGTCAGGTGATGGGGCGTAACCTCGGCGGTGATGGCGACCCCCTTCTCCTTGGCGCGGCGGATGAGCTCAACCGAGCCCCGGGTGCTCACATGAGCGATATGAAGTCTTCCTTTGGTTAGTTCAGCAAGGGCAATATCCCGGGCAACCATAATCTCCTCAGCGATGGTTGGCATCCCTCTGAGCCCGAGCCTTGTTGCCACCCAGCCTTCGTTCATCACCCCGTCTTCGGTGAGTGTGGTATCCTCGCAGTGGTCGATAATGGGCAAGCCGAAATTGCGGCTATACTCGAGGGCGTGACGCATAAGCCGGGAGTCCCTTACCGGGTCGCTATCATCACTATATGCCACCACCCCGGCTTGGGCGAGCTCGCCCATCTCAGCGAGCTCCTCCCCCCTTCGCCCCTTGCTGATGCAGCCTATAGGGAGAACCCGAATAATCCCCCTCTTCCTGGCCTTGTCCTTCACATAATCCACCACCGCCTTATTGTCGATAGGAGGATTGGTGTTTGGCATGCAGCAGACGGTGGTGAACCCACCCCTTGCTGCTGCCTCGGTGCCGGTGGCGATGGTTTCCTTCTCCTCGAAGCCCGGTTCTCGGAGGTGGCAGTGAAGATCGATAAATCCAGGGCAGACCACAAGGCGGTGGGCATCGAGCACTAGGCAATGCTCAGGAAGGCAGGTTTCCTGCCCTTCATCCCTGAGTAGCCAGGCAATCGTGCCATCTTTGATGAGGATGTTGCCGGAATGGTCGATCCCTTGGCTGGGGTCAATAATACGACCACCCTTAATCAACAGGGGCTGTATCATTTGCCACCCCTTGCCAGTATATAAAGCAGAGCCATGCGCACTGCTACCCCGTTGGTCACCTGCTGCTCGATCACTGACTGTGCCCCATGGGCAACATCAGGGGCGATCTCCACCCCCTCGTTCATGGGTCCTGGGTGGAGGACAAGAGCGGAGGGTTTTGCCATCTTAAGCCGCCTCCCATTGAGCTGGTAAAGCTCGGCATACTCGCGAATGCTTGGGATTAGCCCTCGTTTTTGCCTTTCAAGTTGCAGGCGAAGTGGCATCACCACATCAGCCTCCCGAATAGCATGATCCAGGTTTGTCTCAATCAAAACCCTAGGAAGGGCAGCCTCGCTGTCCAGCCCGATTGGCAGAAGGGTGGGGGGGCCGCAGAGGACTACCTCGGCACCCATAAGGGTCAGGCCCCAGATATTGGAGCGAGCCACCCGGCTGTGCATAATATCTCCAATAATGACCACCTTCAGTCCTTCGACCCTCCCTATTCTCTGCTGGATTGTGTAGAGGTCGAGGAGGGCTTGGGTGGGGTGGGCATGCCAGCCATCTCCAGCATTGATCACGCTCACCCCAAGGTGCTGAGCCACGAGGTAAGGGGCGCCCGATTGGGGGTGGCGCATCACAATAATGTCAGCGCCCAGCGCCTGTAGGGCGGAGACAGTATCAATGAGAGATTCCCCTTTGACCACACTGCTTGCCGAGGCGATGAGTGAGGCTACATCAGCACCTAGGTTCTTTGCTGCCAGTTCAAAGGAGACCCTGGTCCTGGTGCTCGGCTCATAAAAAAGGGTGATAATGGTTTTGCCGCGCAGGGTGGGCACCCTCTTGATCTCGCGGGATAGAATCTCTTTCATAGCATCTGTTGTCTTAAAGACAAGCTCTATTTCCTGGCGGGAGAAGTCATCCAGGTCGAGGATATGGCGATGCCGCCAGGGTGGCGCTAAGGAGGCCCCAGAGAGAGTTTCTTGTTGCTCTGTAGTCTTCATGATGTTCCCTCGCCCTTGATAATAGCCACCTCGTCCCTGCCGTCGATTTCCTTTACCCGCACTGCGACCTCCTCATATCTTGAGGTGGGTATGTTCCTTCCTATATAATCGGCGCGGATGGGGAGCTCGCGATGTCCGCGGTCAACAAGCACTGCTAGCTGGATGGATTGTGGTCGCCCAAAATCGATGATGGCATCCATAGCGGCTCGTATGCTTCGCCCGGTATACAGGACATCATCAACCAGGATAACTCGTTTACCAGCGATATCGGTGGGGATATTAGTGGGGCGGATATGAGGCTTTAAGGCTAGGGCGGGGAGATCGTCTCGGTATAGGTTGATGTCCAACTCACCGACAGGCACCGCGGCGTGCTCAAATTCCTCTATTTTGGCTGTTATTCTTCTGGCTAGAGGCACCCCACGGGTCTGCATGCCGATAAAGACCAATTGGCTACAGCCCTTGTTCCTCTCCACAATCTCATGGGCAATGCGAACGAGGGCTCGTCGGATATCCTCCTCATTCATTATGGTCTTTTCAGGCATTAAAAACCCCTTGCCTTTTTGCTGGCAAGGGGTTTTTTGAACCCGTTTTTCCTCTTCTCTCCCCTTACCAGCCTCTCGGGACTGATTTAAAGGTTTGAACAATAATATACTATTTAGTTAGATTACTATACCACAGTCGTGGTCCTTTTTCAACCCCCTTTAGCTTGACAACATAGCAGGCTCTTGATAGAATGAGCAAGGTGGTTTATCTCTGGCCCCGTAGTGTAGCGGACTAACATGCCACCCTGTCACGGTGGAGATCGGGGGTTCGAATCCCCTCGGGGTCGTGTTTCCCCTTTAAGCGAAGATACTTATCCCTTCTAGGGCAGTTGACCTACTCCTCTGTATTGTCACCCCGCACAAATCCCTAGGAAACCAACAAAGCTTTTTAGGCTTATTGCTCGCCGGAGCATAGGCTGGCCAGCGGATGTGTTCATACATCGTGGATGGTAAGCTATGCTCAGAAGGAGGAGGTAGCCGATGGGAAGCGCTCTAGTGATTCTATTAGTTTTGGTTATTTACATCGGCATCCCCGCTGCAATTGGGTTTGCCATTGTCGGCGGGGTAGTCTTGGCAACGCGCCCCCAAGGACTAGGGTCGGCCGGGAGAAGCGAGCTGGGGCGGGGCTGGGGGCTGAGCCTGCCGGAGAGGAGCGCGAACTTGTGGCTAGGGGCCAAAAAGCGCGGTTAGTGTTGCGCAGTTCGGTTTTCGCCCGTCTGAGGTGACGAGAAGGCCGGGGCCACCTATGCGATCGGTTCTCCTCAGCGTCATCTGTGGGAAATCGTAGCTCATATAGATGGGGGCTGGTATGAGCTTGAATACATTGGAAGTCGAGCAAACACAATCGCTGAAGACACAGCAGGGGTTTAAACTAATCGCCCGCTTGGAACAGGCGAACCTACTGGAAATGTCCGAAGGGGAGTTTCAGCGTCTCATCGCTGAGATAGAGAAGAACCCTCTCTTCAGGCTCTGCCAGAGGGAAAGGATTATCCGCTACCAGAGATTCCCCAGAACCGATGTTTCATCCCATTTTTATGAGCTTAAAGAAGAGATCGCAGCCGATAAAGGCTCTTTGGATCTGGAATCCATCTTGCTGAACAGGGAAGCCGTGGTAGGCTGGATAAACAATTTGGGGTTGGAGAAATTCAAGCGATATTTCCTATTCCCCGAAGCGGGGATGACCGTGGACGAAATCGCTCGGGAGTGTGATTTGGAGCCCTCTCAGGTAGAGCGGATAAACGAGCTCATTAACGACTTCGCTATCTCGAGCGAGTTCTATCACCCTTTAACCATCGCCCCAGGGCTGACCCATTACTCCAAGGTGGCATCGGTGGAGAGGGGTCCGGAGGGCTTTTTGATTGGCTACTCCTCGCCCTCCGTTGCCCGTGGGAGATATGTGATCGATTATGAAAGGTTTGAAGGCTTAAAAGGTGAAGGCTTTTTCAGCGAGACCGAGGCCAGGGAAATCAGGCGGTTATTTAAGAAGTTGGAATTAATTAATAGCCGCAAGGACACAATGTATCAAATATTGAAGAATATCGTGGCAAAACAGAGCCTGTACCTGGAATCGGCTGACCCGAAGGCCCTTTTGCCTTTAAGCCAAAAGGAACTGGCCAAGATGATCGGAGTCGCCCCAAGCACAATCAGCCGGGCTATCTGGGGCAAGAGCATCGATACCCCTTGGGGGGAGGAGAAACCTATTAAGGACTTTTTCCCCCGACCGAAGAGGTTCAAGAAGGAATTGCTCATCAAACTCCTTGAAGCTGAGGAGGAGCCTCTCACTGACCAGGCAATTAAGGCCAAGCTGGAGGAATTGGGTGTCTCACTTTCCCGGCGCTCGGTGGCGAAGCTCAGGAGTGAACTTAAGATACCTGCGTCTTGGATGAGAAAAGGAAAGGGTGTCAGATGAGCATTGTGTTCACGTCGCGAGACAAATGTAAACGGTGCTATGCCTGCATCCGCAGTTGCCCGGTGAAGGCCATCAGGGTCAGGGATGGGCTGGCTGAGGTGATGAAGGAGCGCTGCATTGCCTGTGGCACCTGTGTTCGGGTCTGCGCCGTCGGCGCCAAGCAAGTGGAGAATGATGTTGGCATCGTTTGGCAGCTCTTGGGGCAATATCCAGTAATTGCCATCCTGTCTTCCTCGTTCCCTGCCGCCTGGGCTGAGGTGCGCCCGCGGCAGATGGCGACTGCCCTCGAGAAACTGGGGTTCAGCGAGGTGATGGAGGTTGCCTTTGGTGCCGAACTGGTGGCCCGAGAATATCAGCGACTGATGGAGCAAAATGGGGATAAGCCTATCATCTCCTCCACCTGCCCTGCTGTCGTCTTGGTCATTGAAAAATTCTATCCCCAGCTAATCGGCAACCTGGTGCCTCTCGTTTCGCCCATGGTAGCGATGGGCCGGTTGATTAAGTGGCGGTATAATCCCAGGGCCAAGGTAGTCTTCATTGGCCCCTGTGTCGCCAAGAAAGTTGAGAGGGTGGACGAAAAGGTTGCCGGTGTCATTGATGCTGTGTTGACCTTTGCTGAACTTAAGGAAATGCTCGCTGCCAGAGGGATCGACCCTGGTCATGAGGAGGAGGGGCAATTCGCTGGCCCCAAGTCGCACCTTGGGCGCCTGTACGCTATTCCAGGGGGTTTACTCAAAGTGGCCGGGCTCACCAGCGACATCTCGTCAAACGATATCGTCATCGGTGAGGGCAAGGAGCGCGTGGTCAAGTGCCTTCGAGACTTCGCCAAGGGCAAGATCAGGACTAGATTCCTGGATCTTTTCTTCTGCGAAGGTTGCGTTGGTGGGCCAGCGATTTATAACGACTTATCAATTAGCGGACGGAGGGAGCTCATCGTCGATTATGCGCTGAGGGAGGCTGATCCTGCTCAAGCAGAGAGAGACGCCAAGGAATATGCTGACCTTGACCTGAGTCGGAGGTTCACCAATCGATTCACGGCGCTCGATGCCCCGCGCGAAGAGGAAATCAGCCGCGCCTTAGCCCATATCAAAAAGGCAGCCCCTGAAGACCAGCTTAATTGCGGCGCTTGCGGCTATTCCTCTTGCCGGGAGTTGGCCATTGCTGTCTGTCAGGGCTTGGCTGAAAGTGAGATGTGCTGGCCCTACCTGATTCAACGGTTACAGACTGCTCAAGAGGAGCTTATTCAAGCGGAGAAGCTGACCTCGCTGGGCCAGATGGCTGCTGCCATTGCCCACGAAATTAATAATCCTTTAGCCGGTGTCTTGGTCTACACCAAATTATTGATGAAAAAGACCGAGGGCGACACCCTGACAAAGGAAGAGGCCCTGCGCTACCTCTCGAAGATAGAGGCTGAGATCAGCCATAGTTCGAAGGTAATCCGCAATCTTCTGGATTTCGCCAGGCAATCAGAGCCACTTTTAAGGGAGACGGATGTCAATCAGGCTATAGAAAAAGCCATATCCCTAGTAGCTCATCAGGCCCAGATGCAGGGCGTTAAGGTGATAAAGGAGCTAAGCCCGTCGCTGCCACTGATCACCGCTGATTTCGACCAGCTACAACAGGTATTCACCAATCTCATATTGAATGCCATTCAGGCAATGCCACAGGGAGGGGAGTTGACCATTCGCACCAGGCTTGTTGGTGATGGTCAGCTCAGGGTCGATGTTCAGGATACAGGCTGTGGCATCTCCAAGGAGAACCTGCGCAAGCTGTTTACCCCCTTTTTCACCACCAAGGAGAAGGGGAAGGGTGTCGGCTTGGGGCTGGCTGTGACTCACGGCATTATCGAGCGACACAAAGGAAGAATCGAGGTTCAAAGCGAGGTGGGAAAGGGAACGACGTTTAGTGTCTATTTGAGGGTCGGGCGTGAATAGGAAGGCTAAAATCCTTGTCGTCGATGATGAGGCCGTTGTCCGCGAATCGTTGGTGGACTGGCTCAACAATGCCGGCTATCAAGTGTTTGCCGCTGGGGATGGCTCCCAGGCCATGGAGATTGTCAATAAGGAGAGGATAGGGATCGTTATCGCCGACCTGGTGATGCCGGGGATGGATGGCATCGAGTTGATGAAGAGGGTCAAAGAGATGTTTCCCGGCACTGAGGTAATCATCATCACCGCCTATGGGAGCATACCCACGGCTATCGCTGCCATGAAAGAGGGGGCCTATGATTATATCGAGAAGCCATTTTGCCCGGAGCGGGTGGAATTGCTCATCAAGAAGTTGGTAGAGCATCAGGGGCTGATCGAAGAAAACCTCGCCCTGCGCCAACGGTTAGAAGAGCGCTATCGCTTTGAGAATATCATTGCCAAGAGCCATAAAATGCAGCGGATATTCGAGGTGGTCACGACAGTGGCTCCTACCAACGCTACAGTTCTGATCACTGGCGAAAGCGGCACCGGTAAGGAGCTGGTAGCTCGGGCCATCCATAACTTGAGCCCCCGCCGGGATAAACCGTTTGTCGCCGTAAGCTGTGCTGCCCTGCCTGAGAGCCTCCTGGAAAGCGAGCTATTTGGCCATGAAAAGGGCTCTTTCACCGGTGCCATAGCGCAAAGGAAAGGAAGATTTGAGCTGGCCCACAAAGGGACCCTCTTTTTGGATGAAATCGGGGAGATTAGCGCCAATGTTCAGGTTCATCTGCTGCGGGTGCTCGAGGAGAGAGAGTTCACCAGGGTCGGTGGCACTCAGACAATTAAGAGCGATGTGCGCCTCATCTCAGCCACCAATAAGGATCTAAAGGAGGCAGTGAGGAGAGGCGAATTCCGCGATGACCTCTATTACCGACTGAATGTGGTTACTATTCAATTGCCTCCGCTAAGGGAGAGGGTGGAGGATATTCCCCTCTTAGCCCAACATTTCTTGAACAAGTTTGCGTTGGAAAATCAAAAAGTGGTCACCACATTTTCCCCCGATGCTATGGACTTTCTCATGAAATATGAGTGGCCGGGCAATGTTCGGGAGCTGGAAAATGCCATCGAAAGGGCAGTGGTTCTGGCGAAGAATAGCACGATTACAGCCGCCGATTTATCTCTGCAAAACCTGCCCTCGCCTCGTCAGGCTTCGGCGGGGAAGAGCCTTGAGGAGGTGGAAAAGGACCATATCTTAAGCGTCCTCGCTGAAACCAGGCGGAATTATAGCAAGGCTGCCAGGGTCTTGGGGATTACGCGGATGACACTCTATAACAAAATAAAGAAATATGGGCTGGATGTAAAGAGAATAGACACCAACTGACTGATAGTTTTACACCGTCTGACAACCAAGCTGACCAACTGGGTCATCCCAAACTTTGGGATGACCTTCTTATTTTGGCAAGAAAATTGCAAATATAGATGGCGGAAGCGGTAAAAGAACTAAAGAAGGGGGTGACAAAAATGAGGCAACGACCTTTACTGATAGTGGAAGACGAGGCAATTATGCGTGAGTCACTCAGGGACTGGCTAGTTGACAGCGGCTATGAGGTAGCTACTGCCGAGGATGGAGAAGAGGCGCTTAAGATGGTTGCTGAGCGGGCCTTCAGTATTGCGGTTCTCGACCTCAGGTTACCAGGAAAAGATGGGCTTGAGGTGCTGCGGGAGGCGAGGAAGCGACAGCCAGGGCTCAAGGGGGTCATCATCACCGCTTATCCGTCGGTGGAAACAGCGGTGGAGGCAATGAAACTCGGGGCCATCGATTATCTGCCCAAGCCCTTCGACCTTGATGCCCTGGAGAGATTGATCAGGCAGACCCTGGGTCCGGTGCAGGTGGAGATAAGACCGAAGGCTGCTGTTGAGGAGACTGTAGCTGAGGGGGTTGAGGTTGGGGTTGAAGAGGTCATCACCATAACCGAGACTGAGGTGCCAGCCCATCTCGAGCGGGGCAAAGAGCAGCTAAAAGCGGGGCACTTTGGTGAGGCGGTGAGGGAGTTTGAGGCTGTTCTGGGTGTGGCTCCGGGCAACATCGAGGCTCGAGTGTTGCTCCACCGGGCAAGGCAAGAGGCAGCGAAGCCCAAGGTTGAGGGTGAGGCCTTGGTTGAGGAGGCGATAAAGCCCTGTGTCTGGATGAAGCTCGGCGTGGTCGGCTATCGCGCCTGCACCAGGAACTACGACTGCCTCACCTGCGAGTTCGACCAGATGATGCAAGAACAGACGGCAGCCGGGGAGACACCCGAGCTCACCGAGGCGCTGGAGAGGCGCAAGGGGTTAGCCGGCAACCAGAGACTCTGCCGCTATGCCCTGACCGGAGATGTCTCCTACAGGCTCTGCGTCAGACTCTTCCAGTGCGCCATCTGTGAGTTCGGTCAGGGAATGCAGGATGAGCTGGACAGGAGACAGGCTAAGCTTGCTGTGAGACGAGAGGCTTTACGGAAGAAAGAGGAGCGGGCTCGAGCCAAAGCACAATAGACCCCGTTTGGGCGCAGAGACACCAGGCTAGGCTGTATTGCCTGACCTGGTGTCTCTATATCTGTTTGTCGTTTTTCCCCTTCACCCCTCGGCCGTCCAGCTCCCTGGCCACTATCTGAACGGCCTTGGGAATTGCCTGTTCCACCTCAGGGGTCAGGCTCTCGCTGAAGGTGGTCACATCTTGAGCCTCAATGGCAAAGATGACTATCTCCTGTGGTATGGCGAGCCCAAGCCTCTTTCCCAGTTCCAAGGCGGTAGCGAGGTTCACATCGTGGGGGGAGGCAGCGTGTCGGGTGGTGGCAAAGTCCTGGGCATCTAGGCGATAGACCTGTCCAACCCTGCCCTTTTTGGTCTGAATGGAATCAATGATGATCACCTTGTCGTAGCCCAGCATGAAGTCGAGGAGGCCGAGTCCGGCGATGTCGGTGGCCATCACCGTCACTTCCTGCTCATTGTAGAGGGTTTTAAGCTCCTCAGCAATGCGAAGCCCCACGCTGTCGTCGCTAAGAATCGGATTCCCCAGTCCCAGAACCAGTGTTTTCAACTTGGGCCCCCCGGGCTAGCTGGGCCCTAGAGCTTACGGCTCAGTCTTTCCAGGATGTTCCCCTGTGGGTCGCGGATTATCACCTCAAGTGGCATCTGGCCGGGCAGGGAATGGGTGGCACAGGCAAGACAGGGGTCATAGGCGCGGAAGGCCATCTCCACCATGTTGAGTAGTCCCTCGGTTGCTGCCTTGCCCTTGGTGATCAGCTTCTGGGCAGCCTTCTTTATAGACATGTTCATCGCCGGATTGTTCTGAACGGTGGCCACAATGAGGTTTACCTTTTCCACCACGCCTTTATCATCGGTCTTGTAATGGTGGTATAGAGTTCCCCGGGGCGCCTCGACCACCCCCACCCCCTCATCAGGGGTTGCAGTGGGGATGGTGCGAATGTTGGGGTCGGTGACCTCCTTGTCCTGGGAGAGCTCCAGAAGCCGTTCTGCGGCATACACGAGCTCAACTAGTCTCGCCCAGTGGAAGGCCAGGGTGGCATGAACCGGCTTACCCCCCAGCGTCTGATACATCTTCTCGTAGGCCTCCTGAGCTAGGGGGGTCGCCATGCCGTCGGCAGCATTCAGCCGCGCCAGCGGTGCCACCCGATATACCCCGCTCTCCTTGCCCTCAGTAAATCCCTTCCAGCCAACTCTCTTCAGGAATGGGAACTTGAGATAGGACCAGGGCTCGGTGTGCTCCCCGATGTAATCCAGATAATCGGCAGGCTTAAATTTGGCAATCTCTTTTCCCTCGGGGTCAACCACCCGGATATTGCCGTCATAGAAGTTCACCTTGTTCTTGGCATCGACCATGCCCATGTAGTAGCTCTTCATGGTATAGATGTCGCCGGTGATCAAGTTCATATAGTCCTTATTGGCTAAGACAATGTCATCAAAGAGCTTCAGGGAGAACTTGGCAAACTCCACCATGGACTTGGCCTTCTCCTCAAAGTCCTTCCTCTCCTCTTCAGTGATCGGTCGGCTCATCCCGCCGGGCAGACCACAGACGGAATGAGTTGCCTTGCCGCCGATGACAGCCTGGATATCCTGGGCATAAGCGCGGTGCTTGATCACCTCGCCCCCGATCCCGATTCCCACCTTGGCAATAACCCCCAGTATGTTCCTCTGGGCGGGGTCAGCATCAGGGCCGAGGACAAAGTCGGGAGCGGCTAGTGCATAGAAGTGGGCGATATGGGAGTGACACATGTGGGCCGAGTAGTAGAGCTCTCTCAGCTTTTTTGCTGCCGGGGGAGGGTCGGCGTGAAACACGGCGTCTACTGCTTTGGTCGAGGCCATATGGTGGGCCGAGGGGCAGACGCCACAGATCCTGGGGGTGATTCGGGGTAGCTCCTCAACCGGCCTTCCCTCGCAGAACTTCTCAAAGCCGCGAAACTCCGGCACCTGAAGATAGGAATTGGCCACATTGCCCTCATCGTCCAGGAATATCTCTATCCTCCCATGTCCTTCGAGTCTTGTTATTGGATCGATGGTTATCCTTTTCATGGTTCGCCTAGATCCTCTTTCTTACCAGCATCGAGGTGGACATTCCGAAGCGGTAGAAGGTGCCGGCTGGATCGACAACCTCCCCCAGCATTCGGGCGATCTCACCTTCGTTCTTGGCATCGTAGATGGAGGCCAGGGCGCTGAGCATCTTAGCCCCCTGGTCGTAGACCCCTGCGGGCGGGCCGAAGCAACCACGGCAGGGCATGTTGACCAGGATGCAACTGGCACCACACCCCCCCCTGGTGGCCGGCCCCATGCAGATCAGCCCTTGCTCCAGGAGGCACTTCTCCGGGTCGGGGATGATCTCATGCACCCGGTAGACCTTGTTGATGTTCTTCTCTTTCTTGACCCGGGGGCACTCGTCGCACAGGGTCTTCTCCGAAGCAATCACAGATCCTGGGGGTGGCAAGTTTCCTGAGGCCAGGGCATCCACTACCTGGTTGATGAGCTTGACCGGTGGGGGACAGCCGGGCAGGTAGTACTCCACCGGCACCACCTGACCCAGGGCAAGCACAGTATCCCAAAACTCAGGAAGCTCCAGCGTCCCTTCTTTGACCTGGGTCGAGGTTTGGGGGAACACCCGATTTGGATTGTCATTGGTGGGCGCCTCGACGTAGGCTCGCTCGAAGGCGAGATCACGGTTGATGAAGTTTGCCAGCGCAGGGATGCCTCCGGAGACGGCGCAGGAGCCGAAAGCCACCATCACCTTGGACTTGGCCCGAAGCAATTTGGCAACATGCTCCTGCTCCGAGTTCCTCACCGAACCGTTCCACAGACAAACGTCAATGCTGTTGTCATCGAGAGCTTCGATGTGATGATATTTGAAGTCCATCGCTACTGGCCAGAGAACGATATCGGCGATCTGGGCCACATCTAGGATTCTCTCATTGATGTCCAGAACGGCCACATCGCAGCCGCCGCAGCTAGCGGACCAGTATAGAGCCAGTTTCAACTTTGGCATGCTCTCTCCTTTCATCCTGGCTGAGAGGCCCTAATTTTTTGATCTTCTCTGTCACTTCATTTATGATCTTGGTAAAACGATCCCCCTCAGAGGCGGAGACCCAGTCCAGACGCACCCTATCACCCTCGATGCCAAACTGTTCCAGCATCTTCTTCAGCAGCGGGATACGGCGGGCCGCCTTGTAGTTTCCCTCGGCGTAGTGGCAATCGCCGGGGTGGCAGCCCAGGATCAAGACCCCATCCGCTCCCTCCTTGAAGGCCTTGAGCACGAAGACGGGGTCCACCCTTCCGCTACACATAACCCGCACTATCCTAACGTTGGGGGCACACTTCATCCTGGCTGTGCCCGCCATATCTGCCCCCCGGTAGGAGCACCAGTTGCAGCAGAAACCAACGATCTTTGGCTCAAAACTCATACTAACACTCCTTCTATCTCAGCCATGATTTGTTCAGTGGTGAAGTGTCTTTGAGTTATGGCAGCACTGGGACAGGCAGCGACGCAGGTGCCACACCCTTTGCACAGGGCCTCGTTGACCCGGGAGACCTTTCTCTCCTCGTCGAAGGTAATTGCAGTATAAGGGCAGAGGAGAACGCAGGTCTTGCACCCGGAGCATTTCTCCTCATCGATCGCTGCGGTGATGGCCTCAAGCTGAACTCTGCCCTTGGTGATCATCGCTATCACCCGTGCTGCCGCTGCCGAGGCCTGGGCCACGGTATCGGGGATGTCTTTGGGCCCCTGGCAGCAGCCGACCACGAAGACACCGTCGGTCATGGTGGCCACTGGGTCAAGCTTTGGGTGCTTCTCTAGGAAGAAGCCATCGGGGCTGCGGCTGATGGAAAAGAGACGAGCGACCTCTTCGGCATCGGCCTGAGGCTCAAGAGCAGTGCTGAGGATAACCATGTCCACTGGAATACGGCGCTGGACACCAGCTAGGGTATCCTCGCAGACCACGATGAGCTTGCCCCGCTCCTCGTCGGTCTCAGCAACATCGGTCACCTCGGCAGGGCGGCCACGAATAAAGAGGGTGCCCTCGTTGAGTACCCGGTTATAGAACTCCTCAAAGCCCTTGCCAAAGCTCCTCATGTCGATGTAGAACTCGTACACCTGGGCCCCCGGCACATGCTCCCTCACCAGATGGCCAAACTTCATAGAGTACATACAGCACACCCGCGAGCAGTACTCGTGATAGTTCTTATCGCGGCTGCCCACACAATGGATGATTGCCACCTCCTTGGGGTGAGAGCCATCCTTTAGTATCACCTCGCCGCTGGTCGGTCCTGCGGCGTTGATTAGCCTCTCAAACTCCAGGGCAGTGAATACATTGGGAAGCCGCCCATAGCCATACTGGCGAAGTGAGGTGGGATCAAAGGTTTGATAGCCAGTGGCCAGAATTATGTTCCCCACCTCCACCTCAACCGTCTCATCCTCCATATCGTGATTGATGGCCTTTGCCTCGCAGAGTTTGACGCACTCAAGGCACTCTGAGCAGGCAGGGCAGTTTAGGCAGCGCTTCGCTTCCGCAATGGCGGTTCTCTCGTCAAAGCCAAGCTCCACCTCGGTGAAGGCGCCTGCTCGCTTCTTCACATCGAGCATGGGCATAACCGCCCTTTCCCTCCGCTCGATGCCCTTCTTTGGTACCTCTCTCACCCTCTTTAGCGGCTGCGGCCTTCCCTCCTTGGGGTCGAGACCCCTGAGATAGCGATCGATGGAGATGGCTGCCTCCTTGCCCGCGGCGATGGCCTCAATGACCCCGGCAGGTCCAGAAACGACATCGCCACCGGCGAATACCCCCTCTATGTTTGTCTCCAGCGTGACGGGGTCTACCTTGAGAGTGCCCCAGCTAGTGTATTCTAGCTGCTCGGGCAACTCCGACTTGTCCACCGCCTGCCCGACGGCGATGATCACATTGTCCACCGCCATGGTGAACTCTGAGCCCTTGATGGGGACAGGGCGACGGCGACCGCTGGCATCGGGCGCCCCCAATTCCATCCTGATGCATTCCATAGAGGCTATCTTGCCATCCTTCGCATGAATCCTTGTCGGTGCTGCCAGGAAGTGAATCTTTACCCCCTCCCGCTCCGCCTCCTGTATCTCGGTGGTCTGGGCTGGCATCTCAGCCCGGGAGCGGCGATAGACAATTGATACCTCCTTGGCGCCCAGGCGCAGTGCCACTCGTGAGGAGTCGATGGCGGCGTTGCCACCACCGATCACCGCTACCCTATTGCCTAAAGCGACCTTCTCACCGCTATTCACCCGCCTCAGGAAGTCGAGGGCATGCATCACCCCCGGGGTGGCCTCGCCGGGAATCCCCATCTTCTGGCTCACTGGGGCGCCGGTGCCTAAGAAGATGGCACCATAGCCCTGCTCGAAGATGGACTTGAGGTCTTTGACCGGGGTATTGGTTCTGATGTCTACTCCCAACTCCTGGATG
>DAOTXZ010000027.1:0-5242 GCA_034435115.1 Dehalococcoidia bacterium | reverse complement strand
CCCTACCCCCGAGCTCGGCAGCGATCTCCCTTGCCTCAGCCGGTGTTGATGCCACCCTCCCCCGGGGGACCGGGATGCCAAATTGGGACATGAGCGCCTTTGCCTGATATTCGTGGATTTTCATCTATCACCTCCGACTTCCCTTAAGAAACACCCAAACAAGTCACATAGCCCCGGTCAAAAAGCGGAGGGGGTGGGATTCGAACCCACGGTCCCTTCCGGGACAACGGTTTTCAAGACCGCCACCATCAGCCACTCGGTCACCCCTCCCTCACCGCAGTATAAGGGACCTCTAGCATCAATCAAAGCGGCTCCTAGTAGATCACCTCTTCCTCGATAAGCCTTTTGATCTCATCCTGGGACATCCCCAAGAGCTCGCCAAAGACGTAGCTATTATGCTCACCGAGTAGCGGCGGAGAGCTGTAGTTGCCAACCGGGCTACCCCCCAGCCTCAGAGGGAGGCGCGCATAGCGGCCCTTCCCCATCTCCTTGTGATCTATCTCCACAAAGAAGTCCCGCTCATTCAGATGGGGGTCATCGACCAGCTCATCGACGCTAACAGAGGGGCCGGCAGCCACCCCCACCCTCTGGAGTATCCCCATTACCTCGTAATGAGTATGGTTTATGGTCCACCCCTCGATCAGCCTGTCAAGCTCATCCTGGTTCCTCCAGCGGCTGAAGCAATCTGAGAACCTCTCATCCTCAAGCCACTCCTCCCTCCCGATGGCGTGGCAGAGGGAGCGCCACTCCTCATCCGAGGAAACAGCAATGGCGACCCATTTATCCTTCCCCTTACACCGATAGCAACCATGTGGAGCCATGATATCGTCCCGATTCCCCATCCTCCCCCTAACCCTCTGATTCATAGAGTAGTCAGTGACCGCTTCAGGAAGGAGGGAGAGCATTACCTCGATCATAGAGATATCTATATGCTGTCCCTCACCGGTGAGAGAGCGATGATGCAGCGCTGCCAGGGCGGCAAATGCCCCGGTCTGGGCGGTGAGCGCATCAACCCACATCGCACCCATCATATTTGGTGGCCCTCCGGGGTAGCCGGTGAGAGAGCACATCCCGCTATAGGCGTGAACCGTGGGGGCAAAGGCTAGGTAGTCCTTCTCCGGGCCCATCCGCCCCGGACCAGATATGGAGACCATAATGATGTCGGGCCTAATCCGCCTGAGCTCGGGATAGCCCAGCCCCAGTCGGTCCATAACCCCGGTAGCATAGTTTTCCATCACCACATCACTGATCCCGATTATCCCCTTGGCGAGCTCAACCCCCCTTGGTTTGGTCAGATTGATGGAACAGTCCTTCTTGCCATAATTGAGCGCATTAAATGCGCTGCTCTTATTGAGGTCTGGCGCCATCTGCCTGAGGAGCTCCGGCCGGCGTCGGCTCTCGATCTTGATCACCTCCGCCCCAAGCACGGCTAACCACTGCGCCGAATGGCCTCCAGCCTGTATCTGGGTAAAATCGGCAACCCTGACGCCAGCCAAAGGTAGCCTATCCATATCCGACCTCCATCATATAATCCCAGCCTCCCTCATCCTCACCAGCTCCTCCGATGAGTGACCAAGCCTCTTTGAGAAGACCTCCTCATTATGCTCACCCAAGAGGGGGGCGGGGCGGGCCAGCCGCCACGGGGTCTCGGAGAATTTATACGGTCCCCGTGGAAAACGAAGCTTCCCGGTCTCCGGGTGGTTGATCTCGACAAAGAACTCCCTCGCCTCAAGCTGAGGAGAGCGAAAGACCTCATCCATGCTGTTTACCGGACCGCAGGCGATGCGCTTCGCCTGGCAGGCGTGGTAGATCTCTTCCTTGGTGCGCTCCTTAGTCCATTCCCAGATCAAAGGCACAAGGCTATTCCAATTATTGCTTCTTGACTCGGCGGTCTTAAACCGCTCATCCTTTGCCCACTCCGGGTTTCCCATGATCTCAACAAACTGTAACCACTGGCGATCCTCCCTGGGATGAAGCTGGATGTAGCCATCCTTACATGGCAGGAGGCTAACAGCACCAGCGACCGGCGCCTTCGTTCTATCCCAAAGAACCTTCTCCAAGGAGTAAGCAGCAATATCCCGGCCCAGTATACAAGCCACCGCCTCGTGCTCCGAGAGGTCTATATGCTGCCCCAAGCCACTCCATTGCCGCGCGTAAACCGCAGCCATCGTAACTAGCGCCGCGCTCACACCGGCAAGGAAATCTGCCTGCCTCCCTCCCCCCTTAAGCGGTGGCTCTTTTTCAGGATCATTCACCATCCAGGGTGTGACGTATCCTATCCCTCCCATGTGAATGCTCACCAGGTCAGATGCCTTGTAGTCCCGATATGGACCGCTCTGCCCGAAGGGGGTTATCGAGGTCATAATAAGCCTGGGGTTAATCTCCTTTAGAGTGTGGTAAGTGAGCCCAAGCTCCTTCATCACCGAGGGCGGGTTGTTTTCAACGAGAATGTCCGCTTCCTTTATCAGCTCCTTAAAGATCTTCACCCCCGCGGGGGTTCTGAGATTCAGGGTGACCCCCAGCTTATTGGTATTAAGGTAAAGGAAGAGCCCGCTCCTTTCAGGATGGGGGATATCATCCAAGAAAGGTCCGCTTCTTCTCGCTTTATCCCCCACCCCGGGCTCCTCAACCTTTATCACCTCCGCCCCCAGATCTGCCATAAGCTTGGCGCAATAAGGCCCAGAGATGAAGTCGGCATACTCCACCACTTTAAGGTCGGAAAGGGCGCGTTTTCCCATCACACTTCTCCACTCGAATTATCAAAATGTTATAGCCCTAGTCCCAACCTGTCAAGTAGTGGGAAAACCAGCTTGAACCCTAGCCCGGTGCGGTTTAGAATTATCCTAGTTATTTTTGAAAAAGGAGAGAGGCTATGGAGTGGAAAACCAGGGTCACCGAACTCCTGGGGGCGAAGTATCCCATAATTCAGGGGGCGTATGGAGGCTTCGGAACCTCAGCCATCGCCGCCCCGGTCTCGGAGGCGGGGGGGTTTGGCATCATAACTGCTGGTGCCCTCAGAACACCGGAGAGGCTGCGGGAAGACATCCGCAGAGCCCGGTCAATGACCGATAAGCCGTTCGGGGTAAACCTCTCCATGGGGCTATGCCCCCGTATCGATGAAATGAGGGAGGTAGCCATCGAGGAGAGGGTGCCGGTTATCTTCACCTCCGCCTATGTTGCCGAAGAGCACGGAAGAAGGATCCACGAGGCTGGGCTGAAGTGGATCCACAAGGTAGCCACAGTCAGGCATGCCGTTGCCGCCGAGAAGCAGGGGGCAGATGCGGTTGTCATCGTTGGTCTGGAGGGTGTGGGGTTCAAGAACATCAACCAGCTCCCCACCCTCATCAGCATCACCACCGCGGTGAGACTAATAAAGGTCCCGATAATCGCCGCTGGCGGCATCGGGGATGCCCGTGGCTTCCTAGCGGCTCTCGCGATGGGAGCGGAGGGGATATATATGGGCACCGCCTTCATGGCAACCAAGGAGTGCCCCATATCGGAGCGCTACAAGCAGGCCCTGGTAGAGGCTCAGCCCTGGGACCCCGAACTCCGACACCGTGTCCTGGCACCCCCCAGGCAAGAAGAGTATGAGAGGGTGCTTAAGCAGAGAGGCTCCATCCCCATCGAGCGGTGGCTACAGAGGCTGGAGATGGTGCTCATGAAAGAGTCGGCCGATCGGGCTATCGACTGGACAAACGACCTAGCGGAATACGACCCCGAGGAGGCATTCAGGATCGCCGGCGGTTCGCTGGCGGTGGGCGTTATCGATAAGGTGGTTAGTGTTAAGGAGCTCATTGATAGCATAATCCAAGGGGCTGAGAGGATACTCTCCGAAGAGGGAGGGCTGGGCTGGCTACCCCGCCAGGGATAGTCCCGCTAGTTCCCGAGGCACTTCTCTATCTCCTCCCGCCACCCCTCCATGCGGACGGCGAAGGCACGCACCAGGCCAAAACAGCCGGCAAGCATCGAATCGCCATAGGGGGCAGCAAAGTAGGGCTCGAGCCGGGAGGCAGTCATAATATTGCGATGAGGTCCGGTGACGGCAAGAAATGGCTGGTTGCCTCCCGCTTCAATGATGATGCAGCCGTGCCCGCCTTCGCCAAAAACCTCCTCATGGGTTAGAGTTCCCGCAACCAGCCTCCTGAGCATCGAATCGATCTTCTCAACATTGAGAAGCCTGGTATGGTGCTCGAAGAAGGCTTTTATCAAGCCCCGATGAAGGTGAAAGGCTAGCGTATGGGCATTGCCCAGGTTGACGATCATATTCTCAGAGCGGCAAGCTACCCCCTGATCCTCAAGAGCCCCCAATGCGGCGGCAGGGCCAGTATCTAGAAGCAAAAGGGGGACATCAGCATCCACGCTCCTCGCCACTGCTCTCATTCGAGTTAGGTATGGTGGCACCTCCTCAGCCAGATAGGCGAAAGTGGTAAGGTCAGTTCTCTCCCCTATTACACGACGAAGATGGTCAAAGCGGAAAAGGCGGTTTGAAACCCCGGGCGGAGCTTCCCCATGGTCAAGAACGGCAACCGCCAGCCCGTCAAAGCGGGGCTCAATGCCAAAGAGGGCGAAGGCCATCCTCACCGCATCCAGGTCCAGATCCTTAAGTTCAACCCTCTCCACACCCCCCATCCGCCTCCCCTCGTCGGGGGAAACAATGGTAACGCCAAGCCGCTCCACCTCCGCTATGTCGTCATCGAAGGTGAGCGCCGCCCCAGGGGTGGCATATACCTTTAGCCCGGCACCAAGATGTTTCTCCAAAGCACGCCTGTTTGGGCCACCGCCCATGGTCACCCCGGAGAGGAGCAAGGGGAGCCTTTCTCGTGTGGCTTTCTCAATCCTTCGTGCCACGATCAAGGTGGGTGACGGCATGACCATCTTGGGGCAATTCTCAATATTTGTGGCACTATCGAGGAGGAGGATGTCCTGGGTTCCGGCGCCGATGTCTATAGCAAGAAGGCGCACTACCTTATCACCTCGCATCCCATGTAGAGGCGCAGCACCTCAGGGACGACGATGCTACCATCCTTCTGCTGGTAGTTCTCCATTAAAGCGATAACTACCCGGGGAAGAGCTAGCCCGGAGCCATTGAGGGTATGAACAAACCGAGGTCTTGCGCCGGGCTCAGGGCGGTAGCGAATATTGGCACGGCGTGCCTGGAAATCCCCACAGTTTGAGCAGGAGCTTACCTCCAGCCACTCCCCGCAGCCGGGAGCCCACATTTCAATGTCGTATGACTTAGTAG
>DAOTXZ010000026.1:0-3573 GCA_034435115.1 Dehalococcoidia bacterium | reverse complement strand
CTATCTGCCAGGGTGAGGTGGATAATGCGACGCTCGGCAGGGGGCATGGGCTCCAGTGTCACCGGTTGCCGGGTAGACCTTACCTGCTCCGCCATCCTCAAGGCTAGGTTGCGCAACGCTTCACGGCGGCGCTGCCGATAACCCTCGACATCGACGGTTATCGGCACCCGCTCCTTTAGCTCATGGGCTATAATTAGATTGACAAGATATTGTAGAGAGGAAAGGGTCTGCCCCCGCCTCCCGATGAGTATCCCCAGATTCTCCCCCCTGATATCCAGGACAACTTGGGGGGCTTCCCCAGGAGGAGACTCCACAGGATGGACTGTGGCAGAGACCTTCATCAAAGCGAGAAGCCTCTCTAAAATCTCCTTGGCGAGCTGGGCGATATCCCGGGGCTCCCCACCCGGCTTGTGCAAAGGTATCACCCTCACCAGTGCCTCCTGGGCACCGATCCCAAGAAAGCCCGACTTACCTTTTCTTAGGACGATGACCTTTACCTCTTCTCGACTTACTCCGAGCTGCTTTAGGGCGAGCTGGATGGCCTCCTCCACTGACTTCGCGCTTATCTCCAAGCTCTTCATCTACCATCGCCTCCCTCTTTAAAGGGGTTTTCTTCTCAACAACCGGCACAGCGGGCGCAGGCCGCCTTCTAAGGCCTCCCCAACCGGTAACAAAGTACTGGTTTATAATGCCGAAGACGGTCATGGTCACCCAGTATAAAGCCAGTCCGCTGGGAAACTGCAAGGCGAACAGGCCAAACATGATTGGCATCATCCACTGCATCATCCGGGTCATCTGCTGCTGCCGGGGGTCAGGGGTGGGGGTGGTCATCATCTTCTGCTGCACCCACATCGTGGCAGCCACCAACAAAGGCAGGATGAAGGTGAAGTCGGGATAGGCAAGATTGAGCCAGAGGAAATGCTCCTCAAGGGGAACCACCTGGTGGACCACCTGCCAGGGGTAAAGATGCTGTGATAGCGCCAATAGATCCTCTGGGGTTGTAGCTAGGGCTCGCATGATAGACTGATAAAGGGCGATCCAGATGGGTAACTGGATCACCATAGGCAGGGCACAACCCATCGGGCTTACCCCCGATTCCCGATACAGCTTGCCGATCTCCTCAGCAAGTCTCTGCCGATCCTTGCCATATTTTTTCTGTAGCTCCTGCATCTTCGGCTGCAGCTCCTGCATCGCCTTGGTGGCATGAAGCTGCCGCTGGGTGAGGGGAAGCATGAGAAGGCGAACAATAATGGTGAGGACTATAATGACAAGACCAAAGTTGTGAAACAGAACGCTATATAAGACGATAAGGAAGTTGAGCATCGGCTGGAGGACGATAAGATTCCACTGTGTCACCAGAACAACGATGGCTACCGCGATAACAGAGGCTATTATCAGGGTTCTTCGACTCGTGCTAAATAGGCCAAATAATGGGCTTCTTGCCTCACTCACCAGTATCGAACCTCCACAGCTCGTTCCCCTCCACATCGATGGCATAGATAGTATGGTTCTGAGCATGGATATAGATGATACCACCCGAGACACAGAGGTCAGCCCGGATCGGGGCTCCCACCGAAAATATCTCACCTATCCCACCGCCCTGAGGGTCAAGGCGATATACCTTGCCACCATCCGAGGCGATAACGATGAGATTATCAACCACCACCGGCGCCGAGCGGAGCGGGGCATCAAGCCTGTATTTGACGATCTCAGTCCCACGATCAGCATTGATGACATAGAGATTCTGGTCAAGACACCCAGCATAGATAGCGCCGTTATAAAATAGGGGGGTAGCCCAGAACCAGCCTCCCCCCTGGAATGCCCACATGAGCCCACCGGTTGCCGCATCCAGACAATAGAGCTTTCGGTCAAAAGAACCGATATATACCCTTCCTTCGTAAATAAGAGGTGTTGCGGCGATGGCGCCACCGGTTTCAAAAGGCTCCCAGACCGAATCGCCAGTCGCGGCATCGAGGGCATAGAGCTTATGGTCAAAGCAACCAAAATAGATGGTGCCATCGGAGACCACCGGGGTTGACCAGATCTTGTCCCCCGCCCGAAACACACCCTGGTTCGCAAAGTCGTCCCTCAGCTCCCCGGTAACGGCATCGATGGCATAGAGCTTGCCATCAGAGTCGGCAACAAAGACCGTGCCCAGAGCCACCACGGGGCTGCCGACAATTGTGCCACTGGTCTGGAAGTAGGAGGGCAGTCCCCATTTGGGTGCCCCTGTCCCGGCATCAAAGGCGTAGACCTTCCCGCTATAGGTAGCCACATAAAGCACCCCGTCTGCCACCACCGGCGTGCCATAGATGCTCACCACCGACGGGGCGGCACAGCCAAATGCCCCTGTCTGCTGCCCGGTCCCAAGGGAGAACCTCCTTTCAACCTCACCGGAGAGGCTGAGGCGAATGACATTCCCCTGCATGGTGCCCAGGTAGAGGGAATCGTCAATAACTACAGGACCGGACCAGCCCCGTGAAGGGGTGCTAGCACACCCGGTAAAGGCGAGCCCGCCAAGAAGAAATATGATGAGAAGGAGTAGTGCCTTCCTCACTATTTTATGATTAATGCCAAACCGCCTTAAAAATATTAAAGGGGGCTAGGGGACAGGGTCAAAGCCACATGGGTGAAATGGGTGGCAGCGAGCGAGGCGCTTTGCTCCCAGCCTGACGCCTTCTAGGAGGCCATATTTCTCTATTGCCTCGTAGGTGTAGTGAGAACAGGAAGGTGTAAATCGGCAGGAGCGCCCAATGTATGGTGATAGGGTCAACTGGTAGATCCGAATAAGGCCTAAAGCAACCCTCAGCACGCCCCTCCCCCATCCCTCAATAGCTGCGCTCGGGAGAGCAAGTCTTCAATCGCTCCCTTAAGAGTATGGAAATCAGCAGTGACAGCAGCCCCACGAGCGATAAACAACATGTCCCACCCCGGCTCGATCGGGGTCAGCCGCACCCCCTCACGAAGCAACCTTTTCACCCGGTTACGAACCACTGCCTTGCCCAATCGTTTCCCCACGGAAAAGCCATACCGATTTGTCCCAAGCCCGTTAGGTAGCACCTTCAACACAAGCAGGCTATTTGCCCACGTTTTTCCCTGCTTAAAAACCGTTTGATAATCCCTCTCCTTAGTAAGTCTTCCCCCTTTCCCCATCCCTCAAACCACAGTCAGTCTCTTCCGCCCCTTGAGCCTCCGCGCTTTAAGGACATTTTTCCCACCACGGGTGCTCATCCGCGCCCGGAAGCCATGCTCCCTCTTCCTGGGGATCTTTTTTGGTTGATAGGTTCTCTTTGGCACAACGAATTCCCGTTGCCGATTATACTTTACCCTCCCTGTGGGTGTCAATCGAGGAGGTCTCCTAGACCTGATAGTTGGATGGGAGTATAATCGCTAATCAGGAGGTGAAGGCATGGAGTTTCAGGATATTCTCTACACCAAAGAAGAGGGTATCGCCACCATTACTTTGAACCGCCCCCAGACCCTAAATGCAATCAGCCCGGGGATGATCCAGGGGGTGATAACAGCAATGGAGGATGCCAAGCGAGATGAAGAGGTTAAGGTATTGGTTATAAC